>JAIXSA010000154.1 GCA_027484915.1 Paracoccaceae bacterium | reverse complement strand
TCGCAGGAAGACGCAACTGGCCGCCTTCAATCTCGACATCCGCCGCGCCCGCGAAGTTGCCCGCGCTGTTGAACTGGATCTCTCCGCTCGCTCCGCCGGGAGAGCCGCCGCCCCCACCAGGAGGTGCCGCCCAGGTTCCATCCGCCCGCAGAAAGTTGGTCGTTCCCCCACCCGATGCGGGCGCAAGACCGTTGGCGGCACTGGTGAAAGTGTCCAGCAGCGCCGTCACCTGCGTCCCCGTCAGGTCCGCCGGATCGGCCGATGCACCGCTCGCGTTGCCCTTGATCGTCACCGCCGGCATGTTCGCAAGCTTTGCGTTCGACACGGCATCCGCATCCACCGTCCAGGTCGCGCCTGAACCCGAGACAGTGATGTCACCCTTGTCGCCGTCGGAAACACCACCGCCCGCAGGCGCGGCCCAAGTCCCGTCTGCCCGCAAGAAATTCGTCGTGCCCCCGCCCGAAGCAGGCGCCAGGCCCTTCGCGCCACTGCTGAACGTGTCCAACAGCGCCGTTGCCTGTGTGGCGGTCAGGTCCTCGGGCGCACCCGTCCCAGCGGTAGCGCGGCCCTTCAACGTCGCCGTTGTTACGCTGGCCAGCTTTCCGTTGGTGATCGTCGCCGAAGCGATCTGCGCATCGACCAGCTGCGCTGCGACGATGTTGCCCGCCACACGCCCCACGACCGAGTTCGTACCCACCGCCAGATCGCCCGGATCCGCCGTCGCCGCCGTCGCATTGGCCTTGATCGTGTTCGCGCCCATGTCGGCAAGCTTGGTATTGCCGACAGCGTTCGCCGCGATGGTCGCCGCGAAGGACCCCGTGCCAGACCCAGTCACCTCTCCGGTCAGTGTGATCGTCTGGTCCCCGGTGTTGCTGCCGGTGATCGCATCAAGCTTGGTCTTGTCTGCCGGCGACATGAAGCCCGCGACCGATCCGGTGGCCGCAGCATGCAAAGCGCCACCTGCCCGGCTTCCGTGCGCCGTGTCGTCGAACCGCGCCGCAGGCAGCGTCCCAGACGTGAGGTCGCTGGCCGACCCGCTCGTCGCCACCCCAGCCAGACCAGTTATGGTCGAAGCCGCCTGGGTCCCGGTATGGTTGGCCCGCGCCAGCAGGAATGCATCAGCCGCGTTGGCGGTCGCTCCATTCGCCACGTTCAGGATCGTGCGAACCTGCACCGCGCTCAAGGCCTCGGGGCTGCCGGTCCCGGCCGTTACCCGCCCCAGGATGGTGCTGCTCGCAAGATCAGCCATCTTGCCCAGCGAGACTGCTCCGGCATCAATCGTCCAGGTCGCCCCAGAGGACGAGACGGTGATGTCTCCCTTGTCGCCATCGCTGACACCGCTGCCGCCGATGACCTGGGTGACGCCGGCAGTCCGCACCTTCACTTCGCCCGTCGTGGTGTTCAACCACAGCGTTCCGTCGGGAGGTGCCGAGGGGTCCGCCGCCTGCCCGCCCAGAAGCACCGGACGCGGCAAAGTCACCTCGCCCGTCGCCGCAGCCGCGATCAGCGCGACCGACCAGTTCGTCCCGTCGACGCTGACCTTGACGCTGAAATCGTCCGCCCCTGCAGTCCCCATCTCGGCCCGCCCGGAAAAGCCTGTCTGGAACAGAAGGCTCGCCGTGTCGCCCGTCACTGCCTTGTTCAGCTTGAGCTGGTGCCCCGAGCCCGCGTGGTTCAGCAGCGTCGCCGGTGACGAGACTGCCAGCCGGTTCGTCGCGTCCGGTGTGGCTGAAACTCCCAGCTGTCCGACCGTGAAAGGCCCATCCGACAGCGCGATCCAGGACAAGCCATTGAAGAAGGCCATCTGACTTTCGGCCATCACATAGGCCTGCCAGCCGTTCAGCGGCTGGGTAAACTGCCATCCTGCCTCCGTATAAAGCGCAATCCGTCCCGCCTGCCCGACCCAGGGACCCGTCGCGCCAGTCGCCACGATATGCCGGTCGCCGATGGTCGGCAGCGGCGGAGGCGTGGTGAGCGTGCGGTTGATCACCGCCAACTGCACCATCAGGTCCAGCTTCACCAGGGCCTCGTTGTGCGTGACATGCTTCTGCGCCTGCGCCGGAAGGATCAGGGGCAGCGACAGGATCGTCGTTTCATCGGGCATCAGAACCTCCGCGGGATCGCCTTGACCGGGGACCCTAGGGAAGCTTCCTTCACAACCGCCGAGCAGACCGCGCGCTGCAGGCAGTTGTCCCGCAACGGGCGGAAGGCAGGCGGATTGCCCAGCCTTCACCTGCGCGCTGTTGGACATGCACACGCCTCTTCGGCCACGCACCGCCGGGATCCGGATGGCAGTGCTCGCAAAGCGGTCCAGATCCGTCCGTGCGGTTGGTGGGTGATCCGCCCACCGTCTCTCAGGGGTCCTCCACCACCGCCGGAGCTTGCCGCTCCCGCCGCGCCTCGACCAAGGTATTTGCGCTGATCGCCAGGATGATCAGCGCCCCCCCTGCCAGCACCCAAGGCTCCACCGGTTCGCCGAACGCAAGCGCCCCCAGCAGGGCCGCCCAGATCAACTGGAGGAAGGTCACCGGCTGCGTCACCGCCAGTGGCGCCGCCCTGAACGCCTTCGCCATCGCATAATGCCCCAGTGTCGCCAGCGCGGCCACGCAGGCAAGCCACCCAACCTGCTCCCACCGCACCTGCTGCCATTGCGCCACGGCCAGTGGCAGAAGCCCAGCCGTTACCGTAATCGAAAGCACTGCCACGATACTGGACGCCGGAGCCTCCCGGCTCAACCGCTTCGCGATGATGTAACTGATCGAGAAGAACACCGTCGCCCCAAGCTGCGACAGGTGTCCTAGCGACAGTTCCCGCACCCCTGGCCGCAGCACGATCAACCCGCCCGCGACCGCAACCAGCACCGCCCCGACCCGCCGCGCGCCCAGGCCCTCTCCCAGCAAAAGCCCTCCGATCACCAGAACCATCACCGGCCCCAGGAAGGCAATCGCCGCCATTTCCGCTACGGGAACCCGCGCCATGGCATAGAACCACAGGATGACCGCCACCACATGCAGCGCCCCACGACCCAGGAACATCCGTCCCACTCCAGGCGGAAACCGCATCCCCCGCATCGTCCACAACGCCGGCAGCAGGAACAGCAGACCAAAGCCGAATCTGATGAAGGCCGATTGGGCCGCCGGAAGCTCGGTTCCAAGATAGCGGACGATTCCGTTGACCCCCACAAAGGAAAGTCCGGCCCCCGCCATCCACAAAGCCCCCTCCAGGGGCCGTCCAAGATCGCTTGCGGTTCGCATCTCGGCACAGAACCGGAACGGCAGGGAAAAGGCAATCTCCGCCATATGCCAACAGCGTCCGTTCCCTATCGAACCATCCTCTCATCACCGATGTCAAAGTGCCTGGGCGAATTGCTTACCCCGTGCCCACTTGCATCCGGCGGCGACGAAAGCGGTGCGCGGGGCGGCTGGGATGCAATGTCCCTTGCCGAAGTCGGCATCTCCTCCCATCGTTGTCTGGACATCGGAGAACGAACCACCATGCCCTTTCCCGACCTTATCCACCCCGAGCTTGCCGCCTACCAAAGCAGCGTCGCGATGCCCGACGACTTCCAGTCCTTCTGGCGCGAGACGATCGCCGAAGCGCGCGCTGCCGGTGGCACTGTGGACCTGCGACCGGCGGACACCACGGTTAAGGCGCTTGAGGTGTTCGACATGACCTTCCCGGGCTTTGGCGGCCATCCCGTCAAAGGCTGGTTGACGCTTCCCCGCCAGCGGACCGGGCGACTGCCGCTTGTCGTCCAGTTCATCGGCTACGGTGGCGGACGCGGCCTTCCGCATGAAAACCTGCACTGGGCTTCGTCCGGCTTTGCCCATTTCAAGATGGACACGCGGGGTCAGGGCAGCGTGTGGAGTGTTGGCGACACCCCCGATCCCGTCGGCGCCGGAGTGTCGTTTCCCGGGTTCATGACACGTGGGGTGCTCGACAAGAACGACTATTACTACCGCCGAGTTTTCACCGATGGAGTGCGGGCCATCGATGCGATGCTCGAGCAGGACAGCATCGATGCCGACCGCATTGCCCTCTGTGGCGGCAGTCAGGGTGGCGGAATTGCGCTGGCTGTCGGTGGCCTTGACCCGCGTGTTCGGGCCGTCTTGCCCGATGTGCCTTTCCTCTGCGACTTTCCGCGCGCGCTGCGGATGGCGGCCCAGAACCCCTATCTCGAAATCGTCCGCTACCTCGCGCAGCACCGCGACCAGAAGGCCCGCGTGATGGAAACGCTTGCGTACTTCGACGGGGTCAATTTTGCCCGGACCGCGACGGCCAAGGCCCTGTTTTCCGTGGCATTGATGGACGACGTCTGTCCGCCCTCGACCGTCTACGGCGCCTTCAACGCCTATGCCGGATCAAAGTCGATTGCGGAGTACGAGTTCAACAACCACGAGGGCGGCCAGGCCTTCCAGGAGCAACGGCAGATGACGTGGCTCAGCGATCTGTTCGGTCTAGGGTGACCGCCCGACCGCCGCGGCAACCCAACCACACCAGGCTGCAGGTAAATCTACCCCCCAACTGACGGGCAGATTGATCCTGCGCTGACGACGCGCAGTCGATTGTTCTTCTGCTTGTTGACCTGATCGAGCCCTGACCGAAAGGCGACGGGACACCATCCCGTAAGGAGCAGCGGCTTGTCATTAAAGGTTCATTGGACCTCCACAAATATTTCCATTAATCTGGAAATATGGAAATGATATCCGCCTCCCACGCCTTCGCCATGCTCGGCCATCCCGGCCGCCTTGCCGTGTTCCGGCTGATGATGCGGTTCGCGCCACAAGGTATCCGCCCGACCGAAATAGCAGAGGCTTTGTCCCTGAAGCAGAATACCCTGTCACACCATCTCGCCGACCTCGCCGAAGCGGGTCTGATAACTGTCCGGCGGCAGGGACGGTCGCTGTTCTATGCCGTCGATCTCGACGCTGCCGAGGCCCTTGTCGGCTATCTCGCCCTCGACGTCGGGCGGGGGCGGCCCGATCTCTTGTCGCGTCTTCTCGACGCACGGAAGGATGTCACCATGCGCGATACCGACTTCGACGTCCTCTTCATCTGCTCTGGCAACTCTGCGCGGTCGATCTTCGCCGAGGCGCTGTTGCGTGACCTTGGTCAGGGCCGGTTCCAGGCCTTTTCCGCAGGCACCCGGCCGGGAAGCGCGTTGAACCCCTTTGCGCTGGACGTCCTGCGGCGAAACGGCCACGACATCTCGGGCCTGAGGTCCAAACATGTGTCGGAATTCCAGCAGCCCGGCGCACCGATCATGGATTTCGTCTTCACCGTCTGTGACACCGCAGCAGCCGAGGAATGCCCCCCCTGGCCGGGCCAGCCGATCACCGGACACTGGGGTCTACCAGACCCAGTGAAGGCAGCCGGCACGGATGCGGACAGGGCGCTGGCCTTTGCCCGCACCTATGCGGCGCTCCGCCGCCGGATCATGGCCTTCGTTGAACTGCCCTTCGAGTCTTTGACGCGGCTCTCCCTTCAGACCCATGTCGACGCAATCGCGATCGACCACGACGAAAAGGCCTGATCGCATGCCCCGCATCGCACTGAACGGCCTTGGCCGAATCGGAAAGCTTGTCCTCCGAGACCTCATCGACACCGGGGCCGGAGGTGAGATCGTCCTGCTCAACGACCCCGTCGGCGACGCGGAACAGCATGCCTTGCTGATGGAATTCGACTCGGTTCATGGCCGCTGGCGCACTCCGGTCGCAGCTGGTGCCGGCGCTTTGGTTTTGAACGGCCAAACGATCCGCCTGACGCACGAGAAAGCCATTGAAGCCCTGCCGCTGGCAGAACTGGCTGTGGATCTTGTGATCGACTGCACGGGCGTCTTCAAGACCGCCGCCAAGGTCGCGCCCTATTGCGCAGCAGGGGTGAAGACGGTTGTCGTCAGTGCTCCGGTCAAGGACGGTGGTGCGCTGAACCTGGTCTACGGGGTGAACCATCAGCTTTATGACGGGTCGCAGACCCTCGTCACGGCTGCGTCCTGCACGACGAACTGCCTTGCCCCGGTGGTCAAGGTCATCCACGAGGCGCTCGGCATCCGCCACGGCTCCATCACCACGATCCACGACGTGACCAACACCCAGACCATCGTTGACCGTCCGGCCAAGGACATGCGTCGCGCGCGCTCGGCGCTGATGAACCTGATCCCCACCACCACAGGCAGTGCCACCGCCATCACCCTGATCTACCCCGAGCTGAAGGGGCGTCTCAACGGTCATGCCGTGCGGGTTCCACTCCTGAACGCCTCGCTGACCGACTGCGTTTTCGAGGTCGAGCGTCCGACGACTGCCGAAGAGGTGAACGCCATTTTCGCGGCTGCAGCGGAGGGTTCGCTGAAGGGCATCCTCGGCTACGAGACGCGGGCGCTGGTGTCGTCGGATTTCACCAACGATCCCCGCTCCGCCATCATCGACGCGCAATCGACGATGGTGATCAACGGCACGCAAGTGAAGATCTATGCGTGGTACGACAACGAATGGGGCTATTCATGCCGCCTGGCGGACATCGCCCGGATGGTCGCCAGGTCCCTGTGAACTCCTCGAACCCCCTGCGCGCCTATGCGGCGGTGACGGCGGCCTATTGGGCCTTCATGCTGTCCGACGGCGCGCTGCGCATGCTGGTACTCCTGCATTTCAACGGGTTGGGCTTCACACCGATCCAGCTGGCCTGGCTGTTCCTGCTTTACGAACTCGCAGGCATCGTCACCAACCTTGGTGCGGGCTGGCTGGCCGCGCGCTTCGGGCTGGCGGCAACCTTGTACTTGGGACTTGGGCTGCAGGTCCTGGCGCTGATCGCCCTGTCCCAGCTTGACCCCGGATGGAGCATTGCGGCCTCGGTCGCCTTCGTCATGGCGGTGCAGGGGGTGTCGGGCGTTGCGAAGGACCTGGCCAAGATGTCGTCGAAATCGGCGGTGAAGCTCTTGGCTCCGACGGAAGGGGGCGGGCTTTTCCGCTGGGTCGCGGTGTTGACCGGGTCAAAGAACGCGGTAAAGGGTCTGGGCTTCTTCCTTGGCGCCGCCCTTCTGGCCCTGCTGGGCTTCTCTGCGTCGGTCTGGGCAATGGCCGGGGTGCTGACGCTGATCCTGATCGCGGTGGTCCTGTTCCTGCCGTCCGGCCTGCCGGGTCGGATCAAGGCCGAAGAGGCCTGGGGCGGCTGGCGGTCGACCGATGCCCGCGTCAACCGGCTGTCCCTTGCTCGGCTGTTCCTGTTCGGCGCGCGCGATGTCTGGTTCGTGGTCGGCATCCCGGTCTACTTCCAGGCGGTCTTGTCCGACGGCTCCGCCGAAGGACGTCGCGAGGCCTTCTTCCTGATCGGAGCGTTCCTTGCAGTCTGGATCATAGCCTATGGGCTGGTGCAGGCGGCCGCGCCCCGAATCCTTGGCGCAAAGGCCCAGCCCGAGGTCGACACCACGCGGAAGGCCGTCACCTGGGCCGGTCTTCTGGTGCCGATCCCCTTCCTGCTGGCCGGGGCCGCCTGGGTCGCTCAGGGTCCGGCACCCTGGCTGACCGCCACGTTGATCCTCGGCCTCCTGGTCTTCGGATTCGTCTTCGCGATCAACTCGTCGGTCCATTCCTACCTGATCCTGGCTTTTGGCTCGGCCGACCGGATCACACGGGACGTGGGCTTCTACTACATGGCCAATGCCGCGGGCCGCTTGGTCGGCACGCTGCTTTCGGGCCTAAGCTTCCAGTTCGGCGGAGTGCCACTTTGCCTGGCAACAGCCGGGGTGATGGCAGCCGCCAGCTGGCTTGCGGCGCGGCGGCTGCTTCGGGATTAGACCAGGAAGTCGAACGTCCTGTTCAGCGGCAACTCGCGGGCGCGGGTGCCCGTCAGATCGAACAGCGCATTTGCAAGGGCCGGCGCGGCAGGGGGAGTACCCGGCTCGCCCACGCCGCCTATATGGCCGAACGTACCGTTGTTCTGCAGGACCCTGACCTCGAAGCGCGGCGTGGTATGCATCCGCAAGGGGTCAAAGTCCGGGAAGTTCTGCTCGACGACCGCCTGATCCGCAAAGGTGATGGCCCCTTGCACGGCTGCCGACAGGCCATAGACCATCGCACCGGTCATCTGCGCCTCGACGATCGACGGATCCATCGCCAGCCCCGGGTCGCAGGCGATCCAGGCACGGGTCAGCTTTATGCCGTCGGAGGTCTGCTGCACCTCCTGCACCTGCGCCACCGGCGTGCCGAAGGAATAGCAGAAGGCAACTCCACGCCCGAACCCGGGACGCTTGAGGCTGTCCCAACCCGACATCTCACGGACGGTTTCAAGCAGGGTGGCCGACGGCGCATGGGTCCCCTGCATCAGCTCCAACCGGAACGCCAGCGGGTCGGCTTTGGCGGCGTGGGCCATCTCGTCGATGAAGCTTTCCAGGAAGAAGGCGTTCATCGAATTGCCGACCGACCGCCAGAAGCCCAAGGGCACGGTCAGATCGGCGACATGGCCGTCGTAGCGGTAATTCTGAAGCCCATAGGGCTGGTCAAAGCCGCCCTCGACCGTGGCCCGGTCCGGACCGGGTGGCGCAAAGCCCACCAGCCGGGCCAGGGCATTCCGGGTTGCCGAGGGTGCCGAGGTCCGGCCCCAAAGCGCTGTCGCCTTGCCGTTCTCGACCCGTCCCGACAGCCGGGCGATGGCGGCGGGACGGTAGTAGTCTTGCGTCATGTCCTCTTCGCGGCTGTAGGTCAGCTTGATGGGTGTGCCTGGCATCGCCGCGGCCACCCGCGCGGCCAGGACGGCAGGCACTGGGTCCGTGCGACCACCGAAGCCGCCGCCCATGACCGGTGTGTGCAGCGTCACCGTCTCCGCCCCGACCCGCAAGGCCGCGGCAATTGCATCGCGTGTCATGATCGGGGCCTGGTTGCCACACCAGACCTCGACCGTGCCGTCCGGTTTGACCCAAGCGGTCGCGTTCAGCGGCTCCATAGAAGCATGGGCCAGGAAGGGGATACGGTATTCGGCCTCGATGACGCCACCCTTGGCCAGTTCCACTTCGACGTCGCCGTCGTCGCGCAAGCGCGAGTCGGGCGCTGTGGCAAAGGCCGCCTCGATTCTGGCCATCATCGCCGGGGTGTCGGCCGGATAGTCGGCCTTGCCCCATTCGATATCGACCAGCGCTGCCGCCTGCATCGCTGCCCAGGTGGTGTTGGCGACGACCGCAACCCCCGACCCCAATCCGATCACCTGCTCCACACCGGGAAAGGCGAGCGCCGCTTCGGGATCGAAACCGGTCATCGCACCACCGCGATGCGGGTTCATCCGGACTGTGGCGAACTTCATTCCCGGCAGGACGATGTCGATGCCGAAGGTCTCGGTCCCGGTGGACTTGGCTACCATGTCAAGCCGGGGCATCGACTTGCCGACGTAGCGCCAGGTCGACGGATCGCGGAGCGTGACGTCGCCTGGCACCAGATCCACGGCCTCGGCAGCCAGCTCGGCATAGGTGAAGGTCTCCACCCCGATCACCTTGCCACCTTCGGTCTTCAGCGTGTCGGGCGCGACCCCCAGCCGCTTCGCCGCCGCAGCCTTCAGCGCCTCGCGCGCCCCCGCCCCGGCCAGCCGCATCTGCACGAAGCCGCCGATGGCACCCGTCGACCCGCCGGTCATCTGCAGCGAGAATATCTTTGGCAAGGCTGCGAGGATCACGTTGTGGCTGTTCTGTGCCAGCGACAGTTTGTAGTCCGGCTCGTTCGACATCCGCTCGACGAAACCTGCGTTGTAATAGGCTTGGGCGGGCGGGCCATGCAGGACGCGCACCTGATCCCAGTCCACATCCAGCTCCTCGGCCACCAGAGCCGCCAGCGTGGTAGAGATACCCTGCCCCATTTCCGCGCGGGGCGCGATGACAGTGACCCCGTCGGCATTGATGATCACCCAGGGGTTCAGCGGCATCCCATCCGGACCAGGGACCAGCGGGTTCGCCGGCACTTCGGCAATCTTGTAGGCTCCGAAGGCGGCGCCCCCAGCAAATGCTGCGCCAAGGACCAGGAACGAACGGCGGGTAATCGTCTTCCAGCTTGCCATGTCAGCCTGCCTTCATCATCTGCGCGGCATCCAGGATCGCGGCGCGGATGCGCGGATATGTGCCACAACGGCAGAGGTTGCCCTGCATGGCGTCGTCGATGTCCTGGTCAGTCGGTTCCGGCACTTCGGCCAGAAGAGCTGCCGCCTGCATGATCTGCCCCGACTGGCAGTAGCCGCACTGCGCAACCTGATGCTTGACCCAAGCGGCCTGCAACGGCGCCAGCCCGCCAGGCTGACCCAGACCTTCGATCGTGGTGATTTTGCCCACCGCATCCGACAGCGGCACTTGGCAAGACCGCACCGCCTGCCCGTCAATCAGCACCGTGCAGGCCCCACAAGCGGCCACGCCGCAGCCGAACTTGGTCCCGGTCAGCCCCAGCCCGTCGCGCAGCACCCAAAGCAGAGGTACATCCGCCGGCAAATCGACTTCGCGCGGGGCGCCATTGATGGACAGGGTAAAGCTCATGGACAATCTCCCGTGGTTTCTGACACTTTGTACTAAAATTGTCAGTATGTCAACGCGCGTTTGACGGACCGAAAGGTCTTCCCTAGACTGGCAGCATGACCGAGGCCGACACCCCGACCGATACGAAGGAAGCCGCGATTCTGCGGGCAGCCTTCGAATGCTTTGCCCGCTATGGCCTGCGGCGAACTTCGATGGCTGACATTGCCGAAGGCGCGGGCATGTCTCGCCCCGCGCTCTACCTGCACTACGCCGGCAAGGACGACATCTTCAACGCCCTGGTCCGCATCCATTTCCAGCGCTCCGAGCAGGCTGTCGAACGTGTCCTGGAACGTCCTGGTCCCGCAGCCGACGTCCTGCTCGCAGCCTTCCACGCGATCGACGGCGACGCAGTGGAAGCCATGCTGAACTCGCCCCACGCCGACGAAATCCTGTCAGCCAACACACCCTTCACTCAGCCGGCGGTCGAGGAAGCCCATGCCCGAATTACGCGGCACCTCGCCGAATGGATCAGGAAGGGCGTCGCCGAGGGTCGTCTGACCCTGCGCGATCTGGGGGCCACGCCCGAGGAAATGGCCGCGACAGTGATGGCGACCAAATTCGGCATCAAGGCCTTTTCTGGCAGTTTCGCCGAATACCGCGCAGCACAGGCACGGGTCGCTGCAGTCTTCGGTAAAGCTCTCAGCCTCTGACCGGCATCCTGTGCACAGGGGGATTAAGCCCCTCTTCAATTCCTCTTACCGGCCCTTTCAGACCCGCTTTATTTGCATCCGAATTCCTGATACGGAACAGATCAGGATAAGCGCGTGCTCACATGACCAACCAGATTCTCGTCGTCGACCCCCTTGAGCGGCCGGACATCCTACGCAGCCTCGCCAGCGAAGTACGGGTCCGCATCCTCGAACATCTGACACGCCAGGGTCCCCGCAATGTGAACCAGGTGTCCGAGGACCTAGACCTGCCACAGTCGACGGTCTCTTCCAACATGCAGATCCTCGTCGATGCCGGCCTGGTGCAGACCCGGTCGGAAAAGGGTCGGAAGGGCAGCCAGAAGATCTGCGCCTCGACCTTCACCGAGATGCTCATCGCTTTCAAGGAGCCGACCCCGGCCCAGAAGTCGAACGCGATCGAGGTTGCGATGCCCATCGGGCTGTACACCCGCTGCGAGGTCAGCGCGCCATGCGGCCTGTGTTCTCCCGACGGGATCATCGGCCTTCTTGACGTGCCGGACACTTTTCTCGACCCCGACCGGATGCGGGCCGGGCTCCTGTGGTTCAACCACGGCTTCGTGGAGTACCAGTTTCCAAACAACGCGAAACTTGCGGGAACCACGATCCGCGCCCTGGAGCTGACAGTCGAACTGTCCTCAGAAGTCCCGGGGACATCGAAGGATTGGCCCTCCGACATCACCGTGGCGATCAACGGGCACGAGATCGGGACGTGGACCTCTCCGGGCGACTATGGCGACAAGCGCGGCAAGTATACGCCCGACTGGTGGAAACTGGCGGGTTCGCAGTATGGTGACCTGAAGCGCTGGGAAGTCACTGGCGCAGGCACCTTCCTTGATGGAACCCGCCTGTCGGACTGCCGCCTTGGCGACCTGGAACTGAATGCGCACCGGTCAATCCGGGTCCGGATCGGCGTCAAGGAAGACGCCCGTCATCCCGGCGGAATCAACATCTTCGGCCGCGGCTTCGGCAACCATGATCAAGACATCGCTCTCCGATTGATCCGCAACTGACCCGCTCAAGCTTTTTCGCTTGACCCCCGGCAGGTCCTGTCCAACTATACCCGGAAATCTGGTATGAACCAGATATGCGGATTCTCATATCCGGACCGGGAGGACAAAATGAAGGCACGGGTCACGGCGCACAGCGCCTACACGATCGCGGATATCGACAAGCGGTTGTATGGTTCATTTCTGGAGCATCTTGGCCGGGCGGTCTACACCGGCATTTACGAACCCGGCCATCCGACCGCCGACGCGGAAGGTATGCGCCGCGATGTGATCGACCTCGTCCGCGCCATCGACACTCCGATCTGCCGCTATCCCGGCGGCAATTTCGTCTCTGCTTACAACTGGGAAGATGGGATTGGTCCCAAAGATCAGCGCCCCAAACGGCTGGACCTCGCCTGGCGCACGACCGAGACAAACCAGGTCGGCATCCACGAATTCGCGGACTGGGCCGAAAAGGCCGGGACAGAGATGATGCTGGCGGTGAACCTCGGCTCTCGCGGACTGGATGAAGCGCGGGCCTTCGTCGAATACGTCAACCACAAGGGCGGGACCTATTGGTCCGACCTGCGCGCGAAGAACGGCCGCAAGGACCCCTGGAATTGCCGCCTCTGGTGCCTCGGAAACGAGATGGACGGCCCCTGGCAGGTCGGCCACAAGACCGCTGGCGAATACGGGCATCTGGCGAATGAAACCGCAAAGGCCCTGCGCGGCCTCGACCCCACGCTGGAACTTGTTGTCTGCGGCTCCTCGCATTCCAACATGCCGACCTATCCCCAGTGGGAAGCCACCGTGCTGGAAGAGACCTATGATCAGGTCGACCACATCAGCCTGCACATGTACTTCGAGAACTACGAGAAGAATTCGAACGAATTCCTCGCCTTGCCACAGAAGCTGGACAATTACATCGGCACAGTCGCAGGCATCATCGACTACGTGAAGGCGAAGAAGCGGTCGAAGCGACAGGTGACGATTTCCTTCGACGAATGGAACGTCTGGTACCACGAACGGAAATCGGACGCTGAGCGGATGCGTACCTGGGACTGGCCCGAGGCGCCGGTCCTGCTGGAAGACATCTACAACTTCGAGGACGTCCTCCAAGTCGGCTGTATCCTCAACACCTTCATCCGCCGCGCCGATGTGGTGAAAATCGCCTGCATCGCACAGCTGGTGAACGTGATCGCCCCGATCATGACCGAACCCGGCGGGGCGGCTTGGCGGCAGACGATCTACTGGCCGTTCCTCTTCGCCTCGAAGAACGGGCGCGGCACGGCGATGCAACTCGCCGTCGAAGTCCCGACCTATGACGCCGATGCTGCGGCCGGGGTCCCGTGGCTGGATATCGCCGGGGTCCGCGATGATGATGCCGGCACGCTGACCTTCTTCGCCATCAACCGCAACGGGTCCGAACCGATGGAGGTCGACCTCGCGCTCGACGGTTTCAACGCCCGCACGGTTGAGCACACGCTGATCAAGCACAACGACCTTGAAGCGCGCAACTCCAAGACCAACCCCGACAATGTCGCCCCGCAGAAGGGCAACGGGGCAAAGCTTGACGGCAAGGGCCTGCACCTGACCCTGCCGCCGCATTCCTACTCGATGATCCGAGTGGGACTGTAAGTATCCATCTTTTGGATACGTATCAGGTTTAAGTTGATCGAATCGGGAAAGCGGATACGCTTTTCCAAGGAGACGCGGCGAACCACGCCGCCATGAGGGAGGAAATGATGACCGTAAGTAAAATGCTGAAGGCTGCCATCGTCGCCACCATCGGCTTTGCCGGGGTGGCACGGGCGGAAGAGACCGTTGTCTGGTGGGACTTCCTGGGCGGCGGCGACGGCGTGCGGATGAAGAAGATGATCGAGGACTTCAACGCCGCCCACGCCGGCGCGATCAAGATCGACGCGACCACGCTGGAATGGGGCACACCCTTCTACGCAAAGGTCCAGACCTCGGCCGCCGTGGGAGAGGCGCCCGATATCATGACCTATCACGCCAGCCGCATCCCGCTGGCCGTCGAACAGGGCATCCTGCAAGAGATCACGGCAGATGACTGGACCGCGATGGGCCTTGGTTCGGGCGACTTCGCCTCGGCCACCTGGGACGCAGTGACCATCGAGGGCAAGCAATATGCCGTGCCGCTCGATACCCACCCGATCGTCCTTTACTACAACAAGGACCTCCTGGAAAAAGCCGGGATGCTGGATGAGAACGGCAAACCCAAGGGTCTCGACAGCCGCGAAGGTTTCACCGCCACACTGCAGGCGCTGAAGGATTCGGGCGTCAAGTTCCCTCTGGGTTCGGTGACCGCAGATGGCAACTTCATGTTCCGCACCATCTATTCTCTGATGGGTCAGCAGGACGGCCAACTGATGTCGGACGGTGAGTTCCTGGCCGGCGACAACGGCGACAAGCTGGTCAATGCGCTGACCGTCCTGCAGGAGTGGACGAAGGCGGGCCTCCAGTCGACCTACACCGACTACCCGGCGACCGTCGCGCTCTTCACCTCGGGTGAGGCGGCGATGATGATCAACGGCGTCTGGGAAGTGCCCACGATGACCGACCTCAACGCGCAAGGAAAGCTTTTCAACTGGGGCGCTGTGGAACTGCCGGTGATCTTCGACCATCCGTCCACTTATGCGGACAGCCACTCCTTCGCGATCCCCGCGAACCAGGGCAAGGAGATGACGCCTGAAAAGCGCGCGGCGGTCCTTGAAGTGATGTCCTGGATGTCGAAGAACTCGCTCTTCTGGGCCACTGCAGGCCATATCCCGGCAAACGGCGCAGTCGTGGCATCGGCCGAATACAAAGCGATGGAGCCGAACGCGACCTACTCGACGCTGACGGCAAACATGATCTTCGACCCGAAATCCCCGCTCGCGGGTGTTGCCGGGCCGATCTTCGACGTCATGTCGACCTACTTCGTCCCGACCCTGAACGGCGAGATGGACCCGGCCGAAGCCGTCGAATCCATTAAGGCAGAGCTGAACGCTCTTTGACCTGAAGAACCAGTCCGGGCCGCCCGACACCGGGCGGCCCGCCCAATTTCGGGAAATGCCATGCTGACCAATCGCCGCAAGGATGCCTGGATTGCCGCCGTTCTGGTGGCACCTTTCCTTGGAATATACCTTCTGGTTTTCGTCTGGCCCACGATCCAAATGTTTGGCATTTCCTTCACCGATGCGCGCCTGATCGGATCAGGCGACTGGGTCGGTGTCGAAAACTACGAGAAGTTGCTTAAGGATCCCCGCTTCCTTACCGCCGCTCGGAACACCGCGGAGTTCGTCCTTCTAACCGTCTTGCCCGGGACCATCATTGCGCTGCTCATCGCACTTGGCGTTTCGCGCCTGAAGGGCCGACTGCAGGCCGCGATCCTTGCCCTGTTCTTCCTGCCCTACATCCTGCCCGTCTCGGTGGTCTATCTGATCTGGGACTGGCTCCTGAACTTCCAGTTCGGGATCACCATGCACATCCTCGACATCTTGGGGATAGAACGCATCCCGATCATGAAGACCCGCGAATGGTTCATGCCGGCCGTTGGCGTCGTGACGATCTGGTGGACCGCCGGCTTCTCGATCCTACTCTTCCTCGCCGGCCTCCGCGCGATTCCAGTCGAGATCTACGAAGCCGCCTCACTGGACAACGCAAGCCGCTGGACGACCTTCCGCCGGATCACCTGGCCGCTCCTCTGGCCGGTCACCACGCTTGTCTTCACCATCCAGCTCATCGCGCAGCTGAAGATCTTCGACCAGGTCTACCTCTTCTCGCAAGGTGGGCGTCCGAACGACAACATGGTCCTCGTCTACTACGTCTTCCAGCGCGCCTTCCAGCAGGACCAGGGGGGCCGCGCCGCCGCAGTTGCCGTCACGCTGTTCGTGCTGGTCGTCGTCGTCTCGGTGCTGCAATTCCAGCTTCTGCGCCTGGCGGGAGGACGCAAATGACCACCTCCGGCCTGCAACGCGCGAACTTCTGGGGCGGGGTCATCACCGTCCTCACCATCGTCTTCGCCATTCTCTGGGCTTTCCCCCTGTACTGGGGCGTGATCTCCTCGCTCAAGCCCGAGGACGAGGTCGTCCGC
>JAIXSA010000123.1 GCA_027484915.1 Paracoccaceae bacterium | reverse complement strand
TCATCGGCCCGAACGGCGCGGGGAAATCGACGCTGTTCAACCTGATCACTGGCAACTTCCTGCCCGACGCTGGAACGATCACCCTGATGGGCCGTGACGTCACCCGCACCCCGGCGATGGAGCGCGTCCGCATGGGCGTCGGTCGCAGCTTCCAGATCCCGCAGCCGTTCGAGGGGCTGACGGTCTTCGAAAACCTCCTCACCGCCGCCGCCTATGGGCAGGGGAAGCGCGAGGCCGAGGTGCACGCACCTTGCGTCGCCATCCTGCGCGACACCGAACTCCTCCCGAAGGCGAACCAGCTGGCCGGAAGCCTCTCGCTTCTCGACCGCAAGCGGCTGGAGCTGGCCCGGGCGATGGCCACGGGGCCGGAGCTTCTCCTCCTCGACGAAATCGCCGGCGGCCTGACCGAAGGCGAATGCCAGGCGCTGGTCGCCACGATCAGGGGCCTGCACGTGCAGGGCGTGACGATCATATGGATCGAACACGTCCTGCACGCGCTGACCTCGGTGGTCGAACGGCTGCTGGTGTTGGACTTCGGCCGCGTCATCGGGATTGGCGAGCCGGAGGCGATCATGGCCTCGAAGGAAGTGCGCGAGATCTACCTGGGGATGGAGGTCTGAATGGCGCTTCTGTCCACCCACGGCCTTACCGCGCAATACGGCCAGTTCAAGGCCCTGTTCGGCGTCGACCTGCACGTCGATCCCGGCGAATGCGTGGCGATCATCGGCGCGAACGGCGCGGGCAAGACCACGCTGATGCGGTCGATCACCGGGGTCTTGCGAAACGCGCCCGAGATGATCCTGCACAATGGCACCCCGATCGGCGCGCTGCCTGCCGACCAGATCCTGCAGCGCGGCATCGCGATGGTGCCGGAAGGCCGCAAGCTCTTTCCCTCCCTCAGCGTCGAGGAGAACCTTCTGATCGGTGGCCAGGTCCGCAAAGGCTCGGGTCGCTGGTCGCTGAACGAAATCTATGCGCTTTTCCCGATCCTGAAGGACCGCCGCCACTCCCCCGGCACCGCGCTTTCGGGCGGCCAGCAGCAGATGGTCGCCATCGGCCGCGCGCTGATGTCGAACCCAGGGCTTCTTCTCTGCGACGAGATCAGCCTTGGCCTTGCCCCGGTTGTCATCCGCGACATCTACGCGGCCCTTCCGGCAATCCGCGCCACCGGCGCCGCCGTCATCGTCGTGGAACAGGACATCTCCCGCGCGCTGGCCGTCGCGGACCGCGTCTACTGCATGATGGAGGGCCGCGTGACCCTGACTGCCCCCGCAAAGGACGTCACCCGCGAGGCGATCCACGCCGCCTATTTCGGGGCCGCCGCATGACCCGCACCCCTTTCACATTTGCCCAAATATCCCCGCCGGAGGTGCAACATGCTGGCACCACTGGTTCGAGCCAGCATGTTGCGGTCCGAGCCGTTGCGCGTTCTTCACGCGCAAAAGGCGAGACAAAAGGCTTGCGCCGCAAGGCGCTCAATCTGAAAACCGTCCCCACCCGCGAGGCGCCCGATGATCTGGCTTGACGTCCTTGTCCAGGGCATCCTCCTCGGCGGGCTTTACGCGCTGTTCGCCGCGGGGCTTTCCCTCGTCTTCGGCATCATGCGGCTGGTGAACCTCGCCCACGGCGACCTCATCGTCTTCGCGGCCTTCGCGATCCTCCTGATCACCGCGACCTTCGGCCTCAACCCCTTCCTCGCCGCCCTGATCGCCGCGCCGCTGATGTTTGCAGCGGGCTGGGCGCTGCAGCGCTTCGTCCTGAACCGGGTGCTGGGCAAGGACATCCTGCCCCCGCTCCTCTGCACCTTCGGCCTCTCCGTCGCGCTGCAGAACGGCATGCTCGAGGCCTTCTCGGCCGACAGCCAGCGCCTCTCGGTCGGCCCCCTGGAAAGCGCCTCGATCGACCTTGGGCCGGTCACCGTGGGCACCTTGCCGCTCCTGACCTTCGCCAGCGCCGTCGCCGCCATCTTCGTGCTGAACCGTATCTTCTACACCACGGCCCTTGGGCGCGCCTTCCGGGCGGTCTCGGACGACCCGACGACGGCAAGCCTGATGGGCCTGGACCCGAAATCGGTGTTCGCCATCGCCACCGGCCTTGCCATGGTCATTGTCACCCTCGCGGCGCTCTACCTTGGCGTGCGGGCGAACTTCGACCCCTCCATCGGCCCGGCGCGGCTTCTGTATGCCTTCCAGGCGGTCATCATCGGCGGCCTGGGCTCCCTCTGGGGCACGCTGGCGGGTGGGGCGATCATCGGTGTCGCCCAGACCTTCGGCGCGCAGATCAACCCGGAATGGCAGATCCTTGCGGGGCACATCGCCTTCCTGATCGTCCTCCTGATCCGGCCCAGAGGCCTGTTCCCAAGGGCGGTCGACTGAGATGCACCAGGTCACCACCCGCACCCGCGCCTCCACCATCGCCGGGATCGCCGCCCTTGCGCTGATCGCCGTTGGCCTGATCCTGCCCGCCTTCGCGCCCCGCAGCCTGATCCAGGACCTGTTCTTCATCCTGACCATGCTGACGCTCGCCCAGCTCTGGAACCTGATCGCTGGCTTCGGGGGCATGGTCAGCGTCGGGCAGCAGGCCTTCGTCGGCATCGGCGCCTACGCGTTGTTCGCGGGCGTCATCCTCTGGGGCTGGGACCCGGTGCCTGCGATCCTGCTGGGAGGCCTCGCCGCCTTCCTCCTCGCCATCCCGACGGCCTTCTTCGCCTTCCGCCTGGCCGGGGCCTATTTCGCCATCGGCACCTGGGTGATCGCCGAGGTCACGCGCCTGCTTATCGCCCAGTGGAAGACCCTTGGCGGCGGCACAGGCACATCCCTCCCGCGCGAGGCCACCTCGGACATCATCGGCGTCGAAGCCATCGCCAACCTCTTCGGCCTACGCGATGCGGCTGCCCGCGACGTGCTGGCCTACTGGCTGGCGCTGGCGCTGGCCGTCGCCACCATGGCCGCGATCTATGCGCTGTTGCGGTCTCGCACGGGCCTCGCGCTCGCCGCCGTCCGCGACAACGACAACGCCGCGCAGTCGGTGGGCGTGGACGCCCGGCGCGTGAAGTGGCTGGTCTTCTTGGCCGCCGCCACGATGACCGGCCTCGTCGGCGCGCTGATCTTCATGCAGACCGCCCGCATCTCGCCCGATGCCGGCTTCAGCCTGACCAACTGGACGGCCTATGTCGTGTTCATCACTGTTATCGGCGGGATCGGGCGGCTGGAAGGCCCGATTCTGGGAGTCCTCGTCTTCTGGGGCCTGCAGACCGCTTTCGCCGACTATGGCAGCTGGTATCTGCTTGCCCTTGGCCTTCTTGCCATCGCCACCATGCTGTTCGCCCCGCGCGGGCTGTGGGGGCTGATCGCTGACCGCTGGGGCATCGCGCTTTTCCCCGTCCAACGCCGCCTGATCCTGGAAGGAGCCAAAGATGGCTGACATCACCACCGACGTTCTCATCATCGGAACCGGCCCCGCGGGCTCGGCCACCGCAGCACTTCTGGCGTCCTACGGGGTCGATACCCTGGTGGTGAACCGCTACCGCTGGCTTGCCAACACGCCCCGCGCCCACATCACCAACCAGCGCACGATGGAGGTCCTGCGTGACCTCGGGCCGGGGGTCGAAGCCGAGGCGATGCTGCACGCCGCCCCGCAAGAGCTGATGGGCAACAACGTTTTCTGCGTCTCCCTGGCCGGCGAGGAACTGGGCCGGATGCAATCCTGGGGCACCAGCCCTGAAAGCAAGGCCCGCCACCTGCGGGCCAGCCCCTGCGAGATGAACGACCTGCCGCAAACCTTCATGGAGCCGATCCTCTTCAAGACCGCCTGCTCGCGCGGCGCGCAAAGCCGCATGTCCACCGAGTACCTCTCCCACATCCAGGACGCCGATGGCGTTACCACCACCTGCCGCGACCGGCTGACCGGCAAGGACATGACCATCCGGTCGAAGTATCTGGTTGGCGCCGATGGCGGCAACTCCCTTGTCGCCGAACACGCGGGCCTGCCGTTTGAAGGCAAGATGGGCGTCGGCGGGTCGATGAACATCCTCTTCCGCGCCGACCTTTCGCGTTACGTCGCCCACCGCCCCAGCGTCCTTTACTGGGTCATGCAGCCCGGCGCGGATGTCGGCGGCATCGGCATGGGTCTTGTCCGCATGGTCCGCCCCTGGAACGAATGGCTGATCGTCTGGGGCTACGACATCAACCAGCCCGCGCCGGTCGTCGACGCCGCCATGGCCACCCAGGTCGCTCGCCAACTCGTCGGTGTGCCGGATCTGGAGATCGACCTGATCTCGGCCAACACCTGGACTGTGAACAACTGCTTTGCCACCCACATGCAGAAGGACCGCGTCTTCATCATGGGCGACGCGGCGCACCGTCATCCGCCTTCGAACGGTCTGGGGTCCAACACCTCGATCCAGGACGCCTTCAACCTCGCCTGGAAGCTGGCCGCCGTCGTGAAGGGCCAGGCCACGCCCAAGCTTCTCGACAGCTACTCCACCGAACGCGCGCCCATCGCCCGCCAGATCGTCACCCGCGCCAACCAGTCGATCGCCGAGTTCGGCCCGATCTTCGAAGCGCTCGGCATGGACGGCGGCGTTGATCACGACCGGATCGAGGCGTCCATGGCCGCCCGCTGCGACGCAACGCCCGCCGGCGAAGCTCAGCGCGAGGCGCTGCGGAAGGCCATCGACTTCAAGGTCTATGAATTCGACTGCCATGGGGTGGAGATGAACCAGCGCTATGCCTCCGGCGCCGTAGTCAGCGACGGCACCACCGCGCCTGTCGGAGAGAACATGGAGCTTTACTACCACCCCACCACCACCCCCGGCGCGCGTCTCCCGCATGCCTGGGTCTACGACCGCCAAGGCCGCAAACACTCCACATTGGACCTCTGCGGCAAGGGCCAGTTCACCCTGATCACCGGCATCGGCGGCGAGGCTTGGGTCAAGGCCGCCGAAGCAGCGTCCAAGGCGCTGGGCCTTCCCATCCGGACCGTCACCATCGGCCCCCGCGCCGACTATGAAGACCACGTCGGCGACTGGCACAAACTGCGCGAGATCAAGGACGGCGGCTGCCTCCTGATCCGCCCCGACCAGCACGTCGCATGGCGTAGCCACACCGTTTCGGCCAACGCCGAGGCCGACCTCACCCGCAGCCTGCGCACCATCCTGGGGCACTGACATGACCGAACAAGGGTTCTTCACCGAAGCCACCTCTGACGAAGTCGTCATCAGTCGCAACGCCAAGGCGCAAAACCAGCGCCTGGCCGAGGTCATGGCGATCCTGACCAAACACCTCCACGCCGCCGTGAAGGAAATTGAACCGACGGAAGGTGAATGGTTCCAGGCCATCCAGTTCCTTACCGCTACCGGCCACATGTGCACCGACTGGCGGCAGGAATTCATCCTTTTGTCCGATGTCCTGGGCGTCTCGATGCTGGTAGACGCGATCAACAACCGCAAACCCTCTGGAGCCTCGGAATCCACCGTACTCGGCCCGTTCCACGTCGCTGATGCGCCGGAACTGCCGATGGGCGCCGACATCTGCCTGGATCAGAAGGGTGAGCCGATGCTGGTGCGGGGCACGATCCGCTCCACCGACGGCACCCCGTTGGCAAACGCCAAGATCGACGTCTGGCAGGCCAATGACGAAGGCTTCTATGACGTGCAACAGAAGGGCATCCAGCCCGACTTCAACCTGCGCGGCGTGTTCCGCACCGGGCCGGACGGCAGCTACTGGTTCAAGGGTGTGAAGCCGAAGTTCTACCCGATCCCCGACGACGGGCCGGTCGGCAAGCTACTGTCAGCACTTGGCCGCCACCCCTTCCGCCCGGCGCATCTGCACTACATCATCGAGGCACCGGCCCATGCGCGCCTTGTCACCCACATCTTCGACCCCGACGATCCCTACATCGGCTCGGATGCAGTTTTCGGGGTGAAGGAAAGCCTGCTGGCGAAGTTCGACCGGATCACCGACTCCGCCGAGATCGCCAAGGCCGGGTTCGACAAGCCCTTCTTCCTGGTGGAACACGACTTCATCCTTTCCGCGACCTGATCCGCTCATGAAACCCTGCATCATCTGCGTCGCCATCACCGGGTCCTTGCCGCGGAAGGCCGACAACCCAGCCGTGCCGATCACCGTGGCCGAACAGGTGGAATCGACACATGAGGCCTTCGAGGCCGGGGCGACCATCCTTCACGCCCATGTCCGCAACGACGACGAAACCCCGTCCTCGGACCCTGAGAAGTTTGGCCGACTGATGGAGGGCGTCCGCAAGCATTGCCCCGGAATGATCATCCAGTTCTCGACCGGGGGCCGGTCGGGCGCAGGCAAGACGCGGGGCGGGATGCTGCCCCTGCGGCCCGACATGGCCTCCCTGTCCGTGGGGTCGAACAACTTCCCCACCCGCGTCTATGAAAACCCGCCGGACCTGGTGGACTGGCTGGCCTCGGAAATGCTGGCCCATGACATCAAGCCCGAGATCGAGTGCTTTGACCTCTCCCACATCCACCAGGCCGCGGCGATGCAGCGGGACGGCAGGCTGAAGGCGCCGGCCTATGTCCAGTTCGTGATGGGGGTCAAGAATGCGATGCCAGCCGACCGCGACGTGTTCGACTACTACATTCGTACTGTGGAACGGCTGCTGCCCGGCTCCGAGTGGTGCGCTGCAGGGATCGGTCCCCATCAGTTAACGATCAACGAATGGTCCGTCGCCGCAGGGGGACATGCCCGCACTGGCCTTGAAGACAACGTCCGTCTTGACCGGACGGCGCTCGCCCCATCCAATGCCGCCCTCGTTCGGCGCGTCGTTGAAATCTGTAACCGAAATCAGCGACCGGTTGCGTCGACGGCGCAAGCACGCAGCCTCTTGGGGCTGCAGGAACGCAAATCCTGAAACGCTCCAGCGTCGCGCCGGCGCGAGAGTCACCCAGCCTCCTGCGGGTCTGGCACCACGAGATGCACCACGCCCGTCGTGCAATGCAGGAACCGCCCCGGAAAGATTGGCGCGTATTTTCGTACGAAGCAGTCTAGCGCTGCCCTGAACGAGCTGTCCTTGGTCCCGCCGCCATGATGGCGCAAGTGGAAATCGATCACATGGGCGCTGCCGCCAAGAAGCTCGGCCTGCAGGCAAAGGTCGGGGCCATAGAAATGGAAGCCCTGCAGATCGTAGGACCCGATGACGGGCCGCGACCGGCGCATCAGAATGAAGCATTCGTCCAGCGTTTCGACCCGGCCGGGCACCTCGCCCATCCGGCGGTCGTCGCCCCAGGGGTCGGAGATATGCATCCTCAGGAACCGGCGGTGGTGCTTGTCCGGCCGGTAGCGCCCCCCGGCGACGCCGGCGAGCAGCCAGTCGGGCTGGGTCCGATCCAGCGCCTCCAGCTGGGCGAGAAGCTGGGCATGGCCCGCGTCCAGAAGCTCGATGTCGTCATGACAGAAGACGACGAACCGCCCCCGCGCCTGGGTGAGAAGCGTTTTCTGCCAAAGGTAGCCGTCAAAGCGGTTGTGGTCGCGGTTGTCGGCGGCAAGAAACTCGCTGTTGTCGGCGGTGAAGCCCGCACGGGCAAATGAGGAGAGCAGGCGGTCGTACTTGTCGGCGCTGCGGACCAGCGTGCAGATGCTGAAGTCCGGGCCGTCGCTGTCGCCCAAGACAAAGTGGGGGCTCAGGGTCATGTCGGCCCCCGCCCGTGTCAGAGGTTCTCGGCCTGCGGGAAGCCAAGGGCGTGATAGCCGCCGTCGACGTGGATGATCTCGCCGGTGGTGCAGGCGCCATAGTCCGAGCAGAGCCAGACGGCAGTGCCTCCGATCGCCTCAAGCGTCGCGTTGGCGCGGAGCGGGGCGTTTTCTTCCGTGTGGCGGAAGGTGGCCCGCGCGCCGCCGATGGCGGACCCGGCCAGCGTCTTCATCGGGCCGGGCGAGATCGCGTTGACACGGATCTTCTGCGGCCCAAGGTCGTTCGCAAGGTAACGGGTTGCCGATTCCAGCGCGGCCTTGGCGACCCCCATCACATTGTAGTTCGGCGACACGCGGTTCGACCCCTGGAAGGTCAAGGTTATCAGCGTCCCGCCGTTCGGCATCAGGGGTTCCGCCCGGCGGGCGATGTCGATGAAGCTGAAGCAGGAGATGTTCAGCGAATTCAGGAAGTTGCCCTTGGTCGTGTTGATGAAGCGGCCCGTCAGCTCGTTCTTGTCGGAAAACGCGATGGCGTGCACGACAAAGTCCAGCGAGCCCCAGCGGCGGCCGATCTCGCCGAAACAGGCGTCCAGGCTTTCCTCGTTCGTGACGTCCACGTCGATCATGAAGTCCGACCCGACGCTGGCCGCCAGGGGTTGGACCCGCTTGCCGAAGGCATCCCCCTGGTAGCTGAAGGCCAGCTCCGCCCCCTCGGCATGCAGCGCCGAGGCGATGCCCCAGGCAATAGACCGGTCGTTCGCCACGCCCATGACAAGCCCGCGCTTGCCCTTCATGAGGTCTGACATGATGGGTTACCCGAGGTATTTGGACATGACGAGGGTGGCGTTGGTGCCGCCGAAGCCGAAGCTGTTGGACAGGACGCTGTCGATGCTTACGTTGTCGCGCATCGTTGTGACGATCTCGGACGGATCAAGTGCGGGGTCCAGCGTCTCGACGTTGGCGGAGGCAGCGATGAAGTTGCCGTTCAGCATGATCAGCGAATAGATCGCCTCCCACACGCCCGCGCCGCCAAGGCAGTGACCGGTCAGCGACTTGGTCGAGGCGATGGGGGGCGTCTTGCCCTGGCCGAAGACGCGGCGGATGGCTTCGACTTCGGTCACGTCTCCGACGACCGTGCTGGTGCCGTGGCTGTTGATGTAGTCGATCTTGCGGCCCTGGGGCAGGGTGGAGAGCGCAAGCCGCATCGCGCGTTCGCCGCCCTCACCGCTGGGAGCAACCATGTCGTGGCCGTCCGAGGTGGCGCCATAGCCTGTGCCCTCGGCATAGATCTTGGCGCCGCGGGCGAGGGCGTGCTCCAGCTCCTCCAGCACGACGATCCCGCCGCCACCAGCGATGACGAAACCGTCGCGGTTGGCGTCATAGGTGCGCGAGGCGCGGTCAGGCGTGTCGTTGTATTTGGACGACATCGCGCCCATTGCGTCGAACAGGCAGGAAAGCGTCCAGTCCAGTTCCTCGCCACCGCCGGCAAAGACGATGTCCTGCTTGCCCATCTGGATCAGTTCGGTGCCGTTGCCGATGCAGTGGGCCGAGGTCGAACAGGCCGACGTGATCGAATAGTTCACGCCCTTGATCTTGAAGGGCGTGGCCAGGCAGGCCGAGACGGTCGAGGACATGCCCTTGGTCACGCCGAAGGGGCCGATCCGCTTTGGCGAGCCGGTTTCGCGGACGATGTTGTGGGCCTTGAAGAAGGACTTGGTCGACGGCCCGCCCGAACCGACGATGATCCCGGTGCGGTCGTTCGAGATGTCGGTTTCGGAGAGCCCCGAGTCCTTCACCGCCTGGTCCATCGCGATGAAGGTATAGGCTGCCCCATCCCCCATGAAGCGCAAGTCGCGCTTGTCGATGTGGTCTTCCAGCACGATGTTCGGCTGGCCGTGGACGCGGCAGCGGAAGCCGTGCTCGGCATAGTCGGGGGCGAAGACGATGCCCGATTGCCCGGCACGCAAGGAGGCCTCGACCTCGGCGGCGGTGTTGCCGATGGACGAGACAATGCCGATCCCGGTGATGACGACGCGGCGCATGGGGCCTCCTTCGCTGACTTGAGGACTGTTTAGGGCAGAGGGGGGGAGGGGGCAAGGAGGTTGGGCAAGGCGCGCTTGTCTTGCCGGAGTGGAGTGACTAATCCTGCCGTCATGACGGCATCCATTCAGGCGCGTTTTGACAAGGACTTGTTTCGGTCGCTGTTCGACCGGGTCTATGTGATCAACCTGCCGGACCGCACCGACCGGCGGCGCGAGATGGAGGCGCAGCTTGCGCTGATCGGGCTGGAAGGTGATCCCCTGGTGCAGTTCTATCCTGCGGTGCGACCGACGGACCCGGGCGATTTCGGCTCGCTGGGCGAGAAGGGGTGTTTCCTCAGCCACCTCGGCGCGCTGAAGGACGCGGTGAAGCGGCGGCATCGCAGCATCCTCATCCTTGAGGACGACGTGGACTGGACCCGCGCGGCCCTGGCGCGCAACGCCCGGCTTGACGCGCTGCGGGACACCGACTGGGGCTTTCTGCACGGCGGGCGCGGCCACGATCAGGCGGCGGGCGCCGGGGTGATCCTGCTGGAGCGGCTTGATCCCGAGCGGGAGCTCTTGCTGGGGCATTTCATCGGGCTGCGTGGAGCGGTCGTCGGTCAGATGGTCGACTACCTTGAGGCGATGCTGCAGCGGCCCAAAGGCTCGCCCGAGGGCGGGCCGATGCATGTCGACGGGGCCTATTCCTGGTTCCGCCGGTCGCATCCCGAGGTCGCGTCCTATGTCTGCACCCCGTCGGTCGCGCAGCAAAGGTCAAGCCGGTCCGACATCTCGGTCCCGACAGGCTGGCGGGGGACAAAGGCGGCCGACTGGGCGCGCCGGGTGCTGCGTCCGGCCAAGTCGCTCCTGCGGCGGGGTTAGGCCCGCTGCTGGCAATGGCCGCGATGAGTTCGGCCTCATGCAGTCTGCCATTTCGGTGCGGCCCGACGCTAAGGCGACGACTACGAAGTATCGCAGAAACGCCAATCGGGTACGCCCGTGACTGCAAAAAACAAAGCTGGGCAAGCCAAAGACAAAGTCCCGGACCAATATTATGAGAAAGCCGGAAGAACCTTGTGGCGTCGCGCAAACTTTGCGCGACGAAACGCATCCAGCTCTGTCTGATGCCGCTTAAGGGAATACGGCGCCAGATCGGAATGACTTCAGCATTCGTGCAGAGCCACGACCAGGTACGTGCTTAAGCCTCGCTCAGCGCGACTTTCATATCCTTGACGAGGTAGATCGTCTCGCCGTCCGCTTCCACGCGCCCGTCGGCCACACCCATCGTCAGGCGGCGGGTCTGCAGGGCCTTGGTGAAGTCGACGTAATAGGTAAGCTTCTTTCGGTCGGGGCGGACCATGCCGGTCAGTTTGACCTCGCCCACGCCAAGCGCATAGCCGCGGCCCTGCCAGCCGCGCCAGCCGAGGTTGAAGCCGGTCAGCTGCCACAGACCGTCAAGGCCCAGGCAGCCGGGCATGATCGGGTTGCCGGGGAAATGGCAGTCGAAGAACCACAGGTCCGGGGTGATGTCGAATTCCGCCACGACATGGCCCTTGCCGTGCTCGCCCCGGTCTTCCGAGATGTCGGTGATCCGGTCCATCATCAGCATCGGCGGGGCAGGAAGCTGGGCGTTGCCGGGGCCGAACAGTTCGCCGCGCGAACAGGCCAGAAGCGCTTCCTTGTCGAAGCTGGTCGGATAGGACGCCATCCCTTGTGTCTCCCGGTGATCCCCTTCACCCTCCCTAGCATTGGGTGGTCAAGGGTGGCAAGTCCGGGGTGGAAAGTCAGGCAAGGGGAAGAGGGGTCCCGCACATGACGGCATTGCAACGCTTTATCACCGCCTCCGGGATGACCAACCTTGCGGACGGGATCGCGGTAGTGGCCTGGGGGTGGATCGCCTCGCTTCTGACGCGGGATGCGCTGCTGGTCGCACTGGTCCCGGTGGCGCTGCGCTTGCCCTGGGCAGTGCTGGCGCTGCCGGCGGGGCTGGTCACCGACCGGGTGGACCGACGGCGGCTGATCCTGGGGATGGACGCTTTGCGGGCGCTGGCTTTCTTGTTCGCCGCGCTGTCCCTGGCCCTTGCCTTGCCGTTGGACCCGGCACCGACCGAGGGCGTCTCCACCCCTGTTTTGTATACGGCCTTGCTGATCGCGGCCCTGGTTGTCGGCGGGGCCGAGGTCTTTCGCGACAATGCCGCCCAGACCATGCTGCCCGCGCTGGTGCCGCAGGACAGGCTGGAACGCGCCAACGGCCAACTCTGGAGCGCGGAACTGCTGACGAACGCCCTGATCGGCCCCGCGTTGGGCGCGTTTCTGATCGGGTTGTGGTTGCCGCTGGCCTTCGGGCTGAACGCCCTGGCCTACGGGCTGGCGCTGCTGCTGGTGTCGGGGCTGGCCGGGCAGTACCGCGCCGTTCGGACCGACCGCCGCGGCTGGAAGGCGGAACTGGGCGAGGGCTTTGCCTTCCTTCGCGGCGTCCCGCTTCTGAAGACGCTGGCCTGGACCACGGGGTTCTGGAACCTTTTTCACCAGATGATCGTGATCGGCGTCGTCTTGCATGCGCAGGAAAACCTGGGACTTTCGGCGCAGGCTTACGGTCTGACGCTCGCCGGCGGGGCGCTGGGCGGGATCGCGGGCAGCCTGATGGGTGAACGGATCGGCCGCGCCTTGGGTCCGACACGCACGATGCAGTGGATGCTGGCGGCGTCCGGTCCATGCTTCCTGGGTATGGCTCTCGCTCCGGGCCCCTGGACGCTGGGCCTGTGCTTTGCGGCGATGGAGTTCTCGGGCTTCGTCTGGAACGTGGTGTCGGTCAGCACTCGGCAGCGGATGATCCCCGATGCGCTGTTGGGGCGGGTGAACAGCCTTTACCGCCTTCTGGCTTGGGGAATGATGCCGCTCGGGCTGGTGCTGTCGGGGCTGGTCGTGTCGCTGGGCGAGGTGTTCCTGCCGCGCGGGACAGCACTGGTCCTGCCATTCTGGGCGGCCGGAGCGGGATCGACCTTGCTCACTATCCTGGTCTGGTGGGCGATTCAGCGCGGTTTCGCGGTGATTTCCCGGTGATCGGGACGATTCCGCATTGAAACTGTCGGGTTTGCCGCCCTATATCGATAGCGAACCAGGGGATTGGCCCAGTGACCACGACGGACCGCAGTGCAGAATGGCTGAAGACGGGGGGCCTGCGCCCCACGCGTCAGCGGCTTGCACTGGCCGAGCTTCTGGTAGGCGACGGGATGAACCGGCATGTCACCGCCGAAAGCCTGTATGCGCTTTCCGCCGATGCGGGCGAAAAGGTCAGCCTGGCCACCGTCTACAACACGCTGCGCGCTTTTTGCGATGCGGGCCTGATGAACGAGGTCGTGGTCGACGGGTCGAAGTCCTATTTCGACACTCGCACTGATGACCACCCGCATTTCTACTGGGAAGACAGCCATTCCCTGACCGACGCCCCGGCCGAAGAGCTGGAGATCGCGCAACTGCCGCAGGTGCCCGAGGGCATGGCGGTCAGCCGCGTCGACGTCGTCATCCGCCTGCGCAAGGCCTGAGACCTTACCTTACCCCTGATTTTCAGGTCCGGCCTTTGGCCGTCTTGACCTGTACGCTTCGACACGCCGGGCGAAGCTATCGAGGGGAACCCGTCGGCTGCCCGGCGTGTCACAGGGGCTGGAGCGATCAGCTTACTTCGGCACCATCACCGTATCGATCACGTGGATCACGCCGTTCGACTGGTCGACGTCGCCGATCGTGATCCGGCCGATGTTCTTCGATTCCGAATAGATCATCGCGGTGTCGCCGCGGAAGCGGATCGACAGGGCGTCACCCGATAGGGTCTTGAGGTTCGCATAGCCGTCAGCGCCCACCTTGGCGCGCAGGTCGGCCAGCTTCAGGTCGCCCGCGACCACGTGGGCGGTCAGGACCTTGGCGAGCATGTCCTTGTTCTCGGGCTTCAGCAGGGTATCCACCGTACCTGCGGGCAGGGCGGCGAATGCGTCATTCACCGGCGCGAAGACGGTAAAGGGCCCTTCACCCATCAGCGCATCGACCAGCCCCGCAGCCTTGACGGCGGCGACCAGCGTGGTGTGGTCCTTCGAATTGACGGCGTTCTCGACGATGGTCTTCGTCTCGAACATCGGGGCACCGCCGACATCGGGGTTCGCGGCGAAGGCGGTGGACGCAAGTGCGGTCAGCGCCGCAGCGCCAAGGATCGATTTCAGGGACATGGTGGCTCCGTTCCAGGATCAGCCGGCCCATCCGGCTGTCATGTCCAAAGGAACGGGGGCTTCAGAGCCGAAGTTTCCACCAGCCCATCACGGCTTCGTGAGCGTCAGAACCACTGGCCCGGTTCCATCAGGCCCAGGTCCATAAGCTGCTGGCTGTGCCAGGTGAACTGCACCGAGTTCGGCCAGCGGAAAGTCTGGATCGCATGGCGCGAGCCGGGGTTGGTGCGCAGGGCCTTGGCGGTGCGGAAGGAACAGACCGCCGCCGTCAGGTTGTGGTGCCACTGGCAGGAATAGGTATTCATCTCGGGGTCGGACAGGGTGAAGTCGGGCAGCAGCGTCAGTCCCGGCTTGGCCTTCAACAAGGAGATACGGTCGATCTTGCGCTTGCCGAAGGGGATATGCTCCTCGAACCGCCAGCGCAGACCGCCGAAAAAGTCGAGCTGTCGTTCCTTCGGCTGCCAGTTCTTGTCTGGGTCCTGGCGGGTAAGCGCATAATAGCCGGTTCGATCAAGCCACGCGTCGTCCAGCGAGACCGCGTTGGGGGTGGTCGCCAGATCACCGGCGTAAAGGTCGACGACATAGGTCAGCATCGCCTCGCGCCGTTCTTCGCCGTGGAAGGCGAGCATCTCGCCGACGGTCCGGGTCTCGCAGAAGGGGAAGTACAGGTATTCGGCGTTGTGACAGTAGTGCAGCCAGACGCCCGGTAAGGCCGCGATGGCCTGGTTCACCGCCGCGACCAATGCGCCTTCGGCAAAGACGTCGTGGCGGACGACGTGCACCTTGTCCTCAAGCCCCTCGGTGATCTGCACGCCGTCGGGGGCCAGAAGCACCACGTGGCGAAAGCCGCATTTCAGCAGGTGCGCCAGCGTGGACTCCAGCGCCACGTCGTCCTCGGCAAGGACCAGCGACAATGGACCGCTGCCAGCACTGCCCTTTAGGCGGTCGAGAAAGCTGGCAAGGCTGGAGTGGCGCATGGGGTGTCCGGTCCGGGTCGCGCGGCAAATTCGACGATCCCTGCCTGCGATGCAAGGGCGCATGGGCGTTGAGGAGCGGGCCAAGGTGCGGTAGAAGCCGCCATCCCGGAGACCTTGCATGACCGAAGTTAAGAAGCTGTTCGTCAAGACCTACGGCTGCCAGATGAACGTCTATGACAGCGAGCGCATGGCGGAAGCCCTGGGCGCGAAGGGCTATGTGACGACCGATGTGGTCGAAGACGCGGACATGGTGCTGCTGAACACCTGCCACATCCGCGAAAAGGCGTCCGAGAAGTTGTATTCCGACCTCGGACGGCTTCGCGCGCTCAAGTCCGCACGACCGGGAATGAAGGTCGGTGTTGCGGGCTGCGTCGCCCAGGCCGAGGGCGCGGAGATCCTGCGCCGGTCCCCCGTGGTGGACCTAGTGGTCGGCCCGCAAGCCTATCACCGCCTGCCGCAGATGATCGAGGCCGAGGGCCGCGTCGTCGACACCGACTTCCCGGTCGAGGACAAGTTCAGCCAACTGCCGGACCGCAAGTCGTCGCGGGGGCCTGCGGCGTTCCTGACGGTGCAGGAGGGCTGCGACAAGTTCTGCGCCTTCTGTGTCGTCCCCTACACCCGGGGCGCCGAAGTCAGCCGCCCGGTCGCGCGACTTCTTGAGGAGGCACGGGGGCTTGTCGCGCAAGGCGTGCGCGAGATCACGCTTCTGGGCCAGAACGTCAACGCCTATCACGGCGAGGGGCCCGATGGCGTGTGGGGTCTTGCGCGTCTGCTGCGCGCGCTTGCCGGGATCGAGGGCCTGGCCCGGCTGCGCTATACCACGAGCCACCCCAACGACATGGAAGAGGATCTGATCGCCGCGCATGGCGACCTGCCGCAGCTGATGCCCTACCTGCACCTGCCCGTGCAGTCGGGATCTGACCGCATCCTGAAGGCGATGAACCGCAAGCATACGGCGGACCAGTACCTACGCCTGATCGAGCGGATCCGGGCGGCGCGACCGGATATCCTTCTGTCCTCGGATTTCATCGTGGGGTTCCCTGGCGAAACCGACGCCGATCACCAGGCCACGCTGGACCTGATCCGGGCCGTGGGCTTCGGGGCGGCCTTCAGTTTCAAGTATTCCGCCCGCCCCGGAACCCCGGCGGCCGAGAAGAGCCCAGTCGCGGCCGAGATTGCTGACGCCCGGCTGCAGGAACTCCAGGCCCTGGTCACCGCCCAGCAACGTTCCGTCCAGGACGCGATGGTGGGCCGCGAGGTGCAGGTGCTGTACGAAAAGCCCGGTCGCCGCGAGGGTCAGATGGTGGGCAAGTCCGACCATCTGCACGCCGTTCATGTGCAGCATCCCGAGGGTCAGGTGGGTCAGTTGGTCCGGGTCCGGATCACCGGGTCGTCAACC
>JAIXSA010000061.1 GCA_027484915.1 Paracoccaceae bacterium | reverse complement strand
CGACGAACGCCCCTTCGTCCAGTATGGCCGGAAGGGCGACAAGTGAACCGCTTCGCCTTTCACATGTGCCCCAAGGTCCCCTTCGTCTTTGCGTCCTTCACGCAAAGGCGCGAGACAGACGGCGTCAGCGCTCTTTCAGAAAACCACCCCAACCCGCGACCCGCCCACGATGCTTGAGCCCTTCGCCTACAGCTACATGACCAACGCCATGTGGGTCTCGGCCCTTGTCGGCGGGGTCTGCGGCTTCCTCTCGGCCTACCTGATGCTGAAGGGCTGGTCGCTCATCGGCGACGCGCTTTCGCATTCCGTCGTCCCCGGCGTGGCGGGGGCCTACATCCTTGGCCTTCCCTTCGCGCTCGGCGCGTTCCTGTCGGGCGGACTTGCCGCTGCCGCGATGCTGTTCCTCACCAACCGCACAGGTCTCAAGACCGATACGGTGATCGGCCTCATCTTCACATCGTTCTTCGGCCTCGGCCTGTTCCTGATCTCGATCTACCCGACCTCGGTCTCGATCCAGACCATCACGATGGGCAACATCCTCGCCATCTCGCCCGAGGACACGCTGCAACTGGTCCTGATCGGGGGCATCTCGGCCGCCGTGCTTCTTGTCCTCTGGAAGGACCTGATGGTTACCTTTTTCGACGAGGCGCATGCCCGCACCATGGGCCTCAAGCCGGACCGGCTGAAGGTGATCTTCTTTACCCTCCTTTCCGCCTCCACGGTGGCCGCGATGCAGACCGTCGGCGCCTTCCTTGTCGTCGCGATGGTCGTGACGCCCGGCGCCACCGCCTATCTTCTGACCGACCGTTTCCCCCGCCTTCTGGCCCTTGCCGCCGGGATCGGGGCAACAACCGGCTTTGCCGGCGCCTACCTGTCGTACTTCCTTGACGGGGCCACCGGGGGCGTCATCGTCCTGCTGCAGACCGTGCTTTTCGCGCTGGCCTTCCTCTTCGCCCCGAAACATGGCCTTCTGGCCGCGAAGCGGAGGGCGCGGGCATGATCGAGGCCCTGGTCCAGCCCTTCCAGTTCCCGTTCATGCAGAACGCCTTCCTCATCGCGCTGATCGTGGCGCCACCCACGGCGCTCCTGTCCTGCTTTCTGGTCCTGAAGGGTTGGGCGTTGATGGGCGACGCCGTCAGCCATGCCGTCCTGCCCGGCATCGTGATCGCCTACATGGCGGGCTGGCCGCTTCTCCTTGGCGCCTTCGTCGCGGGGCTTGGCTCCTCGCTGCTGACAGGCTGGCTGGCCGACAACAGCCGGATCAAGCGCGATACCGTGATGGGCGTGGTCTTCTCGGCCATGTTCGCGCTGGGGATCGTCCTGCACACCGCCTTTCCGACGGATGTCCACCTTGACCACATCCTCTTTGGCAACATGCTGGGGGTGGGGCAGGGCGACCTGATCACCGCTGCGCTGATCGCCGCCCCGGTCACGCTGGTCCTGATCCTGAAATGGCGCGACCTCATGCTGCATGCCTTCGACCCGGCCCAGGCCCAGGTCTCGGGCCTGCCGACCAGGGTCCTTCACTACGGTCTGCTCGCCATCCTGGCGCTGACCATCGTCGCCACGCTGTCGTCCGTCGGCCTGATCCTTGCCATCGGCCTGCTGATCGCACCGGGTGCCATCGCCTTTCTTCTGGTCCGCAGCTTCGGTGCCATGCTGATCACCGCGACGCTGGTCTGCCTGTTCGCCATGACCACAGGGGTCTACGCAAGCTTCCACCTCGATAGCGCCCCGGCCCCGACGGTGATCCTGATCCTGACCGCGCTCTTCCTTCTTGCCTTCCTGCGCCGAGTGATCCTGACCCGCACCGCCTGATCCCCTTGCGGGAGGGCAGGCCACCCTCTACCCCTAGGGCGACGCATCAGGAAACGCCCGCATGCCTGCCACCAATGCCGCCATCTGGTTCTCGTCGGACGGCTATGATCCGGCCACGCGGGGCATCAACGGCCGCCGCGTGGCGGGCGAAAGCTTCCTGCGCGGCTTTTTCGCCCATGCCGACGTGGCCGAGTTCGTCTCGCTTGCCCATGCCCAGGCCGACCACGCCGCCTTCGCCCGGATCGCCGCCGATCAGGGCGTGACGCGCCCCCTGCGCGCGGTCCGGTTGGATGCGCCGGCTGCCCTTGCCCCGGTCGAGGTCGTGTCCTACCCCGCGCCGATCCCGACCACCGAATGCTGGCGCCGTGCCGCCCACGGGGCCGCCGCCTGGGCCTTGTGCGGCATCACCCACACCACCGCCACGCGGATGGTGATGCAGACGGTCTTCGACCTCCGCTCGGCGCCGCAGATGCCCTGGGACGCGGTGATCTGCACGTCACACGCCGTCCAGTCCTCGCTCCGCCGGCTGATGGAACTGGCCGAGGTCTACCTGACTCAGCGATTCCCCGGCGCGCCCATGCCTGCCCGCCCGCTGATGCCCGTGATCCCGCTTGGCATCACCTGCGCCGACTTCCAGCCCGATCCCGGCCTGGGACAAGGCCTGCGCGATCGGATTGGGGCCGGTCCCGGCGATGTCGTGGCGGTGACCATCGCCCGCCTTAGCCCTGACGAAAAGTTCGACCCACTCCCGCTGTTTCTGGCGATGGAGGCCGCTCAGGCCGAGGTTGCAGGGCAGGGCGGCTGCAAGCTGCATCTCGTTTTCTGCGGCCAGTTCAAGGAACCCGCATGGGAGGCGACCTTTGCCCAGGCCGCCGCCCGGCTGATGCCCTCTTGCGGCTACCACCTGCTTGATGGCGGCAATGCCGACGACCGCAAGGCCACGCTGTCGGGCGGCGACATCTTCGTCTTTTCGATCGACAACCTGCAGGAAACCTTTGGCCTGGCCCCGGTCGAGGCGATGGCCGCGGGCCTGCCGGTCATCGTCTCGGACTGGGACGGGATGAAGGACACCGTGACGCCCGAGGTCGGCTTCCGCGTCCCCACGGAACTGCCGCGACCGGGGCTTGCGACCTATATCAGTCAGCGGCATCTTGGTGGAACGGACGGCTATATCCAGTACCTCAGCCAGGTCTCGGCCTTGACCCCCCTGGACCTGCGCGCGCTGACCCGGGCCTTGGTGACGCTGGCGCTTGACCCCGATCTGCGCAAGCGGATGGGGACGGCGGGGCAGGCGCGGGCGCGGGGCTTGTATGACTGGTCGGCGGTGATCCCGCAGATGCAGGAACTCTGGGGCGAGCAGGCGGCGATGTTGGCCCATGCCCGCTCCCGCGGCGGCCCCGGCCTTGCGCCGGTCCCGCCGGGCCTCATCCCTGTTGGCCCGGCGGTGGACGAGATGTTCGCCGCCTATCCCACCGCCTTCGCCCCGGTCGAACGTCGCCTTGCCGCGACGCCCGGCCCGCATCCGACCCCGTCCGAGATGTTCACCTTGCGCAACTACGCCGCCCGCCGCAGGCTGATCGAAGAACCGACCCGGTTGCAGACGATCCTTGCCGCCTATGCCGCCGCCGGTCCGCAGGGCGCGACCGAGGCGGGGATCGCCGACACCACCCGCCTTTCCCCCGCCATCGTGGCCCGCGCCGCGCTCTGGCTGCTCAAATACGGCTATCTGACGGAGGCCCCATGACCCGCTCCATCCTGATCACCGGTGCCGGCGCCGGCATCGGCCGCGCCACCGCGCGCCTGTTCCTGGCCGAAGGCTGGGACGTCACCCTCCTTGGCCGCCGCCGCGAGACACTGGAGGAAACTGCCGCTGGTCATTCCGCTCGCATCCTCGTCGCCGACGTGGGCGACCCGGCCGAGGTCGAGGCGGCTTTCGCCCAACTGACGCGCCTTGACGTGCTTTTCAACAACGCCGGCATCTCTGCCCCGGCAGCCCCCATCGACGAGATCCCGGTGGACAAGTGGCTGGAGGTCAGCCGCACCAACATCACCGGCATGTTCCTCTGCGCCCGCGCCGCCTTCGGTCTGATGCGCCGCCAGACCCCTCGCGGAGGGCGGATCATCAACAACGGCTCGATCTCGGCCCATGTCCCGCGCCCCGGCAGCGCGCCCTACACCATGTCGAAACACGCCGTCACCGGCCTGACGCGCACCCTCGGCCTTGACGGCCGCGCCTTCGACATCGCCTGCGCCCAGATCGACATCGGCAATGCGCTGACCGACATGGCCGCGAAGTTCACGCAAGGCGTGCCGCAGGCCAACGGCGATATCCGGGTCGAGCCGGTGATGGACGTCGACCATGTCGCCCGTATGGTCCTGCACATGGCCAGCCTGCCACTGGAGGTCAACACCCCCTTCGTGACGATCATGGCCCGTGACATGCCCTATATCGGGCGGGGCTGAAGGCCGTCAGGCGGCCTTGCCGAACATCTCTGGCAGAAGGCGCACCAGCGCCAGAACCCGGCCATCCTGCAACGCGTAATAGATCGCCTTCCCGTCGCGGCGGGTCGAAACCAACCCCTCCAGCCTCAGCCGCGCCAGCTGCTGGCTGACCGCCGCCTGGCGCTGGCCCAGCAGCGCTTCCAACTCGGTCACCGACTTCTCTCCACCGGCCAGGTGGCACAGAATCATCAGCCGCCCCTCATGGCTCAGGGCCTTCAGGAAGGCCGCAGCCTCCGGAGCATGCGAGGACATGCGCGCCGCAAGGTCGCGCGCTTCCGTCGTTTCAACCCCGTATGCGGACGCGCCAACCGGGTAACGATCCAATGACATGCCAATCCTCACACAACCAAACATTGCAGAACGATAGCATGTTCGCCTGACAGTAACGACAGTCCCTTGCCCCAAAATTCATCACCGGGCAAGGTTCCGCCGAATCCGTCGCAAAGGACCATCATGCTTCGCCCCTCTGCCTTCACCGCCCCCGGCCGCTTCTGGCGCGGCAACCTGCATACCCATTGTACCAACTCCGACGGGGTCCTCTCCGCCGAGGAAGTCTGCCGCCGCTACAAGGCTGAGGGCTACGACTTCCTGGCGATCACCGACCATTTCATCGGCATGTACGGCTACCCGATGACCGACACGCGCCCCTTCCGCGATGCGGGCTTTACCACGCTGATCGGGGCCGAGCTGCATTCCGGCGCGCAGTCGAACGGCGAGCTTTGGCACATCCTCGCAGTGGGCCTGCCCGATGACTTCGCGCCGCCCACCACCACCAGCTTCATCGCCGAACCGGGGCAGGAAAGTGGCCCCGACATCGCCGCCCGTGCGGTCGCTGCCGGGGCCTTCGTCGCCATCGCCCATCCGCAATGGTCGGGCCTGACCCTGGCCGACGCGCGGACGATCGAAGCCGCCCACGCGGTCGAGATCTACAACCACGGCTGTGCCACCGGCTGCGACCGCCCCGACGGCGCCGGGATCGCCGATCTTCTTCTCACCGAGGGGCGGAAACTCACCCTGATCGCCACCGATGACGCGCATTTCCATGAACCCGACCACTTCGGCGGCTGGGTCATGGTGAAGGCCACCGAGAACACGCCCGAAGCGCTTCTTGCCGCGCTGAAGCGGGGCGATTTCTACGCGTCCCAGGGGCCGCAGATCCATGACGTGCGGATCGAGGGCGAGACAGCCTTCGTCGAATGCTCTGCCGCAGCGTCCGTGATCGCGATGGGCTGGGGGACGGGCGCGCGCGGGGTGCACGGCCATTCGATGACCCGGGCCGAAGTCCCGCTTGACCGCCTGCTGGGGTCGCCTTGGATCCGGATCGCGGTGATCGACGCGGCAGGCAAGCGGGCCTGGTCCAATCCGATCTGGCGCGAGGCCGGGAAGAATCCCCGGATTCTTTGAAGATCGACGCCCCTGCCCGGGCGCAGCAGCTGGGCAGGGGCATCTCCTCACCCCTTGGGGCAGAGGGTTGTGGCATTGCGTCGGCCGGCCAGGCCGCCTCAGATCGGGCTGGGCCTGCGGGTCGCGAAGACGGGGACCACCGGCTTGGCCGACACATGCCGGCCAGCCTCCAGACTGCGGAAGCGGCGGAATGCCGGATCCTCGCGCCAAACTGCGCGGAAGCACCAGGACAACATGTACTTTGAACGGCCCATGCTAATCTCCCTAAGTCTGTGTTCTGTTTACCCTTACACACGTTAAAGTTGTGCGGCGCGTGACCATTCCGGGGAATTCAAGGGAAAGATCGTGGCACTCGCGTGGAATGCGGCCTGCCCGCGAACGATGTGACGAAATACGCCCCGTTGTTGCGGCGGGAACCCGATGATTCCTCGCCTTGGCCTTGCGCTGTCCTGTCATGGGGGCGAAACTGCGGATGGGAGAGATCTGTGACAGACCGCGCGATGATCACCGACGTCGAGGACTATTTCGCCAAGGGCTGCGGCCGCTGCGACCGGTTCGCCACGCCGGACTGTTCGACCCGGGCCTGGCTGCATGGCCTTCTGACCCTTCGCCGCATCGCGCGCGAGACGGGCCTGACCGAAGTCGCGAAATGGGGCCATCCGGTCTATATGCACGCCGGTCGCAACATCTGCCTGATGGGGGCGTTTCGCGGCGACTTCCGGCTGACCTTCATGAACGCGGCCCTCCTGCAGGACCCTGGGGGCCTGTTGGAACGGCAGGGCCCCAACACCCGAAAGCCGGATTGCATCCGCTTCACTGATCCGGCCGCGCCCGCCCGTCTGGAAGCGACCATCCGCGCCTATCTGGCCGAGGCGATGGGCTATGCAGATCAGGGCCTTCTGCCGCCGAAAGAGGTGACCGAGGTGGCGCTGCCCGACGAACTGGTCGAGGCGCTGGACAGCGACCCGGACCTTGCCGAGGCCTTTGCCGCCCTGACCCCCGGCCGCCAGAAAAGCTGGGCGCTTTTTCTCAACGACGCCAAGACCACAGCCACACGCCTGTCCCGGATCGAGAAGGGCCGCCTAAAGATCCTTGCGGGCAAGGGCGCAACGGAACGATGACCGATACGCATGACGCCGCCTGCCATTGCGGTACCGTCCGCTTTCGCGTCCGCCTCTCCCAGGGCTTCGACAGCCGCCGCCGCTGCACGTGCTCGTTCTGCCGGATGCGCGGCGCGGTCGTCGTGTCGGCCCGGCTTCAGGACATCACCTTCCTGTCGGGAGAGGACAACCTCACCCTCTACCAGTTCAACACCCGCACCGCGAAGCACTGGTTCTGCCGGACCTGCGGCATCTACACCCACCACCAGCGACGGTCGGACCCGACGCTTTATGGAATCAACGTCGCATGCCTGACGGGGATCAGTCCCTTCGACTTTGCCGAAGTGCCCGTAGTTGACGGCATCGCGCATCCCTCCGACACCGGTGGGGCTTCACGCGAGGTCGGCACATTGCGCTTCGGCCCGGCTCAGACCGGGCCTCAGGCAGACCTCGCCGTGGTTAAGCGCGCGTAAACGCCCGCAGCCAACCCATTGATTTTCCTTCGGCCACGAACCTGCCCGCGCGCGGCGCTTCTCAGTTCCCCAGGATGCCCGGCAGCCGCAGCCCATGCTCCTTCGCGCAGGTGATGGCCGTCTCATACCCCGCATCCGCGTGCCGCCAGACTCCCGAAGCCGGGTCGTTCCAGAGAACCCGCTCCAGCCGTCTCGCCGCCTCTGGCGTCCCGTCCGCAAGGATCACCACGCCCGCGTGCTGCGAGAACCCCATCCCCACGCCACCCCCGTGATGCAGCGAAACCCAGGTCGCGCCACTTGCCGTGTTTACCAGCGCATTCAATAGCGGCCAGTCCGACACGGCGTCCGACCCGTCCTTCATTGCTTCGGTCTCCCGGTTCGGGCTCGCCACCGACCCCGAATCCAGATGGTCCCGCCCAATCACGATCGGCGCCTTCAGCTCGCCCGATGCCACCATCTCGTTGAACATCAACCCCGCCCGGTGCCGGTCCCCCAGCCCGATCCAGCAGATGCGCGCGGGCAGGCCCTGGAACGCGATCCGCTCTCCCGCCATGTCCAGCCAGCGGTGGAGGTGCTGGTTCTCCGGAAACAGCCGCTTCATCGCCGCGTCGGTCTTGCGGATGTCCTCGGGATCGCCGGAGAGGGCCACCCAGCGGAACGGACCGATCCCCTTGCAGAAGAGGGGGCGGATATAGGCCGGTACAAAACCCGGGAAGGCGAAGGCATTCTCGAACCCTTCCTCCTTCGCCACTTGCCGAATGTTGTTGCCGTAATCCAGCGTCGGGACCCCGGCATTCCAGAACCCCACCATCGCCTCGACGTGGGCCCGCATGGAGTGCCGTGCGGCCGCTTCTACCGCCGCCGGATCGCTCTCCTGCTTCGCCCGCCACTCGGCCACGGTCCATCCTGCCGGGCAGTAGCCATGCAGCGGGTCATGCGCCGAGGTCTGGTCGGTCACAATGTCCGGCCGCACGCCACCGGCCTTCATCCGGGCAAGCAGTTCCGGAAACACCTCTGCCGCGTTGCCCAGAAGACCGACCGACTTCGCCTCGCCCTTGGCCGTCCACTCCGCGATCATTGCCAGCGCTTCGTCCAGGGACTTGGCCTTTGCGTCGACATACCGGGTGCGCAGGCGAAAATCGATGCGCGTCTCGTCGACCTCCACCGCCAGACAGCAGGCCCCGGCCATCACCGCCGCCAGGGGCTGCGCGCCACCCATGCCGCCAAGGCCACCCGTCAGGATCCAGCGTCCCTTCAGGTCCCCGCCATGATGCTGCCGACCCGCCTCGGCGAAGGTCTCGTAGGTGCCCTGCACGATCCCTTGCGTGCCGATGTAGATCCAGGACCCCGCGGTCATCTGGCCGTACATCATCAGGCCTTTCCGATCCAACTCGTTGAAATGCGCCCAGGTCGCCCAGTGCGGCACGAGGTTGGAGTTCGCGATCAGCACCCGCGGGGCGTCAGTGTGGGTGCGGACGATGGCGATGGGTTTGCCGGACTGCACCACCAGCGTCTCGTCCGCCTCCAGGTCCTTCAGCCCAGCGACGATGCGGTCGAAATCCTCCCAGGTCCGCGCGGCGCGGCCGATCCCGCCATAGACCACCAGCTCATGCGGGTTCTCGGCCACGTCGGGATGCAGGTTGTTCATCAGCATCCGCATCGCGGCCTCTCCGGCCCAAGTCTTGGCGGTCTTCTCCGGGCCCGTCGGCGGGTAGACGTCACGGAGGTTGTGGCGGGGGTTCGTCATTTCTTGCTCCATCGCGGGGTGGGAGACCCCGGGGGCGCGTCGCCCCCCGCGAGCCTCAGGCTTCTAGTACCGGTGGCGAACCCTTCGGCTCACCCAGAGGATATTTGGAAACAGAAGAAGTCAGCTCAGGTCGGGCATCGGGATCCCTGTGGCTTTGGACAGCGTGCCGTCAGCCACGAGGGCGGCAGCCTTGGCGAGATCGGGAGCGAGGTAACGGTCTTCCTCCAGCGCATGGACCTCTGTCCGAAGCGCCCGGACGGCGGCCTGCAGCGGTGAGGACGTGCGCAGCGGCGCCCGGAACTCGACGCCTTGGGCCGCGCACATCGCCTCGACGCCGAGGATGACGTTAAGGTTCTTCACCATCCGCCGCAGCCGCCGCGCACCATGGGCGGCCATGCTGACATGGTCCTCCTGGTTGGCAGAGGTCGGGGTGGAGTCGATCACCGTTGGATGGGCAAGGTGCTTGTTCTCAGACATCAGCGCGGCGGTCGTCACCTCGGCGATCATCAGGCCAGAGTTGAGGCCCGGCTTCGGCGTCAGGAACGCGGGCAGGTCGAAGGACAGCGTCGGATCCACCATCAGCGCCACCCGACGTTGCGAGATGGCGCCGATCTCGGCCACGGCCATCGCGATCATATCTGCTGAAAAACCAACGGGTTCGGCGTGGAAGTTGCCACCGCTGACGATTTGCCCGTCCGACAGGACAAGGGGGTTGTCTGTTGCTGCGTTCGCCTCGATCTCCAGCGTCCGGGCGGCCATGCGCAGCACGTCCATCGCGGCCCCGGTGACCTGCGGCTGGCAGCGGATGCAGTAGGGGTCCTGCACGCGAGTGTCGCCCTCTCGGTGGCTTTCGCGGATTTCGGACCCTGTCAGCAAGGCACGCATCGTCGCGGCGGCAGCGATCTGGCCGTGTTGGCCGCGCAGGGTGTGGATTTCCGGCTCCAGCGGCGCAGTCGACCCCATGATCGCGTCGGTCGACAGCGCCGAGATCACCAGCGCCTCTTGCGCCGCGCGCCAGCCCTGGAAAAGGCCCGCCAGCGCATAAGCGGTGGAGAACTGCGTGCCGTTGATCAGCGCCAGGCCTTCCTTCGCGCCCAGCGTGATCGGGGAAAGCCCTTTCACCGCAAGCGCTTCCGCGCCGGGTTTCACATGGCCGTCCACCGTGGCATCACCATGGCCGATCATCACGGCGGTCATGTGGGCCAAGGGTGCGAGGTCACCCGAGGCACCGACCGAGCCTTGATCGGGAATGACCGGCGTCACGCCCTGGGCGAGCATGCCCTCGATCAGCGCCACGACCTCGGGCCGGACCCCCGACGCGCCGCGCCCCAGCGACAGAAGCTTCAGCACCATCATCAGGCGCGCCACATCCTCGGGCATCGGGGCACCAACTCCGCAGCAATGCGAGAGGATCAAGTTTTTCTGCAGCGTCGCAGTGTCTTGCGGGGCAATCTTGATGCTGGCCAACTTGCCGAACCCGGTGTTCACGCCATAGACCGCCGCGCTGCCATTCGCCGCCGCCGCGATGTGGCTGGCGGCGCGTTCGATGCCAGGGTGGGCGCTGTCGTGGAGGCGGGCGGAAAGACGATCCCTGTATATACGCTCCAGCTGCGCAAGGGTCACCTGACCGGGGACAAGGACTTCAGCCAAGGCGGCCTCCGTATATACGTTGGTGCAGGGCGGTGGCCCCGATGCGATAGCTCAGTTCCGCCGGATGGTCGGCATCCCAGAGGCACATGTCGGCTCGCAGCCCCGGCGCGATGCGACCCCGGTCGGCCAGTCCCAGCGCGCGGGCGGCGTGGTAGGTGGTGCCCAAAAGCGCCTCTTCCGGGGTCAGTCGGAACAGAGTGCAGGCCATGTTCATCGCCAGTGTCAGCGAGGCCATAGGCGAGGAACCAGGGTTGAGATCGGTCGCCACCGCCATCGGCACGCCTGCCGCGCGCAGGGCCGCGATGGGGGGAAGCTGGCTTTCCCGCAGGGTGTAGAAGGCGCCCGGCAGGATCACGGCGACGGTTCCAGCACGGGCCATCGCGGCCACCCCCTCGGGCGAAAGGTATTCCAGGTGGTCCGCCGACAGCGCGCCGTGCCCGGCCGCGAACGCCGCGCCGCCTAGGTCGGAAAGCTGCTCGGCATGGAGCTTCACCGGCAGCCCAAAGGCTTTGGCTTCGGCGAAAAGCGGGCACAGCTCGTTGATCGAAAAGGCGATCCCCTCGCAGAAGGCGTCGACCGCGTCTACCAAGCCCTCGGCATGGGCCTGTCGCAGCGAGGGCAATGCGACCTCCGCGATGTAGGCCGCTGCGCGGCCTTTGAATTCCGGCGGAATGGCATGGGCGGCGAGGTGCGTGGCCTGCACTGTCACCGGGCGTGACTGGCCGATCCGCCGGGCCACGCGCAGCATCTTCAACTCGTCCCCGACGGTCAGCCCGTAGCCTGATTTCACCTCGATCGTCGTGGCTCCACTTGCGATCAACTGGTCGACGCGGGGCAGGGCTTTCGCCAGCAACTCCTCCTCGGACGCGGCCCGGGTGGCGATGACGGTGGACAGGATTCCGCCCCCGGCGCGGGCAATCTCCTCATAGCTCGCGCCCTTTAGCCGGAGCTCGAACTCCACCGCGCGGTGACCGGCAAAGACGGCGGGGGTGTGGCAGTCGATCAGGCCTGGAGTCACCAGACGCCCGGCGCAATCGTGCTCGGGGAGAGAACGATACGCGGCCGGCAGATCGGCCAGTGGCCCGGCCCAGGCGATCCGGTCGCCCTCCATCGCCACGGCCGCGTCGGGGATCAGAGCGTAGCCTCCGGTCATCGTCGCAAGGGTGGCGTGGGTCAGGAGCATCGGCTTGCCTTATGGCTGATCTATTGGCTAATATGTCTAGACATAATGCCAAGTCAAGCGAGTCGCCATGATCCTTCACGCCGCTTCCGCCTTGTTGCCCGAGGGCTGGGCGAAGGACGTTCGCATCCGCATCGAGGCCGGGCGCATCGCCGAGGTGACGGCGGGTGTGCCGGGCCAGGGGCATGGCGTCCTCCTACCGGCGCCGGTCAACCTGCACTCCCACACCTTCCAGCGCGCGATGGCCGGGCTGACCGAGGCGCGGACGGCGGGGCAGGACAGTTTCTGGACCTGGCGCGCGCTGATGTACCGCTTCCTTGAACGCCTTGGCCCCGAGGATGTGCAGGCGATCGCCGCGCAGGCGATGGTCGAGATGGCGGAAGCCGGGTTCTCGGCGGTCTGCGAGTTCCACTATCTGCACCACGCGGTTGGCGGCGGGGCCTATGCGGACCCGGCAGAGATGTCGAGGCGGGTTGCAGCTGCGGCGAGTGAAACCGGGCTGGGCTTGACGCATCTGCCGGTGATCTATGAACAGGGCGGGGTGGATGGCCGGGCCTTGGCCGGGGGGCAGTTGCGATTTGGCTCCTCGCCCGACATCTATGCGGCGGTGCTGGACGGGGCGGGGCGGGCGCTGGCGGGGATGCCGGATGCGGTGCTTGGTGTCGCGCCGCATTCGTTGCGGGCGGTCAGCCTGCCGACCCTGGCACGCGTCGCCGGGATGGCGCCGGGCGGGCCGGTCCACATCCACATCGCCGAGCAGGTGGCCGAGGTGACCGAGGTTGAGGCCGCGTGGGGTGCGCGGCCGGTGGATTGGGCCTGTGCGAACCTGCCGCTGGACGGGCGCTGGTGCATGATCCACGCGACGCAGATGACGCCCGAAGAGACGGCAGCGCTGGCGAGGACCGGGGCCGTTGCGGGCCTCTGTCCGATCACCGAGGCGAACCTTGGGGACGGGATCTTCGACGCGCCGGGGTGGATGGCGGCGGGTGGGACCTTCGGGGTCGGGACCGATTCCAATGTGCGGATCTCGCTGGCCGAGGAGTTGCGGGTGCTTGAATACTCGCAACGGCTGAACCTGAAGGCCCGGGCGGTGCTGGCGGACCAGCGGTCTACGGGTCGGCTCTTGTGGGAGGAGGCCGGGAAGGGCGGGGCGCAGGCGGCGGGGCGGGGGACGGGGCGGATCGAGGTGGGGCAGTGGGCGGACCTTGTGGCACTCGATACCGGTGATCTGCGGCTGGAGGGGGTGGCGGGCGACCAGCTTCTGGACGCCTTCCTCTTTGCCGGGCGCGACGGGCTTGTCTCCGACCTCTGGTCCGCCGGGCGGCACATCGTCCGGGGCGGCCGCCACATCGCCCGCGAGGCCACCGAGACCCGCTTCCGCGCCACCATGCGCCGCCTGCGCGAGGCGCTGTGAACGGCTGGGAGGGCATCCGCGCCGAAGTCCTGCGCCGCATCCGGGCGCGTGACTGGCCGCCGGGGGCCTTGATCCCCGGTGAGGAGGCGCTGGCCGAGGAGTTCGGCGTCGCCCGCGCCACGGTCAACCGGGCGCTGACCGCATTGGCAGAGGCGGGGGTGATCGAGCGAAAGAAGCGGGCGGGCACCCGGGTGGCCGAACTTCCGGTGCGGCGAGCCCGGCTGGAAATTCCGGTGATCCGGCTGGACGTCCTGGGTCGGGGATTGGCTTACGACTTCAAGCTTCTGTCCGACCGGCTGACCCCGGCCCCGGTTCCGGTGACAGCGCGCCTTGGCTTGGCCGAAGCCCAGTCGCTGCGTTACCTTGAAACCCTGCACCTGGCCGGGGGCCGTCCCTTCGTGCTGGAGACACGCTGGCTGAACCCCGCCGTGCTGCCGACCCCCGCCCCCGATTTCGCGAAGGTCAGTGCCAATGAATGGCTGGTGACGCATGTCAGCCTCGTGTCTGGCGACATCGCCTTTACCGCCGAACCTGCCAGCCCCCGCGAGGCCGAAGTGATGGGCGTCGCCCCCGGAACAGCCCTACTGGTGGCGGAACGCACGACCCACGGGACCGGCGGGCCGGTGACATGGGTGCGGCTTGCGCATGCGCCGGGGCATCGGGTGCAGATGGTGTTCTAGCGCCGCCGCCGCGTCCGTGCCGGCTTACAATCGGTCAACCGAAATGCCGGGCGACGAGTTGGGTCAGCTTGCGGTGCAGGGCCAAGGTCCGGTGGCGGATATGGATCGCGGCAAAGACCGGCTGGCGCAGCGGCGGGGCGTCTGCCACCGCAAGAAATCGGCCCGCAGCGATCAGGTCATCGGCGGTCTTTTCCAACACATAGCCCGACCCGCCCATCGCGGTCAGAAGCGACACGACCGACCCCGACTGACCCACCGAGACGGGAGAACTTGCCAGCTCGGGCGTAAGCTGGCGGTGCATCTCCTCAAATGCCGGAGAAAAATGCGCAAAGACGAAGCGGCTGGCGCGAACCTCGGCCAATGCAGCCGTGTCGGTCGACACCATGCGGTAGGTCACGTCGCCGACACTGTCGAAGTGAAGGTCCGGGTGCGGCTTGGGGCTGAACATCACCGCGAAGTCAAGGATGCCGGTCAGGAGGTCGGCGCACATCTGGTTGGAATAGTCCGGCTCGATGTAGAAGGCCGTTTCGGGGAAAGCGGTGCGGAACTCGGCCACCCAGTCGCCCAGATAGACCGCCGCAAGGTCGTTCTGGATGCCAAGGCGCAAAAGCTGGGCCGCCCCCTGCGGGATCTGGATGCGCCGCTTGGCCTCGTTCCACTCATGGCGGAGCGCGCGGGCATGCGGCTCGAACCGCTTGCCTTCGGGGGTAAGGTCGGTCCCCGCGCGAGAGCGGTCAAAGAGCCGCTGGCCCACCGCCTGCTCCAGCGCCGTGACCCGTGCCGAGACGGTGGACTGGGTAATCCGAAGGCGGTCCGCCGTGCGGTGGAAGCTGCGGGTCTCGGCCAGGTCGAGGAAGGTGTCGAGAAGATCGATCTGCATTTTGGGCCGTCGTGCTTGCGGCAAGCCCCGGGGGCGCATCGCCCCCCGGACCCCCAGAGGATATATGTCCAAAGATGAACACGTGATCGGTTTTGTCGATCAATACCCTGGTTCCCGCCGAATTGAAAGCGGGTGCATTGCAGCGGATAGTGGCGCGCGGAATGGGGAGGCGGCGATGGCGGAATTTGCTTCGGCTCGGGTGGTGATCATTGGCGGCGGGGCCGTGGGGGCCTCGGCCCTGTATCATCTGGCGAAGGCGGGCTGGACGGATGCGCTGCTTCTAGAAAAGAACGAGCTGACCGCCGGATCGACCTGGCACGCGGCGGGGAACGTGCCGACGTTTTCCGCCTCTTGGTCGATCATGAACATGCAGCGCTATTCGGCCAGCCTGTACCGGGGTCTTGGCGATGCGGTTGGCTACCCGATGAACTATCACGTGACGGGCTCGGTCCGCCTTGGGCATTCGAAGGAACGCCTGCAGGAGTTCCGGCGCGTCGTCGGCATGGGGCGGTATCAGGGGATGGACCTCGACATCCTCGCGCCAGAGGACATCCGGTCGCGCTATCCCTTCCTCGAGACGCATGACCTGACCGGCGCTCTTTACGACCCCTACGACGGCGACATCGACCCTGCGCAGCTGACCCAGGCGCTGGCCACCGGCGCGCGCAAGCTGGGCGCGCGGGTCGAGCGGTTCTGCCCGGTGACGGCGGCGCGTTGGACCGGGTCGGAGTGGATCCTGAGCACGCCGAAGGGCGAGGTGCGCGCCGAGTACGTCGTGAACGCAGGCGGCTACTATGCTGCCCAGGTCGGCGCACTGTTCGGCCGCCGCGTGCCGATGATGGTGATGAGCCACCAGTACATGCTGTTCGACACGATCCCCGAGCTGGAATCCTGGAGCAAGGAAGTCGGCCACAAGTTGCCCTTGCTGCGAGATGTGGACAGCTCTTACTACCTGCGGCAAGAGAAGATGGGCTTCAACCTTGGCCCCTACGAAAACCCCTGCCGCGCGCATTGGGCGACGCCAGACGATCCGATGCCCGATGATTTCAGCTTCCAGCTTTTCCCGGACGATCTGGAGCGGCTGGAGTGGCACATCAACGACGCGATGGCCCGTGTGCCCCTGCTGGCGCAGGCGAACCTGACCAAGGTGATCAACGGCCCGATCCCCTATACCCCGGATGGCAACCCGCTGATCGGGCCGATGCCGGGCGTCCCCAACGCCTTCGAGGCTTGCGTCTTCACCTTCGGCATCTGCCAGGCGGGCGGGGCGGGCAAGGTTCTGGCGGAATGGGTGACCGAGGGCGGGACGGAATGGGACATGTGGTCCTGCGACCCGCGCCGCTTTACCGGGTGGGAGGATCACGACTACCTCGTCGCCAAGGGCATGGAGGTCTACGGCCACGAATACGGGATGCATTTCCCGATGGCGCGCTGGCCTGCCGGGGCGGACCGCAAGCTGTCGCCCGTGCATGACAAGCTGAAGGCGCTTGGCGCCCAGTTTGCGCCCTACAACGGGTGGGAGCGGGCGGAGTGGTACGCGGCCCCCGGCGACGACACCAGCTGGGAGGCGACGCAGACCTGGGGCCGCAAGGGCCCGTGGGAGGCCCGAATCCGCGCCGAATGCGAGGCGGTGCGGGATGGCGTCGGGGTCCTCGACCTGCCGGGGTTCTCGCGGTTTCTGGTCAAGGGGCCAGGGGCCAAGGCGCATGTGGCAAGCCTGACGGCATCCCGACTGCCGGCCGAGGGGCGGATCGGTCTGGTCTATTTTGCTGACGACCGGGGCCGGATCGTGACCGAGATGTCCTGCATGGTGCATGGCGAGGATCAGGTCGGCCTCATCACCGCCGCCGTGGCGCAGTGGCATGACGCCGACGTACTGCGGAAGGGCCTGCCCGAGGGCTGCGTGATCGAGGACCACACCGACGCGGTGTCCTGCTTCATCGTCACCGGCCCCAAGGCGCGCGAGCTTCTGGCGGGCCTGGCGGAGGCCGACCTGACGCGGCCCTGGCTGTCGGTTCAATACGATGCGAAAGTCGCAGGGCGCGCGGTGGCGCTGGTGCGGGTATCCTTTGCTGCCGAGCTTGGCTGGGAAATCCACTGCGACCGGGCCGATGCCCCGGCGATCCTTGACGCGCTGCTTGCCGGGGGGGCGAAGCCCTTTGGGATGAAGGCGTTGAACTCCTTGCGCATCGAAAAGGGCTACCGCGCGTGGAAGGGCGATCTGTCGACGGATTACTCGCTGTTGGAAGGCGGCCTTGAGCGCTTCATCGACTGGAACCACGATTTCCCCGGCAAATCGGCGCTGCAGGCCGAGAAGCAGCGCGGGGTGAAGAAGCGATTCGTGTCCCTGAAGGTCGAGGCAGGCGAATGCGACGCGCCCTACATGTCGACGCTCTGGCACGCCGGCCAGGTGGTCGGCGAGACGACCTCGGGCGCCTGGGGCTATCGGGTGGGCCACTCGATGGCTCTGGGGATGCTGCGGGCCGATCTGGCTGTGGCCGGAACCGAGGTCGAGGTTGAGGTCTTCGGTGAGCGGGTCAAGGCCACGGTCCTGCCCGACGGACCGGCCTGGGATGCGAAGAACGAGCGCATCCGCGCGTGACAGAGGGCGGACCGGGGGCCAGCCCCCGGACCCCCGGGATACTTGTGCAAAGATGAAAGACCAAGAGAATGGCTGAGATTCCGACGAAAGCACGCGCGGTGGTGATCGGAGGCGGCGTCTCTGGCTGTTCGGTGGCCTATCACCTGGCCAAGGCGGGCTGGACCGACGTGGTGCTGCTGGAGCGGCGGAAGCTGACCTCTGGCACCACCTGGCATGCGGCGGGCCTGATCGGGCAGCTGCGCGGCTCGGCGAACATGACACGGCTCGCGAAGTATTCCGCCGATTTGTATCGCGGGCTCGAGGCCGAGACCGGGGTTGCCACCGGGATGAAGCAGGTCGGCTCGATTTCCGTCGCCTTGACCGCGGAGCGGCATGAAGAGCTTCTGCGCCAGGCCACGGTGGCGCGGATCTTCGACGTCGAGGTGCATGAGATTTCTCCGGCTGACGTGAAGGCGCGCTATCCGCATCTCAACGTGTCGGACGTGGTCGGCGCGGTGGCCTTGCCATTGGACGGCCAGTGCGACCCCGCGAACATCGCGATGGCGCTGGCCAAGGGCGCGCGGATGCGGGGCGCGAAGATCTTCGAGAACACGCTCGTCACCAAGGTCACGACAGCGGGGGGCCGCGTGACGGGCGTGGATTATGAAACCGCCGAAGGCCCGGGGCACATTGCGGCCGACGTCATCGTGAACTGCGGCGGGATGTGGGGTCGGGACCTTGCCGCGCAGAACGGGGTGACGCTGCCGCTCCATGCCTGCGAGCACTTCTACCTCGTCACGGAACCCGTTGAGGGGGTCAAGGATTTGCCGGTCCTGCGGGTGCCGGACGAATGCGCCTATTACAAGCAGGACGCAGGGAAAATGATGCTGGGTGCCTTCGAGCCGAAGGCCAAGCCTTGGGGCATGGACGGCATCCGCAAGGACTTCGAGTTCGACACGCTGCCCGAGGACTGGGACCACTTCATGCCCATCCTGGAACACGCGATGAACCGGATGCCGCTGTTCCAGACCGCAGGCATTCACACCTTCTTCAACGGGCCGGAATCCTTCACCCCCGATGACCGCTACTACCTGGGCGAGGCGCCCGAAGTGCAGGGCTATTGGATCGCGGCTGGATACAATTCCATCGGCATCGTCTCCTCCGGCGGGGCTGGTCAGGCCTTGGCGCACTGGATCACCGAAGGCGAGCCGCCCTTCGACCTCTGGGAAGTCGACATCCGCCGCGCCCAGCCCTTCCAGAAGAACCGCCGCTACCTGAAGGAGCGAGTGACGGAGACGCTTGGGTTGCTTTATGCCGACCATTTCCCCTACCGCCAGGTCGTGACCTCGCGTGGCGTCCGCCGGTCACCGATCCACGAGCACCTGAAGGCGCGCGGAGCCGTCTTTGGCGAGGTAGCAGGTTGGGAACGCGCCAACTGGTTCGCCAATGATGGGCAAGAGCGGGAATATCGCTATAGCTGGAAGCGGCAGAACTGGTTCGACAACCAGCGCGCCGAGCACATGGCAGTGCGGGAACGCGTGGGTCTGTTCGACATGACCTCGTTCGGCAAGATCCGGATCGAGGGCCGCGACGCCTGCGCCTTTTTGAACCGCATCTCCTCGGCCCAGATGGATGTCCCCGTGGGGAAGATCGTCTACACCATGTTCCTCAATGATCGCGGGGGTATAGAGGCCGATCTTACGGTGACGCGCCTGTCCGAGACCGCCTATTTGGCCGTCGTCCCCGGGGCCACCCTGCAGCGCAACCTCGCCTGGATGCGCGCGCATGTGGGCGACGACTTCGCGGTCATCACCGATGTCACCGCGGCCGAGTCGGTGCTTTGCCTGATGGGCCCACAGTCGCGCGAGGTCTTGTCCAAGGTCTCGCCCAATGACTTCAGCAACGCCGCGCATCCCTTTGGCCAGGCGAAGGAAATCGAAATCGGCATGGGCCTCGCCCGCGCACATCGCGTCACTTACGTGGGCGAGCTGGGCTGGGAGCTTTACGTGAGTGCAGACCAGACTGCCCATGTCTTCGAGGCACTGATGGAAGCAGTGCCCGACCTCAAGCTCTGCGGCCTTCACACCCTGGACTCTTGCCGGATCGAGAAGGCCTACCGCCACTGGGGCCACGACATCACCGACGAGGATCATGTGTTGGAGGCGGGCCTGGGCTTCACCGTCAGCCGCAAGAAGCCCGCCTTCATCGGTCGCGACGCAGTGCTGCAGAAGGAGCAGGAGGGTCTATCCCGCAAGATGCTCCAGTTCCGACTGAAGGACCCCGAACCGCTGCTCTTCCACAACGAAGCCATTGTTCGCGATGGCGAAATAGTCGGGCCAGTCACCAGCGGCAACTATGGCCACTTCCTCGGCAGCGCGATCGGCCTGGGCTATGTCCCCGCCAAGGGCCAGACCGACGATGACATCCTCGGCTCCACCTATGAGATCGAAGTCGCGGGCAAACGTCACGCCGCCTTCGCCAGCCTCGTTCCGATGCACGATCCGAACTCTGAAAGGGTAAAGGCATGACCGACCTCTCCGACCTTCTGGGCGAGACCTGCGAACCCGCGCGCAACCGTCGCAGCGGCGGCCGCCAGGCCCGCGTTGCGATGCGTGCCGCCCCGCTTGCCGACGACGTGAAGCCCGTCCGTCCCGGTCTTCCCGGCGGTCAGTACAAACCGCTGACCGAGGTGGGTGTCCAGCAGATCCATGCCGCCGCGCTGGATGCGCTGGAGCAGATCGGCCTTAGCCAGGCCCCTCCTTCGGGTGTCAAGCTTCTGACGGAAGCCGGCGCGATCCTTGGGGATGACGGCCGCATCCGCTTTCCCCGCGCGCTGGTTGAGGACATGCTGGCCATCGCCGCGCGCAACATCACACTGCATGCGCGGGACCCGAAGTACGACCTGCACCTGACCGGCACCAACGTGCATTACGGCACGGCGGGGGCGGCGGTGCATATCGTCGATCCGGTCACGCTGGATTACCGCGAGTCGACCGCGCAAGACCTCTATGATGCGGCGCGACTGGTCGACAACCTCGACAACATCCACTTCTACCAGCGCACGATGGTCTGCCGCGATGTCGTCGACAACAAGGAGATGGACCTCAATACCCTCTACGGGTCGCTTGCGGGCACCGTGAAGCATGTCGGCACGTCCTTCTCTGATCCATCGCATGTCGCCGATTGCTTCGACCTGATCCACATGGTCGCGGGCGGAGAAGAGAAGTGGCTGGAACGGCCTTTCGTCAGCAATTCCAACTGCTTCGTCGTTCCGCCAATGAAGTTCGCCGAGGAAAGCTGCATCACGATGGAGGATTGCATCCGCCGCGGGATGCCGATGCTGCTGCTGTCGGCGGGCCAAGCCGGTGCCACTTCGCCTGCGCCAATCGCGCTGACCATCGTGCAGGCGGTGGCGGAATGTCTGGCCGGGGTGGTCTACGTCAACGCCATCAAGCCCGGTGCGCCGGCGATCTTCGGGACTTGGCCCTTTGTTTCCGATCTGAGAACGGGTGCCATGTCCGGTGGATCGGCGGAACAGGCCCTTCTGACGGCCGGTTGCGCGCAGATGCATCGGTTCTACGACCTGCCCGGTGGGGCGGCTTCGGGCATTTCCGACTCGAAGCTGCCGGACATGCAGGCGGGATGGGAGCAGGGGATCACCAACGCCCTTGCTGGCCTCGCGGGTTTGAACATGTGCTATGAGGCGGTGGGGATGCATGCCTCGCTGCTGGGCTTCTGCCTGGAAAGCCTGGTGCTGGGCGACGACCTTCTGGGCCAGACCATGCGTCTGGTGCGCGGGATTGACGTGACCCCCGACTCGACCTCAATCGACGCGATGAAGGAGGTCTGCCTTGGTGGTCCCGGCCACTACCTCGGGTCGGACCAGACGCTGAAGCTGATGCAGACCGAGTATATCTACCCGAACGTCGGCAACCGCATGTCGCCCAAGGAATGGAACGAGGCGGGCAAGCCGCTCCTCCTCGACACTGCTATCGCCCGCAAGAATGCGATCCTGGCCAAGGCCGGCTGCAGGGTTGATCCAGAGATCGATGCCGCGATCCGCAAGCGCTACAACATCTACTTTAAGTAATCTCGGCAAGGCACGGGGAAGAGGGACAAAATGCACTACGGCTATATCGGCCTCGGCAACCTGGGCGCGGCTTGTGCGGGGTGTCTGGTGAAGGACGGCTTCCAGGTGACGGTCTATGACCTGAACCCGAAACTCGCCGAACCGTTGGTGGCGCAAGGCGCTGTCCTGGCGGGCAGTGCAGAAGAGCTTGCGGCCGCTGTCGACCATGTCATCACCTGCCTGCCGTCCCCCGCCGTCTCGGAACGCGTGTTGCGGAACATCCTGCCGCACATGCGCAAAGGGGCGTCCTGGGTCGAGATGTCCACCCTGGGTCGGGACGAGGTCCTGAAACTTGCCGGCGTCGCTGCCGAGGCGGGCGTGCGGATGATGGAACTGCCGGTCACCGGCGGCGTCCATCTGGCCTATCAGGGCAAGATCACCATGCTCGCCGGGGGGGACAAGGACCTCTATGATCTGCACTACAAGGCCATGCAGGCGATGGGCGACCGGATCTTCCACATGGGGCCCCTGGGATCGTCGTCGATCATCAAGGTCATCACCAACATGCTAGCCTTCATCCACCTCAAGGCCACGTCCGAGGCGCTGATGCTGGCCAAGCGCGGTGGGCTGGACCTGGGTCAGGCCTGGCACGCGATTGCTGCCAGTTCTGGAAACAGTTTCGTGCATGAAACCGAAGGCGCGCTGATCCTGAACGGGTCCTACGATATCGCGTTCAACATCGACCTCGCCTTGAAGGACCTCGGGTTCGCCCTGGGCTTCGGCAAAGAGTTCGGCGTGCCCCTGGACCTCGCCAGCATGACGAACCAGACCTACATCGCCGCCAAGGCGGCCTATGGCGGCGAGGCGCAGTCGCCGATGATCGCCAAACTCCTGGAGGACCTTCTGGGCACCGATCTGCGTGCCCCCGGCTTCCCGGCGCGGCTGGAGTGATGGCTTGAGAGGCGCGCGGGCAGGGGTTAAGGTCCGGTAAACGACCAAGCCCAAGCCCTTGAATTCGCTGGGGTGCAACCTTCTGTCCCGCGTGGACACCTCAGGAGCCGCCATGACCGCCGAGACTGATGCCCGCATCGCCCGCCTTCTGCACCACCGGAAGGCGGGCCTTTCGCTGGGCGAGCCCGTCGTCCCGCCAATCTCGGTGGCCACCACCTTCCACCTGCCGCAGGCGCAGGGGGCCGCCCACTACTACGGCCGCTCTGGCCAGCCGACCTGGGACGCCGTCGAGGCCCAGCTTGCGATTCTGGAAGCGGCAGAGGTTGTCTCCTTCCCCTCCGGCATGGCCGCGATCACCGCGGCGCTGGTCTGCTGCCTGAAAGCCGGAGCGAAGGTGATGGTTCCGTCGGACGGCTACTACGTGACCCGCCTTCTGGGCCGCGATCTGTTACAGGTCTACGGGGTCGAGGTCGTGCAGATCCCGACGCTGGAGATGGAAACGGCCGATTTCACCGGCTTCCAGGTGATCTACATCGAGACGCCCTCCAACCCAGGCCTCGACACGGTCGACATCGCGGCCCTCGCCACCATGGCCCATGCTGCCGGAGCGCTTTTGATCGCCGACAACACGACGATGACCCCGCTTCTGCAGCGTCCGCTGGACCTTGGCGCGGACCTCGTGGTCGCTGCCGACACCAAGGCCCCGGCAGGTCATTCCGATGCGCTTTTCGGGCACGTGGCCGGGCGGGACGCGAACCTGATGGCCCGCATCCGCGAGTGGCGGCGGCAGTCGGGGTCAGTTCCCGGCCCGTTCGAGGCCTATCTGGTGCACCGTGGGCTTGAGACGCTGGAGGTCCGCCTGACCCGCATGTGCGCCTCGGCGGCCGTGATCGCCGAACGGCTGGCCGTCCACCCCAAGGTGCGCGGGGTGCGCTATCCGGGATTGGCGGGCGACGCCTCGCACCGGGCGGTCGGCGCGCAGATGACCAATGGCGGGTTCCTGATCGGGTTCGAACTGGCGGGGGAGGCGGAGGCCGAGGGGTTTCTCGCCCGCTGCCCGCTGATCGAGCAGGCCACCAGCTTCGGCGGGGTGCACACCGCCGCCGAACGCCGGGCGCGCTGGGGTGATGCGGTCGCGGACGGCTTCATCCGGCTGTCCATCGGGGTGGAGCCTGTGGAGACCCTTTGGGCGGCCATCGACGCGGCCCTGGCGGGGTAGGGGCAATTTTCTTGAGCAAGAAAATTGTCAAATTCCTTACTTAAGGAATTTGGGCACCGAGCTTACAGCGTGTCGAGAATCCGCGCCGCCTCGGCCTGCAGGTCGGCGAGCTTGGTCCGATCCTCTCCCGGGAAGAAGCGGGCGCGGGTGGCGGTGGGCAGAGGATTCGGTTCGGCGATGACGACACGGGGACCGTGCTTGGCACTTTCCGCCTGCCAACTGCGCGCCAGCGCCATCTGCGCGGCTTTCGTAGCCCCGTAGGAGCTAAAGAACGGCTGGCCCGCGCGGGGGTCGTCCAGGAACAGCGCCGTGCCGTCGTGCGCCTTCAGCAAGGGCTCGACCATCGGGATCAGCATGCCCGTCGCACGCGTGTTGGTGGCAAGCGACTTTTCCCAGTCTTTCTGGTCTATGTGCCCGGCTGGGGCCAACGGGGCGGCATGGATGGCGGCGTGGACCCAAAGGCCAAGTCCGCCCCAGCGGTCGTGGATGCTGCGGCAAAGGTGGCGCATGGCGTCGTCGTTGGTCACGTCCATCGGCGCGAGCGTCAGTGCCCCGGCCCCTG
>JAIXSA010000120.1 GCA_027484915.1 Paracoccaceae bacterium | reverse complement strand
CTGCCCGCTCTCGCCCTCGCCCTTCGCCCGCTTCCCGGCCCGGCCGCCTACCAGAAGCCGCCCGTCCCGGAACTCGATCTCCAGCATCGCCGCCTTCTCTGCCCCGACCTTCGAGGTGACGACCGCCCCGTCCCCCCGCACGACCGCATAGCCCCGCTTCAGGGTCTCGGCATAGCCCAGCGTGACCCGCGTTCGGTCCAGCGCCTCCAGCCGGTCGGCCAGCCTGCGGAACCGCTGGTCCAGCGCCGCGTCCATCCGGTCAGACAGCCGCCCGACGTCCCGCCGCCCGTCCGCCACCTTCCGTCCCGCCTCAAACAGAAGCCGCGCCAGCCCCGGCGCAAGGCGCGCCGCCAGCCCCTCCAGCCGCTCCCCCCGCCGTTCCAGCCGCATCAGGATCGCCCGCGAAAGCCGCTCCCCCAGCGCCGCAAGCTGATCCCGCTGCCGCGCCACCAGCCCCCGCAGCGCGGCAGGCTGCAGCCGACCCGCCACCCGGTCGAACTCGCGGTGCTTCTTCGCGACCACCAGCCCCAGCCCCGAGCCCAGCCGCATCCCCGCCGCGTCCAGCCGCTGCCGGGGCGTTGCCACCAGCGTCTCCACCCGCGGCAAAGCACGGCTCAGGTCCCGCAGCCGCTGCCGCCGCAAGACCACCCCCTGCCCGATCCCCCGCACCAGCCGCGCGCCCAGCGCCTCCAGCGTCGCCAGCAACTCCAGCCGCACCGGCACCGCCAGCTCTGCCGCCGCCGTGGGGGTGGGCGCGCGCAGGTCGGCCGCATAATCGATCAGAGTGGTATCCGTCTCGTGCCCGACGGCACTGATCAGCGGGATCGCCGACCCTGCCGCAGCCCGCACGACCACTTCCTCGTTGAAGCCCCAGAGGTCCTCCAGCGACCCGCCACCGCGCGCCACGATCAGCACGTCTGGCCGCGGAATCGGCCCACCCGGTTCAATCGCATTGAACCCCCGGATCGCCGCAGCCACCTGCGCCGCGCAATCCTGGCCCTGTACCGCCACCGGCCAGACGAGCACATGCCGGGGAAAGCGGTCGCGGAGCCGATGCAGGATGTCCCGGATCACCGCGCCACTGGGGGAAGTCACCACTCCGATCACCTTCGGCAGATAGGGAATCGGCTTCTTTCGGGCCGCATCGAACAGCCCCTCGGCCCCCAGCGCGGCCTTCCGCTTCTCAAGCATCGCCATCAAGGCACCGGCCCCGGCCGGGGCCACCTCATCGACGATCAGCTGATACTTCGACTGGCCGGGGAACGTGGTCATCCGACCCGTCGCCACGACCTCCATCCCCTCTTCGGGGCGCACCTGCATCCGCGCGACCTGGCCTTTCCAGCTGATCGCCGCGATGACGCTGCGGTCATCCTTCAGGTCGAAATACAGATGCCCCGAGGCCGGACGCGAGACCCGTCCCACCTCTCCCCGGACCCGGACGAGGCCGAACTCCCCCTCGATGACCCGTTTCACCGCACCCGACAGCTCGGACACGGTATATTCGGGCTGGTTTCCTGTCGGCCGAGGGCCGTCGTCTTCGAAAAGCTCGCTCATGCCCTTATTCATGCCCGATCCCAACGCCAAGAGAAAGCGCCGGGATCAGGGTCCCGTCAGGCCGCCGCGCGCTGGTGGGTGCCCTCGGCAATCTCCTCGACCAGCTTTGCGCAGAACGCCGGCAGGTCCTCGGGCTTGCGACTGGTAACCAGGCCCTGGTCGGTCACCACCTCGGCATCGATCCAGTCTGCCCCCGCGTTCTTCACATCGGTCTTGATGGAGGCATAGGATGTCATCTGCCGACCCTCGACAATCCCGGCTTCGACCAGAAGCCAAGGCGCGTGGCAGATGGCCCCGATCACCTTGCCAGCCGACCAGAAGGACCGGATGAAGGCGATGGCTTCCGCCTCGACCCGCAACAGATCGGGATTGATCTGCCCGCCCGGCAGAACCAGGGCGTCGTAGGATGAGGCATCTACCTCGGACAGCACCGCGTCGACCGGGACCACATTGCCCCAGTCCTTGCCCTGCCAGCCCCTGATCTCGCCCGATGTCAGCGAGACGACATGGACCTCGCCTCCCGCAGCGCGCAGGTGCTTCACCGGCACTTCCAGTTCCGACTGTTCGAACCCGTCTGTGGCGAGTACGGCGATGCGCTTGCCTTGAATGTCCGGCATGTGCTGATCCCTTTCGTGATTTCATCCAAGACCAACGCGGGGGCCGCCGACCTGTTCCCCGAAGACTTGCAGCCCGGCAGTCGAGCGCCTATCACCCGGACGATCCCCGGGGGTTGCCGGGCACAGAAGGACGTTGCCATGAACATCCTGATCCTTGGTTCCGGTGGCCGCGAACACGCCCTCGCCTGGGCGGTAAAGCAGAACCCAAAGACCGACCGGCTGATCGTCGCCCCCGGCAACGCAGGCATCGCCATGCTGGCCGAATGCGCCGAGATCGACATTCTGGACGGCGCGACCGTGGTCACCTTCTGCGAGGAAAACGCCGTCGACTTCGTCATCGTAGGCCCCGAGGCCCCGCTCGCCGCCGGTGTCGCCGACGCCTGCCGCGCGGCAGGCCTTCTGACCTTCGGCCCCTCTGCCGCCGCAGCAAGGCTCGAGGCATCGAAGGCTTTCACCAAGGAAATCTGCGACGCCTGCGCCGCCCCCACCGCCGCCTGGGCCCGCTTCACCGAAGCCGCTCCCGCCCGCGCCTACATCCGCGCCAAGGGTGCGCCGATCGTCGTCAAGGCTGACGGCCTGGCGGCGGGCAAGGGTGTCATCGTGGCGATGACCGAAGCCGAGGCCCTTGCCGCCATCGACGACATGTTCGGCGGCGAATTCGGCGCCGCCGGGGCCGAGGTCGTGATCGAAGAGTTCATGGCGGGCGAGGAAGCCAGCTTCTTCATTTTGACCGACGGCACCAACGCCTTGCTCATCGGGACCGCCCAGGACCACAAGCGCGTCGGCGACGGCGACACCGGCCCCAACACCGGCGGCATGGGCGCCTATTCCCCCGCCCCCGTTCTGACCGATGCCTTGCAGCAGCAGGCGATGGACCAGATCGTCCTCCCCACCATCGCCGAGATGTCCCGGCGCGGCACGCCCTACCAGGGGGTCCTTTACGCGGGCCTGATGATCCAGAACGGCAAGGCCCGCCTCGTCGAATACAACGCCCGCTTCGGCGACCCGGAATGCCAAGTGCTGATGATGCGCCTTGGCGCGCAGGCCCTGGACCTGATGCTCGCCACCGCCGAGGGGCGGCTGGATCAGGTCCAGGTCAACTGGGCCGACGACCACGCCCTGACGGTGGTCATGGCCGCAAAGGGCTATCCCGGGGCCTATGCCAAGGGCAGCGTCATCAACGGCCTTGACCGAATGCCCGAGGACAGCCGCCACATGGTCTTCCACGCGGGCACCGCGCTCCGCGACGGGCTTGTCACCGCGAACGGCGGGCGCGTCCTGAACATCACCGCGCGAGGGGCGACGCTGGAAGAAGCCCACCACCGCGCCTATGCGATGATCGACCTTCTCGACTGGCCCGAGGGCTTTTGCCGGTCCGACATCGGCTGGCGCGCGCTGCCGAAATGATCCTCCGCGACAAGCCCGGGATCCTTGCCCTCCTCTTCGCCGTCCGCGGCTCGGTCCTGCCGGTGATCGCGCCGCAACTGGTGTTTGTCGCCCTCTTCTCTGCCGCCATCGTCGCCATCGACCGCCATCTCCTGACCCTGCCCCACATTCAGGCCGCGCCCCTCGCCGTCTTAGGCGTGGCACTTTCGCTTTTCCTCGGCTTTCGCAACAACGCCGCCTACGACCGCTGGTGGGAAGCCCGCCGCCTGTGGGGAGGCCTTCTTGCCGACGCCCGCTCCGTCGCCCGCGAGGCCGAGCTTTTCCTGCCCGACCCGCAGGACCGCCGCCGCCTTCTGACCGCGATGCGCGCCTTCCTGAACCAGCACCGCTGCGCCCTGCGCGGCCTGCCCCCGGACGAGCCCGCCCGCCGCGACGCCCCTGCCGAACCAACCCCGGATGCAACGCTGGATGCAATGGGCGCGCTTCTGGCCGATGCGCTCCGCGCCGGTCGGATGGACGGCTTCGGCGCGCGCACTCTCTCCACCCGCCTCTCCACCATCGCGCTGGCGCAGGCAGGATGCGAGCGCATCAAGCTCACGCCGCTTCCATACGTCTACTCCCTCCTCATCTTCCGCACGAGCTGGCTCTACTGCCTGCTCCTGCCCTTCGCGCTTCTCGACCCGACCGGCTGGCTCACGCCCCTTTTCGCCGTCATCGTCGCCTACACTTTCTTCGGCCTTGCCGAAGTGACCGAGGAGCTTGCCCACCCCTTCGGCCTGACCGCCAACGCCCTGCCGCTGGACGCGATCTGCCGGACGGCGGAAATCTCGCTCGCCCCCCATCTGGGCGAGGCCGCGCCCCCGCCGCTCATGCCCGTCGACTACCGCCTTGACTGACCTTTTGCGCCCCTTGCGCATGACCAAGCCCCCGCATAAGAAGCGGTCGTTTTGAACGCCCAAGGGGGAGGCGCGGATGCCGCTTCTGGTGATGAAATTCGGCGGCACCTCCGTCGCGGACCTCGCGCGGATCGAGAATGCCGCGAAGAAGGTCCAGGCCGAGGTCGAGCGCGGCTATGACGTCATCGTCATCGTCTCGGCCATGTCCGGCAAGACCAACGAGTTGGTGGGCTGGGTCGAGACGACCTCGAAACTCTACGACGCCCGCGAATACGACGCCGTGGTGTCCTCGGGCGAGAACGTGACCGCCGGCCTCATGGCGTTGCGGTTGCAGGAAATGGGCGTCCCCGCGCGGTCCTGGCAGGGCTGGCAGGTTCCGATCAACACGACCTCTGCCCACGGCCAGGCGCGGTTCGTCAGCATTCCCCGCGAAAACATCGATGCGAAGTTCGCCGAAGGCTTCAAGGTCGCCGTCGTGGCGGGCTTCCAGGGCGTCAGCGCCGAAGGCCGGATCACAACCTTGGGCCGTGGCGGCTCCGACACCACCGCCGTCGCCTTCGCCGCCGCCTTCGGCGCCGAACGCTGCGACATCTACACCGACGTCGACGGTGTCTATACCACCGACCCGCGCATCAGCCCCAAGGCCCGCAAGCTCGACAAGATCGCCTTCGAGGAGATGCTGGAGCTGGCCTCTCTCGGGGCCAAGGTCTTGCAGACCCGGTCCGTGGAACTGGCGATGCGCTACAAGGTGCGGCTGCGTGTCGTATCGTCCTTCGAGGACATCGACGAAAACTCTGGAACCCTGGTCTGCGACGAGGATGAAATCATGGAATCGAAAGTAGTCTCCGGCGTCGCCTACAGCCGCGACGAAGCGAAGATGACGCTTCTGAAGGTCGAGGACCGGCCCGGCGTCGCCGCGGCGATCTTCGGCTCGCTGGCCGATGCGGGCGTCAACGTCGACATGATCGTCCAGAACATCAGCGAACAGGACGATCCCGCCGACAAGCGCGCCCATACCGACATGACCTTCAGCCTGCCGACGAACCAGGTCGAGCGCGCCAAGAAGGCCATCGAGGACGCCGCCGCAGCCGGCAAGTTCGTCTACACCTCGCTGGTGACGGACTCGGACGTCGCCAAGGTCTCGGTCGTCGGCATCGGGATGCGGAGCCAGGTCGGCGTCGCGGCCAAGATGTTTGCGGCCCTTGCGGCCGAGAACGTGAACATCAAGGTCATCACCACGTCCGAGATCAAGATCTCGGTCCTGATCGACCGCAAGTACATGGAACTGGCCGTCCAGGCGCTTCACGACACGTTCGAGCTGGACAAGGCGTGACCCGGTAGGTCGGGCTCAGCCCGACACCTTCGGGCGACCTCTTGCCAGGCCTTCGGGTTCGTAGGGTGGGCGGTCCGCCCACCTTCCCTTGCCTCGGCTTGACTGCGGGCAAAGCTCCTGCTCTCGTCGGACAGCGACAGCGTGGAAGCGACGGCTCTTCAGATGGTCCGGACCGCAATACTGCTTTTTTCACTGGGATTGGCGGCACCGGTTTTGGCGTGCGAAGCCCAGATCGACACCCGCGACAACCGGATTCGGGTTGCGGCGGATGGATCCTTCACCAACGCCAACGTCACCGATCCGTCCGGCATCCCCCTCGGCAATTCCGAAAGCCTGTCTGTCTACGTACCCGCCTTCAACGGCCTGCACGACATGGCGCATGGCAACCCTGTGCGGGATCGGGGCAATGGCCGGATTGCCCAGAAGATCACCTTCTCGAACTACGGCTGCGACGTCAGCGAGGCGCTTCTGTTCGTCGACTGCAACGGCCCCGAGGCGATCCTGATCTTCGGGGTGCTTCCTCCGGACAAGATCAGCCCCGCCGGGACTTCCTGGACTTCGATCGCCGCCATCCAACCGCCGGAAGGCCCGATCTCGATCCGTGCGACCTCAACGGTGAAGGACCTCGCGCGCATCGCACGGCGGGCCGGGATCGAATACCTGATTTCCCCCGCACCGCTATTTGCCGGAACTCCCAAGCGCGACCGCTACGACATCCTCTCCGGCTGCAGGATCATCTACCCCGACTTGCCGGGCGGGCGTGGGTAGGCCCCGCGTGTGTCCCGTCCGCAGGTAGGGTGGGCAATCCGCCCTTCCCACCCCTACTCCAGCAACCCCAGCAGGTCCTGGTGGCAAGCCGCCCCGGCCCGGTTGCCCGTGGACGCCGCCTGCGTGGCCGACGGATATGGCCGCGCGAGGTCGCCCGCCGCGAAGACCCCCGGCACAGTGGTCCGCTGGTGGTCGTCCACCTTCAGATGCCGCCCCATCGGCGTTTCCACCACCTCACAGCCCAGGTCTTGCGCAAGCGACGAGGCCGGCTCCTGCCACGTCACGAGGTAAAGCGCCCGCATCTCCACCGTTGCGCCGCCCTCAAGCTCCACCGCCTCGATGGCACCACCCGAATGATGCACCCGCACCACCCGCCCCGCCTGACGCCGCAGGCCGGGGCGGGCCAGCTTCCCGGCCTCTTCCACCGTCACCTCCACCCCGTTTTCCAGCAGGATCAGGTCGTCGGTCCAGTCCTGCAGATGCACAGAATGGTGCATGGGGATTGCCTCCCAGGCCAGCAGGCCCGTCGTCCGATCCGCTAGTTCGTAACCGTGGCAATAGGGGCATTGAACCACTGTCTTGCCCCAGCATTCCCGAAGACCCGGAATGTCCGGCAAATGGTCGCGCTGCCCAAAGGCCAGGATCACCCGCAAGGCGCGAACCTCCTCCAGCCCCTCCAGCACGAAGGCACCCGCCGACCCGGTGATCGCCGTCACCCGCCCCTCCAGATGCTGCGCCGTCGGATAGGCCAGCACCTCTGCCAGCCCCTTGGCGTGGATCGCCCCCGGCGCCGCCCCGTCCATCCCCAGAAACCCGTGCGAGGCACGGGCATAGCGGTTCCGCGTCGCGCCGTCGTCGATGATCACCACCCGCCGCCGCGCCCGCGCCAACATGATCGCCGCCGAGACCCCGGCAAAACTGCCGCCCACCACCGCCACGTCCACCCCGATCATCCCGTGCTCCTGCCTTGACCCGCACCATCAAGCGCCCGCCCCCGGTTCAGTTCCCCCGCCCAATCCGCAGGCACCCCGGCCGGGACCCGCACAATCCGCCGCAATTCCGTTTCCATCCGCGCAACAGGCCCCTATAGAAAGGGGAAGACCCCGGAAGGACGCAGCCATGCCCGAACGCACAGAAAGCGAAAGCCGCAAGCTTCTCCGCCGCCTGCGCGACGTGCTCTCCGTCCCGGGCGAAGGCCAGGACCGGCTGGACAGCATCACCCATCTCATCGCCGACAGCATGGGGACCGAGGTCTGCTCGATCTACCTCTTCCGCGACCCCGAGACGTTGGAGCTTTGCGCGACCGAGGGCCTGAAGAAGGAAGCCGTCCACCAGACCCGGATGAAGCTGGGCGAGGGGCTCGTCGGCCGCGTCGCGCGCTTCGGCCAACCGGTGAACACCGCCGACGCCCCGTCCGAGAAGGGCTTCCGCTACATGCCCGAGACGGGCGAAGAGCTCTTCTCCTCTTTCCTCGGCGTCCCGATCCAGCGCGTCGGCGAGAAACTGGGCGTCCTTGTCGTCCAGTCCAAGACCGCCCGCCAGTTCAACGAGGACGAGATCTACGCCCTCGACGTCGTCGCGATGGTGCTGGCCGAGATGACCGAGCTTGGCGCCTTCACCAGTGACCAGGGCGGGATGCGCGCGCTGCACAAGCAGCCCGTCATGTTCCGCGCCACCAGCGGTCAGGAGGGAGCCGCCGAGGGTCGCGTCTGGCTGCACGAACCCCGCGTCGTCATCACCAACCCGGTGGCCGACGATCCGCTGACCGAGATCGACCGCATCCGCCAGGCGGTGGGCGAACTTCGCGTGTCCATCGACGACCTTCTGGAAGCCGAACAGCTGGACAAGGACCAGAAGCAGGTCCTTGAGGCCTACCGCATGTTCGCCCATTCCCGCGGCTGGCTGCGGCGGATGGAAGAAGACATCATGCGCGGCCTCTCCGCCGAAGCCGCGGTCGAAAAAGAGCAATCCGCCGCCCGCAGCCGGATGGAACAGGTGCCCGACCAGTACCTGCGCGAACGCCTGCAGGACCTTGACGACCTGTCGAACCGGCTGCTGCGCATCCTGACCGGCCAGGGCAAGGACACCGGGGCGGAAATGCCCGACAACCCGATCCTTGTCGCTCGCAACATCGGCCCGGCCGAGCTTCTGGACTATGGCCGCAAGCTGAAGGGCGTCGTGCTCGAAGAAGGCTCGGTCGGCAGCCACGCCGCCATCGTAGCCCGTGCGCTAGCCATTCCCCTTGTCATCAACGCCTCGCGCATTGTGGCCGAGGCGCTGAACGGCGATCATATCCTTGTCGACGGCGACCAGGGCATCGTCCACCTGCGCCCAGAGGAAACCGTCGCCCGCGCCTTCCGCGACAAGATCGCCATGCAGGCCGAAGCGCAGAAGCGTTACGCGTCGCTGCGCAACCTACCTGCCACCACGCTTTGCGGCACCACAATCGCGCTGCACATGAACGCAGGGCTGATGGCCGACCTGCCCAGCCTGGAAGGCTCAGGCGCCGAAGGCGTCGGCCTCTTCCGCACCGAGCTTCAGTTCCTCGTCCGCTCAAAGATGCCCCAGCGGGCCGAGCTTGCGCGCCTTTACGCTCGCGTGATGGATGCCGCCAAGGGCAAGCGCGTCGCCTTCCGCACGCTCGACATCGGGTCCGACAAGGTCCTGCCCTACATGAAGCCGCCGGAAGAGCCGAACCCCGCGATGGGCTGGCGTGCCGTGCGCGTGGGCCTCGACAAGCCGGGCGTCCTGCGGATGCAGGTCCAGGCCCTGATCCGGGCTGCCAACGGTCGGCCCCTCACAATCATGTTCCCCCTCATCACCGAGATGAGCGAATTCCAGGCCGCGCGCGCCCATGTCCTGCGCGAGCTTCACCGCGAGAAATCGCTGGGCCACCCGGTGCCGGACCGCGTCGATATCGGCGCGATGATGGAGACACCGTCCCTCGCCTACGCGCCGAAAAGCTTTTTCGAGCTGACCGATTTCATCAGCGTGGGCGGCAACGACCTCAAGCAGTTCTTCTTTGCCGCCGACCGCGAGAATGAACTCGTCCGCCGTCGCTACGACACGTTGAACCTGTCCTTCCTGGCCTTCCTGGAGCAGATCATCGCCCGCTGCGCCGAAACCGCCACGCCGCTGTCGTTCTGTGGCGAGGACGCTGGCCGCCCGATCGAGGCGCTCGCCCTGGCTGCCATCGGCTTTCGCACACTGTCGATGCGCCCCGCGTCGGTCGGCCCGGTCAAGGCGCTGTTGCGCAAGGTCAACCTGGATGAGGCCCGCGCCGTGATCGACCGCGCGCGCGACGCGGGGGCGGAAAGCGCCCGGCCCATGCTGATGGATTGGCTGGCGACACAGGAAACGGTCTGACGGCCAAGTCTCCTGACACCACGCTGTCAGGAGCACTCTGCTTTCCTTCCGGTGCCGAAACCGGAAAGGAAAGCCTCATGATCCGTACCCCTGTCAATCCTTGGCCCTGGTCGCTGCCGCTTGGCTACAATCAGGCCGAGATCATCACCGGGCAGACCCGGCAACTTCTCTGCTCCGGGCAGACGGCCGTCGATGCCACCGGCGCGCCGCAGCATCCCGGCGTCATGCGCGGGCAACTGGCGCTGGCGCTCGACAACCTGCAGGCCGTGCTGGGGGCCGCCGGAATGTCGCTGGACAACATCGTCAGGCTGACGGTCTACGCCACCGACGTCGACGCGGCCTTGCGGAACTTCGACCTCCTGGGCGAGCGGTTCGGCCCCCTGTGCTTGGCCCCGCCGATGACGCTTCTCGGTGTGACCCGGCTGGCGCTACCACCCCTCATGATCGAGATCGAGGCCACCGCCGCCGACTGACCCTTCGTCCCGGCCCGTGCTAGGCTATTGGTCGGGACATCATCGAAAGGACCACCCGGATTCGCCGCGCGGAAAGACTTTTCAGGCTGGTGCAGGACCTGCGCGCCCACGGCGTCAGCAGGGCCGAGGACATGGCACGGCGGCTTGAGGTCAGCACCCGCACGATCTACCGCGACATCGCGCATCTGCAGGCCTCCGGTCTTCCCATCGAGGGGGAGACCGGGATCGGCTATCTCCTCCGCCCAGGCTTCGACTTGCCCGCCACCGCCTTCACCCACGACCAGGTCGAGGCGCTGGCCCTGGGCCTCGCCTATGCCGAGCGCGCGGGCGATCCGGTCCTTGCCCATGCCGCGCGCGAAGCGCGGGCGAAGCTGCAGGCCGGGATGCCGCGCCCCGAGGACCGGTCCCTGGCCGACGCGCCCTACTTCAGCCTGCACGCCCGGATGCCGCCGCAGGCGCGCCTCTTGCGCGAAGCGATCCGCAGGCGCCTTGTCGTCCGGCTGACCTACCGCGACTTAGCAAACCAGGCGTCCGACCGCCGGGTCCGCCCGCTTGCGATCTGGAGCTTCACCGAAGGCTGGATGTTCACCGGCTGGTGCGAGCTGCGTGCCGATTTCCGCACCTTCCGCTTGGACCGCATTGAAGGGCTGTCCCTGACGGATGAGCCTTTCGAGGAAACCGAAACCACCAGCCTTGCGACATTCCTCGCACGGGACCGCTGCGAAGGTCCGCTGTCGGATGACGCGACGGTCGATCCCGGCCCCGTGCCGCCCAGGCCAAACCAGCGTCCGACGACGGGACAAGAGTTATCAGATCGTGAAGGACCGCAGGCAAGTCATTGATATTGCTTGCCTCGACCTATGCGCCGCGCGCGGCGCTCAGCCGGACCGGGTCGCGCCGCCCGCCACCAGCCCCGCCTCGGCCAGCCGGGACAGAAGCCTGGACAGGTCGGCCGCGATCGTCTCTCGCGGGGTCTCTGGGAAGGCCTCACTCAAGGCCTCTTCCAGCTCTTCCGGGGTGACCGGCTCCTCCAGCATGGCCCAGATCGCCGCCGCGAGCGCATCCATCCGCTGGATCGCCCGCCCCGCGGGATCGGCCAGGTAGAGCGTCTCGCCGATCCACCGCTCGACGCAGCCGGCCCGCTGGACCACCTGCCCCTCCACGGACGCGGCCCGGAAATCCAGCACCGGCACCCCGAACCTCCGCGCCTGCCCACCCAAGGACGTGGCGGGGACCACATCCGTGAAGCCCGCTTCCAGACAGCCGACCGCCCCACCAAGGTCCGCATAGGTCAGCTGCCAGACCGGCGTCCTTGCCAACGTCGCGGCGATCACCTCCAGCACTTCGCCCGAATGACGGTCCCGGGTGAAGTTCTGATGCAGCAGCGCGTCCATCGCGGCGTCGGGCGGAACCGGGGTCAGCCGGGCCACCGTCGGCTCGTCGCGCCGGTCCAGCAGCACGAAGGCCCCCACCGGCAGCCTTTCGCCATGCTGCGGTTGCCCCGCGAGCGGCAGGTAGTGATACTGCCGGTTCCGCGGCCCCGGCACCGCCTCAGCCCAGGCGCGGAAATCGGCGGGCAGGCTTTCCGGCAAGGGCAGCCGCAGGCGGGGGGCGAGCCCCATCGCATGGGCGACCGCCGGGCCAGCCACAGGAAAGGACAGCGGCACGACGTCATCACTGAAGACCCGGTACCCCGCGCGCGCCAGGGCGATCGACAGGGTGCTCTTGCCCGCACGGCGGATGTTCGGGAAGACGACCAGCCGCCCCGACATCTCCACCCCCGCCGCGTGAAGCGTGATCAAGGTCGGATCGAACAGGGGCCAAGCCACCGCAAGACTTGCCATCGCGTCACAGACGGCGTTGACCGGATCCCAAAGCTGTGGCGACCGGATTTCCACACCACTCTCGCAGCGCAGTTTCGTATCGCCCGGCAAGCCGGTGATCGTGAAGAACGGAGTGGCACCAAGGTCGGCCCCGGCCAGCCGAAGCAACCAGCCCGCCGCAACCTCGGCCAGCAGCGGCAGCACAACGTCAGCCCCGTCAAGCCGCAGGGGGGTGCCGACGTCCTGGAAGAAGATGTCCCGAAGCACAGCCGGCACCCGCATGTTCCCTCCGGCACAGCGGACCGCGCCGGAGGAGAAGGGTCAAGCCATCAGGGAGCCGGCGCAGCCTCGGCGCAGGCTGCATCATCGTCGGTCGGACCCGAGCACGTGCTGGGCGTGGTGCTGGTCGACGGCGCGGTCGGTTCGCTGGTCTCGCTCGGTGGCGACGCCGGGCTTGCCGCGCTGGCGCTGCTGGAGCCGCTCGACCCGCTGCTGGCCTGGGCCACGCTGACTGTGGTCATCGCCGGCGCGGCATAGGCTGCCAGCGCCAGGGCGCCGATCCGGCCAAGGGCCATGCGGCGGGAAAAAAGGCTGTTCTTGGGTTCGCTCATGATTCTTTTCCTTCTGCTCGGAGGTGTCCCTCATCTGTCCCGGTCCGGGGTCTTCTGCCCCTTCAGGTTCCTCTGGACTGCGGCAGGAAAATGGCACTGGCCAGTCACCCAGGGTTTAATCTGGCCATTTAAACCCAAGGTATAAGCGACAAGCTGCCTTCAACCCAGAATTCCAGGCTCAAGCACTGGCGAACAGGGTCCGATATATACGCCGCAGATCAGCCTTCTGGACCTTGCCCATCGCGTTGCGGGGCAAATCGTCCAGAATCAGCACCCGCTTCGGCAGCTTGAACGCCGCCAGTCGGTCGCGCAGCGCCGCGCGGATCGCGTCTTCCGAAAGCAGCGCTCCCTTCGCAGACACCAGGCAGGCCACCACCGCTTCGCCAAAATCGGGATGCGGCACCCCGATCACCGCCGAAGCGGCAACCCCCGGCAGATCATCCAGCGCCGCCTCGACCTCGGCCGGATAGACATTCAGCCCGCCCGAGATCACCAGATCCTTCGCCCGACCCAGGATCGACAGGTAGCCCTGCGCGTCGATGGCCCCCATGTCCCCGGTCACGAACCAGCCGTCCCGAAACTCCTCGGCGGTCTTTTCGGGCAGCCGCCAGTAGCCCTTGAAGACATTGGGGCCCCGCACCTCGATCGACCCGGCCTCCCCTTGGGGAAGGACCTGACCGTCGGGGCCGGTGATGCGAACATCCACCCCGGGTAGGGGCATGCCCACCGTCCCAGCCCGTCGGGCGCCGTCGTAGGGGTTCGAGGTGATCATGTTCGTCTCGGTCATCCCGTAGCGTTCCAGGATCGCGTGGCCGGTGCGGGCCTGCCATTCGGCATGGGTTGCTGGCGACAGCGGGGCAGAGCCCGAGATGAAAAGCCGCACATGCGCCGTGGCGTCCCGCGTCAGGCGCGCATCGGCCAAAAGGCGGGTGTAGAAGGTGGGCACCCCCATCATCACCGTCGCCTGCGCAAGCGCCTCAAGCACGGCGGCGGGCTGGAAGCTGCGCTGGAAGATCATCGACGCGCCGGAGTAAAGGACGCAGTTCGTCGCGACGAAAAGCCCGTGCGTGTGAAAGACCGGCAGCGCGTGGAGGAGGACATCCGCCGACGTGAACCGCCAAAGGCTGACCAGAGCCTCGGCGTTGGATGCCAGGTTCTCGCGCGTCAGCATCACGCCCTTGGACCGGCCCGTCGTGCCCGAGGTGTAAAGGATCGCCGCAAGGTCGTCCGGACCGTGGGCGGGATCGCCATAAGCATTCCCCTGCCCGTCGGCCTGCTCCAATAGCGCCGGCAGGTCCACCACCCGCGCACCAAGCGCCCGCAGCCCTGCGACTCGGTCCGGATCGGTCACCGAAAGCGCCGGTTCGGCGTCGGTCAGGAAATGCGCGGTCTCGGCCACCGTGTAGCCCGGGTTCACCGGCAGGAAGATCACCCCCGTCCGCAGGCAGGCAAGATAAAGCGATAGAACCGCTTCGCACTTCTCGACTTGCAGCAGCAGTCGATCACCCTTCCCCAGCCCAAGCGCCAACAGGGCATTGGCCAGCCGCCCGGTCTGGGCCAGAAGGTCGCCGTAGGTCGGTCCGCCCACCAGCCAGACCCGGCCCGGATCGGCCGCCATCTGCTTCAGTCGTGCGATGACATCGGTGCTCATGCCGGCTCCCCCCTGCTTTGCGGCATTTACCCAAGGGCGGGGACGGATCGCAACCGGATCAGGCGCGGATCACCTTGGGAGGCGTGGTGGCAAGGCGGAATTCGGCCTCGACCGCATCGGCACCATGTACCTGGCCAAGCTTCACCAGTTCGAACCGGACGCGCGCGACCTCGCGGTAATAGGACAGGAAAGTCGCGTTCAGCGCCGCGCCCGACACCGCGCCAAGGATGGGCACGGCCTGGGCTGCCAGCTTCTGTCCCAGCACCGCCGCCAGTTTCGGCGCAATGCTGGTGATCAGGCTTTGCACCGCCGACCCCGACAGCGCCAGGCGCGATGCCACGAACGACGTGTTCACCCCGTCGTCCTGTGCCAGGGGACTGCCCGCGGCAAAGACCTGCAGGCATTCGGCGCGCACCCAGTCCTCGTCAGGGTCAAGGCCGACGTCACGCGCGACGCTGCGGATCGTGTTCAGAAAGAGGGTGACCGTCACCGGCAACTCGGCCAGCGAGGTCGCCAAGCCCCCCGCGCCACCGGCCGCACCGGCTGCCATCGCGGCCACCATCGGGGTGCGCTGCCCCAGGTCCGGCGCCCGCGCGGCCAAACCGTAGGACGTCTCCAGCGCCTGGGCAGTCAGACGTTCGACCTGGGCGCGGAAGCCATCGGGAAGGGCAGATAGCTGGTTCTCCAACGATCCGCCAAGCCGGTTCACCAGGCGGATCACCGGGCCGTTCGCGCGCTTGTAGCGGCAGGCAAGGTCTGCGACCTGGGCGGGAAGGTCGGGGGCAGTGGGCAGCGTATTTTCCATCCGCTTCATATGGGGCAGGTTGGACCCCGTGCAATGGGACGGCCGGGCGATGCAAGACCTGGCAGCTCAGGTCGCCTTGGTGACCATCCCGGTGACGCCCTTCCAAGCCCCGGCCTTCAGCTCCAGCCCCAGTACGCGGTCTGGGTTTGTGGGGGGCGGCATCTCGACGCCTTCCAGCTTTCTGAACCCGAAGCGGCCATAATAGGGCGCGTCGCCCACCAGCATCACCCGTTCCCAGCCCAGGCGCCGCGCCTCGGCCAGGCTTTCGTTGATCAAGAGCGCGCCCAGCCCCTCGCCCTGGTGGGTCGGGTGGACGGCGATGGGGCCAAGAAGAAGCACATCATGCTCACCGATCAGGGCAGGCCAGTAGCGGATGACGGCGGCAAGGGCCCCCGTATCGTCGCGCAGGGTCAGGCAGAGGGGGGCCACCGTGGGCACGCCGTCGCGCAACCTGTAGGAAGACAGCGCCGTGCGGCCGGGGGCGAAACAGAGATCGTAGAGGGCTTCCACCTCCCACCAGTCGTCCTCGGTCTCTTCCTCAAGCTTGTACACGCGCTGATCGATCCCACCCGATGTGCCTGCCGATTCCGCTTGGCCGAAACCACTGGAAGTGCGCCGTAACATGGCGCAGTGTCGGGTTCAATTTGTGAAACAGGGTCCGCCATGTTCTACCGTCCTGCCGAGGGCCACGGGCTGCCGCACAGTCCCTTCTCGGCCATCGTCTCGCCCCGCCCCATCGGCTGGATCTCCACCCGTGCGTCGACGGGCGACAACCTTGCGCCCTACTCTTTCTTCAACGCTGTGGGCTACACACCGCCCCAGGTGATGTTCGCGGGCGACTACCGCGACAGCATGGTCAACGCGATGGAGACGGGGGTATTCGCCGTGAACATCGTGGCCGAAGCCGCGCTGGAGGCGATGAACGCGACCTCGGCCCGCTATCCGCGCGGAACGGATGAATTCCTTGCCGCGGGGGTGGCCAAGGCCGAATGCGTGGCCATCGACTGCCCGCGGGTGGCCGATGCGCCCGCGACGCTGGAGTGCCGGGTCATCAAGCTGGTCGACCTGATCGGGCCGGAAAAGCTGATGCTGGGCGAGGTGGTGGGCATCCACATCCGCGACGATTGTCTGGTGGATGGGCGGCTTGACCCCCGGCGCTACGCCCCGGCGGCGCGGTTGGGCTATCACGACTACACCTTCGTCCGCGAGGTGCGCGAACTCCGCCGGCCGAGGGATCCCGCCAAGGGATGACTCCCACCCGCCGCAAGATCGTCTACGCCGTCAGTTTCGAGGCGCTGGGGACGCTGGTCGTGTCCAGCTACCTCTGGCTCGTGTCCGAGGCGAGCCCGGCCTCGTCCTTCGTGCTGTCGATCCTGACCACGACGATTGCGTTGGGGTGGAGCTTCGTCTTCAACACCGGCTTCGAGGCATGGGAGGCGCGGCAGGTGGTCAGGGGGCGGTCGCTGGCGCGGCGGACGGCCCATGCGATCCTGTTCGAGGGCGGGCTGGTTCTGCTTCTCTTGCCCGTCATGGCATGGTGGCTGGGGGTGACGGTCTGGCAGGCGCTGGTCTACGAGGCGGGGCTGATCGTCCTGTTCATCGGGTACACCAACCTCTTCACCTGGGGCTTCGACCGGGTCTTCGGGCTGCCCGCCTCGGCGCGGTAAAGGAGAGAGTCGGGGCACGCCCGTTTCATGTGAAAACTTTGAGGGAGTTAAGGCTTGGCTTACCTACAGTTGACGGAGTCGAGTTCTCCGAACGCAACGACAGGGAATGATCCGCAGAGCGCGAGCCTTTAGAGTGCGTGATTTCACGCACCATCTTGCGGACCGATGCGGCTGCGGTGCGTGAAGTTACACACCCGCTGGGGCGGCCACCCTCACCCTTGCATCCCCCCGATATCTCTGTATAAGGCCGCATCTTTCCGCTTATCCATGAACCGGCGATGCCTCTCGTGGACGGGCTGCGGAAAGGGTCTTGCCCGTCCTATGAAGCCGCCCTGAAACGAAGGAAGTCTGCATGCCTCTGTATGAGCATGTCTTCATCGCGCGGCAGGACCTGTCCAACGCGCAAGCCGAAGGCCTTATCGAACACTTCTCGACCGTCCTCGCGGACAACGGCGGCAAAGTCGTTGAGAACGAGTACTGGGGCGTCAAGACGATGGCCTACAAGATCAACAAGAACCGCAAGGGCCACTATGCCTTCCTGAAGTCGGACGCGCCCGCCGCTGCCGTTCAGGAAATGGAACGCCTGATGCGCCTGCATGACGACGTGATGCGCGTCCTGACCATCAAGGTCGAGAAGCACACCGAAGGCGTCTCGGTGCAGATGCAGAAGCGTGACGAGCGCGAAGACCGTGGCGATCGCGGCGACCGTGGTGGTTTCGGTGGCGAGCGTCGTGAGCGCCCGTCGTTCGGCGACCGCCCCGACCGTGGTGGTGACCGTGGCGAGCGTCCGTCGTTCGGCGCTCCGCGTCGTTGATCTGAGAAAGGAATAGACCATGGCGAACAAGCCGTTTTTCCGCCGCCGCAAGGTTTGCCCGTTCTCGGGCGACAACGCTCCGGCGATCGACTACAAGGACACGCGTCTGCTGCAGCGCTACATCTCTGAGCGCGGCAAGATCGTCCCGTCCCGCATCACCGCAGTCTCGGCAAAGAAGCAGCGTGAACTGGCCCAGGCCATCAAGCGTGCCCGCTTCCTGGCCCTGCTGCCCTATGCCGTGAAATAAGGAGCACATGACATGCAAGTGATCCTTCTGGAACGCGTGGCCAAGCTTGGCCAGATGGGCGAGGTCGTGAACGTCAAGGACGGTTACGCCCGCAACTACCTGCTCCCGCAGGGCAAGGCGCTGCGCGCCAACGATTCGAACATCAAGTCGTTCGAGGCGAAGAAAGCCCAGTTGGAAGCCACCAACCTGGAAACCCGCAAGGAGGCCGAAGCTGTCGGCACCAAGCTGGACGGCCAGACCTTCGTCGTGATCCGCTCGGCCTCCGATGCCGGCGCGCTTTACGGCTCGGTCACCCCGCGTGACGCTGCCGAGGCCGCGACCGAGGCGGGCTTCACTGTCCACCGCAGCCAGATCGTGCTTGACCGTCCGATCAAGGACCTGGGCCTGCACACGGTTTCCGTGCAGCTTCACCCGGAAGTCGCGGTCAAGATCCGCCTGAACGTCGCCCGTTCGGTGGAAGAGGCCGAGCTGCAAGCGTCGGGCAAGTCGATCCAGGAACTCGCCGCCGAAGCGGAAGCCCAGGCCGAGTTCGAGATTGCCGAGCTCTTCGACGAAGTCGGCGCTGCGGCGAACGACGAATAAGCCTTTCCCGTCAGGGATCCGTGAACCGCGCCCGGAGCGATCCGGGCGCGGTTTCGCATTTGCGCGGGGCGTGCTGGCGGAAGCTTGCCGCGCTTTGACCGGCGCGTGTCGGGCGCAGGCAAGCCGGGCGGCCCGGCACAAATAGCTTGGCAGAATGCAGATGACAGCCACCCAACGCGGTATCCTTGCCCTTGTGCTTGGGATCGCGATCTTTTCCGTGCAGGACGTCATCCTGAAGCTGCTATCGGGCGACTACCCGCTGCACCAGGCGATGGTCATCCGCAGCCTGACGGCCCTGCCCTTCCACCTTGCCATCGTCTGGTGGTTCGACGGGCGTCTTTCCACCATCACCACGCCGGGCTGGTGGAAGATGCTGGCGCGGGGGCTTCTGAACTTTGTCGCCTATACCGCCTATTACCTTGGTCTCGCCTACCTGCCGCTTGCCGACACCATCGCGCTGTTCTTCACCAGCCCGCTTTTCATCACCCTGACGGCGGTCCTGGTCCTGCGGGAGCGCGTCAGCACCGCCTCGCTGGTCGCGGTGGCTGCGGGCTTTGCCGGGGTGCTGCTGGTCGTGAAGCCGGGCGGCGGGGGCTTCGACCTTGCTGCCCTGCTGCCGATCCTTGGCGCGCTTGGCTATGCGCTGTCGATGATCGCGGCGGGACGGCTGGGCCGAACAGAGTCCGCCGCCGCGATGGCCTTCTGGGGCAACGTCTGTTTCCTCCTTTGTGCGCTGGCGCTGTCTGCCGTCTACGGCAGCGGAGCCTACGCGGGGGCATCGCATCCCTCGCTGGCCTTCCTGACTCGCGGCTGGGTCACGCCGCCGGTGACCGACCTGCTGCTGATGGCCTCGTGTGGGTTTATCGCGGCGATCGGGCTGACGCTGCTGACCTATGCCTACCGCGTCGCGCCCTCGGCCAGTGTGGCACCGTTCGAGTACAGCTTCATGTTCTGGGGCCTGCTTTGGGGCTGGCTTTTCTGGGACAGCATCCCCGACGGCCTGGCCTGGGTGGGAATCGCGGTCATCATCGGTGCCGGGCTGATCGTGATCCGCAAGCCGGACGCCGACCCGGCACGAACGGCGGCCTAGTCGACCCGGCGCGGGGCCTTGTTCATCGGATGGGTTTCCAGCCAGCGTCCGACTTCGCGTGCGAGGGCCGGTTTCAAGCGCTTGGACAGCAGGGCGGGCGACATCTTCGGCACGCCGCGGCGCAGGTCGTTGAACCTGGAGCTGCCGCAGAACAGTTCCCGCAGGACGAGTGGAGTCCATCGGGTACAGACGATCTCGGCGGCCATCGACAGCGGGCAGAACTGGCCGTAGCTGACATTCGTCATCGCGCCCTCCCAGAACGTCCCCAGGTTCAGTCCGTGAACTGGACCGACTCGGGTCTGCGGACCGACCCTATGCGCAGTCCATACGGACAAATGCATAGAAGTACCAAATGTCACTTGCCACGACACTGGACACGCGTGCCGACAGGGCTGCGTCCGAGACCCTGGCGCAGAAGACAGACCGGCTTTCGCAGGACTTCGCCACCCGCGCCGAGCGTCATGATGCCGACGGGTCGTTTGTGGCAGAGAACTACGCCCGCTTGAACGAGGTCCCGAGCAGCGTCGCAACGCACACCTTGTGGGAGAGATGGAGACCCGGCTGCGCGCAACCTGACTGGCCTTGACGGACATGGCCAGCACCATTGCGCAAGAGCCAGCCTCGGCGCAAAGCGGCTTCCTGCGCAAAACCGGGTTGGAGCGGATCTTCCGCGACATCCAGGGTGCGCGATATCACCCGATGCGGGCCGACAAGACTGCAGTCTATGCCGGCACTCTGGCCGTGGGCGGGGACGTTTCGCGCATCTACTGAACGAAAAGGCCGCGCCCAAAGGCGCGGCCCCTTCCCAGTCGGACCTGGGGTCCGCTTAGATTTCGTCCAGCGCCTCGACAGCTTTCTGGAGGTCTTCCTTCGAGATTTCCTTGTCGGCCACCTTGGCGAGGCCAACGAGGTGGTCGACGACCTTGTCCTCGAACACCGGGGCGCGCAGCTGCTGCTGCATCTGCTGGTTCTTCTGCACGAATTCGAAGAACTGGCGTTCCTGCCCCGGATACTGGCGGGCGGCGGCCAGAACGGCCTGGGTCATCTCGGCATCGGTCACGGTGACCTCGGCCTTGCGGCCGATTTCGGCGAGGAGGAGGCCCAGGCGCACGCGACGCACGGCCAGCTTCTTGTGCTCGTCCGTCGTCTCGATGGCGCCGTGGTTGTGGCCGTGCTCTTCCGGGTGCTCTTCGTGCCAGAGCTGGTGGGCGATCTGGTTGGCTTCCGTCTCGACCAGATTCGCAGGCAGATCGAACTTCACCATGCCGTCCAGCTGATCCAGCAACGAGCGCTTCAGGACCGCGCGGGCAGCGCCCTTGTATTCGGCCTCCAGACGCTCGGCGATCTGGGCCTTGAGGGCCGCGAGATCCTCAGCGCCGAACTTCTTGGCCAGCTCGTCGTCGATCTCGGCCGGCTTCGGCTCCTTCACCGCCTTGACGGTGCAGGCGAAGACCGCGGCCTTGCCCGCGAGGTGGGCAGCGCCGTAGTTTTCCGGGAAGGACACGTTCACCGAAACCTCGTCGCCGACCTTGGCGCCGACCAGCTGGTCCTCGAACCCCGGGATGAAGGACTTCGAGCCCAGCACCAGCGGATAATCCTCGGCCGAGCCGCCTTCGAACAGCTCACCGTCGACCGAGCCCTTGAAGTCGATCACGATCTGGTCGCCGTCCTTGGCCTTCGACCCCTTCTTGCGGTCGTCGAAGTTCTGTGCCGACTTCGCCAGGTTTTCCAGCGCTTCGGTGATGGCCTTGTCGTCCGCCTTGACGATCAGACGGTCGAGTTTCAGCTTGGACGCATCGACTTCGGGGATCGGGGGCAGCGCGTCATAGGTCATCTCGACCACGACATCCTGACCTTCTTTCCAGGTCTCGCCGTCCACCATCTTGACTTCGGGCTGCAGCGCCGGGCGGTCGCCCGACTTGTCGAAGTGGTCCTTCATCGCCGCGTCGATGGCTTCCTGCATCGCATCGCCCAGGATGCGGGTGCCGAACTGCTTTTTCAGGATCGCCAGCGGAACCTTGCCCTTGCGGAAGCCCTTGATCTCGACCTCGGGCTGCGCCTCAAGCAGCTTTTCCTGGACCTTCGCGTCCAGTTCGGCCGCCGTCACCGTGATGGTGTAGCCGCGCTTGAGGCCTTCGTTCAGGGTCTCGGTGACCTGCATGGGGGACGTCCTTCCTGGTTCATTCGGGCGCGGATGCGCAATAGTGGACAGGCACAGGGCGGAACCCTGCGCGCGTTGGGCGGCCTTCTAGCAAAGCCTTCCGTCCGATGTAAGGGGGAATCGCCAGCCGAACGCACTGGTTGCGGCTGGTGCGGGTGAAGGGACTTGAACCCCCATGCCTTGCGGCGCTGGAACCTAAATCCAGTGCGTCTGCCAGTTTCGCCACACCCGCGGACCAGACTTGGGCCTTCTAGCAAAGCATCGCAGCAGGCGCGAGGGGGCAAATGCGCTGCCCCATTTGCGCCACAGACGCCGATTTACGGCCACATATGCCCCGAAAACATCGAACTGGCATCGAATGCCCACCACAAACCCCGGTCAAAACTGGTCCAGGACAAGAGGAAGGGACCGGGAATGGACTCTGAAGCTCCGTTTTCCAGATCGGCCGGTGGCGCGGGCATTGACCCGCAGCCGGGCGTGATGGCCGGCACGATGGTGCGGACGCTCGACGGGGTCCTGCCTGTCGAATACCTGACCCCCGGCGACCGGATCGTCACCCGCAGCGGTGCCCGGAAGCTGACTTCGGTCTCGGTCCAGGCGCGCAAGATGATCGACCTTGTGCGAATTCGTGCTTCGACCCTGGGCCATGACCGGCCCGAGAAGGACCTGCTGGTATCCCCCGGCCAGCCGATCCTGATCCGCGACTGGCGTGCCAAGGCGATCTTTGGCACGCCGGTGGCTGCGATTCTCGCCGCAAGGCTGGCGGATGGCGAGTTTGTCTGCCTGGAGACCCACCGTCAGGTCCGCCTCTTCACCCTGCGCTTCGACGAGGACGAGGTGATCTATGCCGAAGGGCTGGAACTGGCTTGCCCCGCATTCCTGCCCGAGCTTGCCTGACGCAGCGTCGCGCTAGGTCTGCGGCGAAGATCGGCTAAGGTCGCGCCATGACGCGCGCGGACCAGACCCTGTGGCGAAAACGGACCCGAGGCCGGGACCGGAAATGAACTACCATTACATCATCGTAGGGGCGGGCTCTGCCGGGTGCGTGCTGGCCAACCGGCTGTCGGCAAATCCCGAGACCCGCGTCTGCCTGATCGAGGCCGGTCCCCCCGACCGGAACCCGATGATCCACATGCCCTTCGGCCTGGCGGCACTGGCCCATATGCGCTGGCTGAACTGGGGGCACGAGACCGAGCCCGAACTCAACCTGAACCATCGCCGCCTCTACTGGCCGCGGGGCCGGGTGCTGGGGGGCTCGTCGTCGATCAACGCGATGATCTACATGCGCGGCCATCCGCAGGACTATCGCGACTGGGCAAGGCTTGCGGGACCGGACTGGGACTGGTCGCGCGTCCGCGAGATCTTCAAGGCGCATGAAGGCAACCAGACCCGCCCCGATGACCACCACGGCGAGACGGGGCCGCTGACCGTCAGCGACCTGACCCAACCAAATCCGCTCTCGCGGGCCTTCGTCGCGGCGGGGGTGGAATGCCAACTGCCGGAGAACCTGGATTTCAACGGGGCGGCGCAAGAGGGGGTGGGCCTCTACCAGGTCACCCAGCGGAACGGACGCCGCCTGTCCTCGGCCCAGGCCTTCCTCGTACCGGTGCTGGACCGTCCGAACCTGACGCTGATCACCAGGGCGCAGGTTCATCAGGTGACGTTCGAAGGTCGTCGCGCCACCGGGGTCAGGCTGCGCGACCGGACACTCCATTTGGTCGAGGGCGGGGAAGTGCTGCTGTCCGGCGGTGCGATCAACTCGCCGCAGCTTCTGATGCTGTCGGGCATCGGTCCGGGTGCGCATCTGCGGGCGATGGGGATACCTGTCCTGCAGGATGCGCCAGAGGTGGGTGCGAATCTTGCCGATCACCTGGACATCACGGTCCAGGCCGCCCTGAAGGGCCGCGAGGCGATTGGGATCGCCCCGACCTTCCTGCCCCGTGCCCTGCGCGCGACCTGGGCCTACTTGCGGCGGGGCAAGGGCGAGTTCACCTCGAACGTGGCCGAAGCGGGGGGATTCGTCCGGTCGGACCCCGCCCGCGACCGGCCGAACCTGCAGTTTCATTTCATCCCCGCCTACCTGCACGATCACGGCCGCCGCCTGTCGCTGGGCTATGGCCTGACGCTGCATGTCTGCGACCTTCTGCCGAAAAGCCGCGGCCGGATCAGCCTTGCCAGTCCGGACCCGATGGCCCCGCCCCGCATTGCCGCGAATTACCTGTCGCACCCCGAGGACGTGCCAACCCTGCTGAGCGGCTTGAAGATCGCCCGCGCCCTGGTCCAGGCGCCCGCCTTGGCGCGCTACATCGCGCAGGAAACCCTGCCCGGCCCCCGGATTGCCACCGATGCCGAGCTTGAGGCCGACATCCGCGCCCGGGCCGAGACGATCTATCATCCCGTCGGAACCTGCCGGATGGGGCTTGATGCCGGATCGGTCACCGATCCGATGGGCCGGGTGCGCGGGGTGCAGGGGCTGCGCGTGATAGATGCGTCGCTGATGCCGCAGATCATCGCGGGCAACACCAACGCGCCGACGATGATGATCGCGGAAAACATCGCGCGCGGGATGCTGGGTGAAACCGGACTGTCACACAGCTTTTACAATTCTGAAATCTAAGCGTCATCCGACGGGACTAGAGCCGGGTTAGCCCAAGTGGGCCGCCACAGACGCTGCACGATATCAGGAGTGCCTCGATGAAATCCTTCCACCTCACCGTTTCGGTGCTGGCCTTCGCCGCCGCGATGCCCGCCGCCGCCCGTGACCAGATCCAGGTCACCGGCTCGTCCACCGTGCTGCCCTATGCCACCATCGTTGCCGAAGCCTTCGGCGAGAACTTCGACTTCCCGACCCCGGTCGTGGAAGGCGGCGGTTCGGGTGCGGGCCGCAAGAAGCTTTGCGAAGGCGTGGGCGAGAATACCGTCGACGTCGCCAACTCGTCCAGCCGGATCAGCCAGTCGGACATCGACCTGTGCAAGGCGAACGGCGTCGAAGAGATCATGGAAGTCCGGATCGGCTATGACGGGATCGTCTTCGCCTCGGACGTGAATGGCGCCGACTTCGCCCTGACCCCGGCCGACGTCTACAACGCGCTGGCCGCCAAGGTCGTCAAGGACGGCGCGCTGGCCGACAACGCCTCGGCCCAGTGGGCCGAAGTGAACCCGGCGCTGCCCGCGCAGGACATCCTGGCCTTCGTTCCCGGCACCAAGCACGGCACCCGCGAAGTCTTTGACGTCAAGGTCATCGAAGCGGGCTGCAAGGAAACCGGCGCGCTGGACCTGTTGCTCGCCGTGGCCGAAGGCAAGGACGACAAGGAAAAGGGCGACAACGCCAAGAAGGCCTGCCACGAGCTGCGCACCGACGGCAAATCGGTCGACATCGACGGGGACTACACCGAGACGCTGGCCCGCCTTGATGCCGACAAGAACGCCGTCGGCGTCTTCGGTCTGTCGTTCTACGAGAACAACACCGACAAACTGAAAGTGGCGACCATGTCGGGCGTCGTGCCGTCGACCGAGTCGATCTCCTCCGGCGAGTATCCGGTGTCGCGTCCGCTCTACTTCTACGTCAAGAAGGCGCATATCGGCGTGATCCCGGGCCTGAAGGAATACATCGAGTTCTTCGTCAGCGACGACATGGCTGGCCCGGACGGCCCGCTCGCGGAATACGGCCTGGTGTCCGACCCGGAGCTGGCCGCCACCCAGGCAGCCGTCGCCGCGGAAACTCCGATGGGCCCGCTGGAGTGATCTGAAACTCGGGCGGGGCCTTCGGGTCCCGCCTTTCCTTTTCGAACCCGGAAGCCCGCATGTCCGTCCTGATGCTTCTCGCCGTCATCGCTGTCCTGGCCACCGCCGCCTTCTTCCTGGCCCGGCAGCGCGCGCTTGCCGCAACCAAGGGCAACCCCCGGCTTCTGCATTCCCTGCCCGGTTATTACGGCTGGTACGGCGCGATCTCTGTCCTTGCTCCGGCCCTTGCGGCGCTGCTCCTGTGGCTGATCGTGCAGCCGATGGTACTTGAGGCCCGCATCTCGGCCACCCTTCCCGCCGAGCTTGTTGCCGATCCGACCACAGCCGAGCTGACGATGGCCGACGTCCGCCGCGTGGCCAGCGGCCTGGATACGGCAATCGCGAGCGGCGCCATCAACGAGGCCGACGCCAAGGCGCTTGCCACCGGGTCAACCAACATCCGCGCCCTGCTGGCCGAATCCGGCGTGGCTCTGGCCGCCGAGGTGTCACCCGAAGTCCTGATTGCCGCACAAGACTACCGTGCCCGACTGCATTGGGGAGCCGCCGGTCGCACGGCGATCATCCTTCTCGTTTCGGTCCTTGGCCTTTTCTGGGGCGTCACCCGTGCGCGACCGGACTTCCGCGCCCGCAACAGCGTCGAGCGCGTGATCCTCGCGCTGTTGATCGCCGCTTCGTCCATCGCGATCCTGACGACCGTGGGCATCGTCTGGTCGATGGTGTCGGAGACCTTCGACTTCTTCACGAAGTATCCGGCCAAGGATTTCTTCTTCAGCCTGACATGGTCGCCGAACTTCCGTGGCGGGTCCGATCTTGGCATCCTGCCGCTGATCTGGGGCACGCTTTACATCACCGTGATTTCGATGCTGGTCTCGGTTCCCATCGGCCTGTTCGCCGCGATCTATCTGGCCGAATATGCATCGCGCCCGGTGCGCAACTGGGTCAAGCCGCTGATCGAGATCATCGCGGGCATCCCCACGGTCGTCTTCGGCATCTTCGCCCTGGTCACCGTCGGCCCCGCGCTTCGCGACTGGTTCGCCGAGCCGCTGGGGCTTGGCAATTCGGGGTCGTCGGTGATGACGGCCGGGATCGTGATCGGGATCCTCAACATCCCCTTCATCTCGTCCCTGTCCGACGACATCATCAATGCCGTTCCACAATCGCTGCGGGATGGCAGTCTGGGTCTCGGTGCGACCAAGTCAGAGACGGTAAAGCAGGTGATCCTGCCGGCCGCGCTGCCCGGCATCGTCGGGGCGATCCTGATGGCCGCGTCGCGGGCCATCGGCGAGACGATGATCGTGGTGATGGGGGCCGGGGCTGCGGCGAAGCTGTCGCTCAACCCGTTCGAGGCGATGACCACGATGACCGTGAAGATCGTCGGCCAATTGACCGGGGATACCGACTTTGCCGCCCCCGAAACGCTGGTCGCCTTCGCGCTTGGCATGACGCTGTTCGTCATCACGCTGGGCCTCAACATCTTTGCCCTCTGGATCGTCCGGAAATACCGGGAGCAGTACGAATGACCGACATCAGCGCCGCCGGGCACGACTTCACGCGCCCGAAGCAGTCGATCCTGACCGCCAGTGCCAACATGAAGCGCCGGAACGCCGCCGAGGTGCGTTTCCGCGCCTATGGACTCATCGCCATCGCCGTCTCGCTGGCCATGCTGGCGGTGATGCTTTTCACCATCCTGCGGGACGGTGTTTCGTCGTTCCACCAGGCGACGCTTGCCTTCCCGGTCGAGTTGTCGGCCAAGACGCTGGATCCAAAGGGCAACCGCAACCGCGAGGAAATGGCCAAGGTCACGACGGTCGGCTACCAGAAGGTCCTGTCCCGCGCGCTGCTCGCCGAACTCGAGGCCCGCGACATCGGCCTTGACGGCTTGTCCGACAAGGAGGTGGGCGAGCTGATCTCGAAGGATGCCGCAGGGCAGCTGCGGGCCGAGGT
>JAIXSA010000086.1 GCA_027484915.1 Paracoccaceae bacterium | reverse complement strand
CCCGGGATATTTGGACCAGTATGAAATGAGCGATCAGACCTTTCTGGACTGGCCCTTCTTCGAGCCCCGTCACCGAGATCTCGTGGCGGCGCTGGAGAGTTGGTGCGCTGCGAACTTACCGGTGTCGCATCATGACGTCGACGAGGCCTGCAAGGGACTGGTCATGGCGCTGGGGGCGGGAGGCTGGCTGATGCACTCCGGCGCGGGGAATGGGGAGCGGCTGGATGTGCGCTCGCTCTGCCTGATCCGTGAGACGCTGGCGCGGCATGACGGGTTGGCGGATTTCGCATTTGCGATGCAGGGGCTTGGGATGGGGGCCGTATCGCTGTTCGGGACGGCGGAACAGCGGGAGTGGCTGGGGCGGACGCGGTCAGGGGCGGCGATCTCGGGCTTTGCGCTGACCGAGCCGGGGTCAGGGTCGGACGTGGCAGCTACGGCGACGGTGGCCGAGCGGGTGCAAGGTGGGTGGCGGCTCAATGGCGAGAAGACCTACATCTCGAACGGCGGGATCGCGGATGTCTACGTGATCTTCGCGCGGACCGGCGAGGCGCCCGGCGCGAAGGGGCTGTCGGCGTTCCTGCTCCCTGCGGCGACCAAGGGGCTGGACGTGGTAAGCCGGATCGAGGTCATGGCACCGCATCCGTTGGCCCATCTGCGGCTGACCGATGTCGACCTGCCTGAAGTCGCGCTGATCGGCAAGCCCGGCGAGGGGTTCAAGATTGCCATGTCGGTGCTGGATGTGTTCCGATCGACCGTAGGCGCAGCTGCATTGGGCTTCGCGCGGCGGGCTCTGGATGAGGCGCTGGCGCGGACGCAGGGGCGGCGGATTCAGGGGCAGACACTGTCCGAGTTGCAGTTGGTGCAAGGGCATCTGGCGGACATGGCGCTGGAGATCGACGCCTCGGCCCTGCTGGTCTATCGGGCGGCATGGGTGAAGGACCAAGGCGCGGCGCGGGTCAGCCGGGAGGCGGCGATGGCGAAGCTGTATGCGACCGAGGCGGCGCAGCGGGTGATCGACATGGCCGTGCAGCTGCATGGCGGCGATGGGGTTCGCCACGGTTTCGCCGTGGAAAGCCTGTACCGCGAGATCCGGGCGCTGCGGATTTACGAGGGTGCCAGCGACGTCCAGCGGATCATTATCGCGCGGAGCATCCTGGGATGACCTACGAGCGCGTGATCCAGATCGAATTCAACCATTGCGACCCGGCGGGTATCGTCTTTTACCCCCGCTATTTCGAGATGGTGAACTCGGTCATCGAGAATTTTTTTGCCGATGTGGTCGGTCGGTCCTTCGCATCCATGCACTTTGGCGCATCGAATGGGGTACCGACGGTGGCGATGGAGGCAGTGTTCCAGAAGCCCTCGCGGCTGGGTGAGAAGGTGCGCTTCACGCTGCGGGTGGAGAAGGTCGGGGGATCTTCGGTCAAGATGTGGATCGAAGGGCACGGGCCGGATGGATTGCGGCTACGGGTGGGCATGACGCTGGCCTGGATCGACGGGATGCGCGCCGCGCCTTGGCCGGCTGAGATGCGGGTGGCGCTGAACGCCTACAGGGAGACGCAGGATGCATGAGATCCTTCACCCCAAGCACTGGAAGGCGGCGCGGGGCTATTCCAACGGCATAGCGGCCGAGGGGCGCATGGTGTTCACCGGCGGGATCATCGGCTGGAACGCCAACCAGGAATTCGAGACGGACGATTTCGTCGGTCAGGTCGAGCAGGCCTTGCGGTCCATCGTCGAGGTTCTGGCCGAAGCCGGGGCCGGGCCGGAGCATCTGGTGCGGCTGACCTGGTACGTCACTGACAAACGGGAATACCTGGGCAGCCTCAAGGAGTTGGGCTCGGTCTACAAGGCCCTGATCGGGCGGCACTATCCGGCGATGGCGCTGGTGCAGGTGGTGGCACTGGTCGAGGACCGGGCGAAGGTGGAAATCGAAGCGACGGCCGTCATTCCGAAATGATGGCGCAGGGTTGGGAGGACCCCGCAATGCTTGGACCGACAGGACATAGTGACACGTTCTCCCGAGACCGCCTGCCCGCGCCGGAGGACTGGCCGGGGATCAAGCTGGCAGGATTCGACTATCCGGACTGGCTGAACGTCGGCGTGGAATTGACCGATGCGATGGTCGCCAAGGGCTTTGGCGACAATACCGCGCTGATCGGCAATGGGCGCAGCCGCACTTACAAGGAGCTGACCGACTGGTCGAACCGCATCGCCCATGCGCTGGTCGAAGATTATGGGGTAAAGCCCGGCAACCGGGTGCTCATCCGGTCGGCGAACAACCCGGCGATGGTGGCCTGCTGGCTGGCGGCGACCAAGGCGGGGGCGGTGGTGGTGAACACCATGCCAATGCTGCGGACGGGGGAGCTGACACAGATCGTCGACAAGGCCGAGATCACCCACGCGCTGTGCGACACGCGTCTGATGGAGGAGCTGGTCACTTGCGCAAAGGGCTCGCGCCATCTGCGGGCCGTAGTGGGCTTTGACGGGACGGCCAATCATGACGCCGAGCTGGACCGGGTGGCGCTGTCCAAGTCGGTGAAGTTTAAGGCGGTGCCGACGGGACGGGATGACGTGGCCCTTCTTGGCTTCACCTCTGGCACGACCGGCGAGCCGAAGGCGACGATGCACTTCCACCGCGACCTTCTGGTCATCGCGGACGGCTATGCGAAGGAGGTGCTGGGCGTCACGCCCGAGGATGTCTTTGTGGGCTCTCCCCCGTTGGCTTTCACCTTCGGCTTAGGCGGACTTGCTGTCTTCCCGCTTCGCTTCGGTGCGGTGGCAGCGCTGCTGGAGCAGGCAAGTCCACCGAACATGATCGAGATCATCCAGAAACACCGCGCCACCGTCTGCTTCACCGCGCCCACTGCCTACCGGGTGATGCTGAAGGCGATGGCGGAGGGGGCGGACCTTTCCAGCCTTCGCGCCGCGGTCAGTGCAGGCGAGACGCTCCCCGGCCCGGTCTACGAGGAATGGATGCAGAAGACCGGCAAGCCGATGCTGGACGGGATCGGCGCTACCGAGATGCTTCATATCTTCATCACCAACCGCTTTGACGATCACCACCCGGCCTGCACGGGGCGTCCTGTCACCGGCTATGAGGCACGGATCGTCGGCGACGACATGGCCGAGCTTCCCCGCGGGGAAGTTGGGCGGCTGGCCGTGCGCGGGCCAACGGGGTGCCGGTATCTGGCTGACGCCCGGCAAAAGAAATATGTGCGCGACGGCTGGAACCTGACTGGCGACAGTTTCTGGCAGGACGACGCGGGCCGCTTCCACTTTGCCGCCCGGTCCGACGACATGATCATAAGTGCCGGGTACAACATCGCGGGGCCGGAGGTGGAAGCGGCCTTGCTTTCCCACCCCGCCGTACTGGAATGCGCCGTCATCGGCTCACCCGACGAGGAACGGGGCCAGGTGGTTGAAGCACACGTCGTGCTCGCCGAGGGGCACACTCCGGATGGGCTTTTGGTCAAGATCCTGCAGGACCACGTCAAGCGCACGATTGCGCCTTACAAGTACCCACGCCGGGTGATCTTCACCGATGCCTTGCCAAAAACCCAGACCGGCAAGATCCAGCGATTTCGCCTGCGGACCTGACCCATTCCAGAATCCGCTTGAATACCGCCCCCATCAGGGGCATATCGCCCCCCGGAAGCCTGCGGGGATCAACCTGCGGGCCCATCTGCAATGGAGAGACCATGGCCAAGGAAGACATTCTCGAATTCCCCGGTGTCGTGAAGGAACTTCTGCCGAACGCGACATTCAGGGTCGAACTCGAGAACGGCCATGAGTTGATCGCGGTGATGGCAGGCAAGATGCGCAAAAACCGCATCCGCGTTCTGGCTGGCGACAAGGTGCAGGTCGAAATGACCCCCTACGACCTGTCGAAGGGTCGCATCAACTACCGCTTCAAGTAAATTGCGCCTGATCCTGGGATCGGGCAGCCCGCGACGCAAGGAATTGCTGGCAGGGCTGGGGATTGTACCAGACCTGATCCTCCCGCCCGACATCGATGAGGATCCCCGCAAGGGTGAGCTTCCGCGGCCATATTGCTTGCGCCTGGCCGAAGAGAAGGTTCGCGCCGTTCCGGCTGGTCCCGAAGACGTAGTTCTCTGCGCCGACACTACCGTTGCGATTGGCCGCCGCATCCTTGGCAAGCCGGTCGATGCAGGCGAGGCTGCCGAATTCCTTGTCGCCCTTGGGGGGCGCAGGCATCAGGTCATCACCGGCATCGCGGTGCGGCGTGGGGACCGGGTGCTGGTGCGTGAGAGTCTCAGTACCGTGAAGATGAAGCGCTTGTCGGACGCCGAATTGAACGCCTACCTTGCTAGTGGCGAATGGCAGGGCAAGGCGGGCGGTTACGGGATCCAGGGGCTTGCGGGGGCGTTCATCCCGTGGATTTCAGGGTCATTCACCGGCATCATGGGCCTGCCGGTGGCCGAAACGGCGGCCCTTCTCACGGCGATCGGTTATCCGGTCTGGAGGCAGGAATGAAGGGTCGCGTGTTGCTGCTGGACGAGATCGGCGGACGCCAGGCCGCCGCACTTGTGGTTGACGGGCGGCTCGAAGAGTTGGCCATCGACCCAAGCGATGACGTTGCGATCCCCGGCGCAATCTACCGCGCAGTCGCCGACCGCCCGGTGAAGGGGCAAGGCGGCATCTTCGTCAAGCTTCCGGGCGGGTCGGGCTTTCTGCGCCAGATCTCCGGTGTCGCTCCCGGCCAGCGTTTGTTGGTCCAGGTCACCGGCCCGGCTGAGGCCGGCAAGGCCGTTCCGGTCACCACGCGCCTCCTCTTCAAGTCCAGATTTGCCATCGTCACGCCGGACGCCCCAGGTCTGAACATCTCGCGCCGGATCAAGGACGAGGACCGTCGCGCGGAACTCTCCGCCCTGGCTGAAACCGCTATGGCGGGGGCGAGCGAAACCTTGGGACTCATCCTGCGCTCTGGCTGCCTCGAGGCCGAAGACCAGGCAATCATCGAGGACATCGCCGCCATGAGGGGCCTGGCCGAGGCGGTGCTGACAGACCTTTCCGGACCGCCGGAACTGCTCGTCGACGGCCCGTCTGCCCATGATCTTGCATTCCGCGATTGGCTGGATCCCGCCGTGGACGATGCCGACACCGACCCCGAAAGCTTCAAACGTCACGGGGTGGATGAGGCGCTGGACACCCTTCTAAGCCCGCGCGTTGCACTGGACGCCGGGGCTCACATGATCATCGAACCCACCCGGGCCCTGGTCGCCGTGGATGTGAACACCGGACCTGACACCTCTCCTGCAGCAGCCCTGAAGGCCAATGTCTCCGCCGCCCGTGACCTGCCAAGACAATTGCGGCTGCGGGGCCTCGGGGGGCAGGTCGTGATCGACTTCGCGCCGATGCCGAAGCGCGAGCGTCACATCCTGGACCAGGTGCTGAAGGCAGCCTTCAAATCCGACGGTGAAGCAAACCTCGCTGGGTGGACGACGCTTGGACTTTATGAGCTCACCCGGAAACGCGACCGTCTTGCCCTTTCCGACCTGCTTCCCAAGGAAATGCCATGAGCTGCCCGATCTGCGGCAAACCTAGTGTCGCCGATTACCGGCCCTTCTGCTCGAGACGCTGCGCCGATGTGGACCTTGGCCGATGGTTGAACGAGAACTACCGCATACCGGCCGAAGCCGAGGAAGAGGCGGAAGATACCCTGCCCGACGACACCCCACCGAAGGCGCATTGAGGGACGTTTTCCCTCTGGACAGCCCCCCGCCGCTTGGGTATCACCCGCCCACCAAACGGTGCCCAGATAGCTCAGTTGGTAGAGCAGCGGATTGAAAATCCGCGTGTCGCTGGTTCGATTCCGGCTCTGGGCACCAGTTAAATCCTTAAAGCACAAAGGTTTTTTCTGACGCCGAGCGAAGTGCGCTTGGCGCATCGCATCCTTGGGTTACACATGGGTTACATCGTGCAGATGGTCAGTGGGGCCCGTGCCGATCTATGAAAAGGTGGGCGTTCACGACTCGACTGATACATCATGCAATGTTGCGGAGAAAGCACACCTGCGCATGAACTCAGCCCTGACTGATTTGGGGACCGCATTCACAGCGCATCGCGACGCCTCGTAGCTATTAGTATGGTCGTTAGGCGTTCGCCTGACACCATTCCAGCTTCAAGGATCGTGTCATGAATAAACCTCTTCCTACCGATGTTCTCTACGTCCCGGTCGATCAGGTGGCTGCGCGTTTTAGCGTATCCATCGATACAATCTGGCGCTGGTGCCGCAAAGGAAGCTTCCCGAAGCCCTATCATCCTGGCGGTAGTTCCGCGCGCTGGAAGGTTGCCGAAATCGAACCGTATGAAGCTTCGATGCAGGCCGGTCTGATCTTCGAACTTGATCTCGAATGGTCAGGCTTTCTCGAAACCGCGCGCTGCGCCGCCTGAGAGGAGCTGATGATGAAAACTCTTATGCGGTTTGATTTCGATACTGATGAGCGCATTCCTGTCGAAGCGCTCCCGCTCGGCTTTAAGCCGGCACACTCCGGAATCGAACTCTCCGAACCGGAAGGCTCGACTACCTGGCTGTGCTCACCGTTGGCTGTGATCTCGACCTTTCGCGACGTGCCCGGCAGCGGTTGGGGGCGCCTATCCTGGCGTCAATCCAGCCAACGTCGATGATGACCCGCTACCGACCTTGGAAACCCTGGCGGGCCGATCGACCCGCCAAGAGTTCAGCCCAAAGTCTGAGCATGCTCGCGTAGATCACGCGAAGCACAGCGTCCAGTGAGTTTGCAGAAGGCCTCAAACTGCGACACGAAGACTTTGCCGCCGAGTTGTGTCAGGAACTCCGTCTTATGCAGTCTGTCCATGACCGGTCCCTTCACTTCGGACAGGTGCAGCGTCACGCCCATATCACGCAAGCGGTGATCTAGAGACTCCAGCGTTTCCAGTGCGCTCAGATCGATCTCATTCACGGCCGAACACATCAGGATCACATGCAGCAGCGCGCGGTCGCCCGTGACGCGTTTCAGGATGACGTCTTCGAGATAGCGCGTATTAGCGAAATAGAGGCTTTCATCGATGCGGAGGGTCAAGACCGCCGGGTCTGTTTCGACTTTGAACCGATGGATATTGCGGAAGTGCTCGGTCCCGGGAACAAGCCCCACTTCGGCCACATGGGGCCGCGAAGTGCGGTAAAGGTGCAGGACCAGCGAGAGCAGCACCCCCGCCGATACGCCCGCCTCGACACCGACGACCAACGTGACGGCCATTGTCGCTGCAACGGCCGCAAAATCCGCCTTGGAATAAGCCCAGCTGCGCCTCAGGATCGAAAGCTCCACCAAGCTCAGCACGGCAACCACGATGGTGGCCGCCAGTGTTGCTTTGGGCAGAAAGTGAATGAGCGGCGTCAGAAATAGTGCGGCAAGGGCAAGGCCGATTGCGGTGAAGGCACCGGCTGCAGGCGTTGCGGCGCCGGCATCGTAATTCACGACCGATCGGGCAAAACCGCCGGTAACGGGAAAGCCACCGGTCAGGGAGGCGCCGATATTTGCCGCGCCGAGCGCGACCAGTTCCTGGTCGGGATCGATCCGCTGGCGGCGCTTGGCTGCAAGGGTCTGACCCACCGAAACTGACTCCACGAAACCGATCAGGGAAATCAACGCTGCAGGGAGGAGAAGCGCTTGTATCAGCGACAGGTCAAACGACGGCAGCGTGAACGGAGGCAGGCTTTGCGGGACGGCACCCACGACTGCCACACCCGCATTGTCGAGACCAAGCCACCAGACCGCAAAGGTGGATGCTGCAATTGCGACCACGGGCCCGGCTTTCGCCAGCATGTCGGCGGGACGCGCAGCAAGGCCCATCCGGCGCAAGAGGGGTTTCAGGCCGCGACGAACCCAAAACAGGAAACCAAGGCTGAACACTCCGATGACCACGGTAGCCAGACTGACTTTACCCAACTGCGCCAAAAGTGACGCAAGCTGCGGGAAGAGCGCATGGCCTTCCGCCTTCAGTCCGGTCAGCGGACCGATCTGGCTTGCTGCAATCAGGATGCCTGAGGCAGAAATGAAACCGGAAATAACCGGATGCGACAGGAAATTGGCCAGAAACCCCAGCCGAAGCACGCCCATCAGCAACAGCATCCCGCCAGACAGGAAGGCAAGCGTCAAGGCGGCCACGGCATATCCGGCGGTCCCTGCTTCGGCCACCTGACCGATCGTTGCGGCTGTCATCAGCGACACCACAGCGACCGGACCAACAGCGAGGACACGGGATGTCCCGAACAAAGTGTAGAGCAGGATCGGCACGATGGAGGCATAAAGCCCCGCCTCGGGTGGCAGCCCTGCGAGAAGTGCATAGGCGAGCGACTGCGGGATCAGCATGATCGTGACGATCACGGCCGCCAATAGATCGTTCGTCAGGACATGACGGTCATAACCACGGCCCCATTGCAGGATTGGAAAGTAGCGTGCGGCGGAACTTGTGGTCATGGGACAGGTCTTTTTTTCTTCGTGAACGCGTTCAGGGACGGAACATCGTGGGGGGATCAAGCAACGCCCTCAGCGAGGCCGTGCAGCATAGAGGCTCTGCGCACGTGCGCCGGACCGGCAATAGGCCAGCACCTTGCCTTTGGCCGTCGTCACAGCGGTATCGAAGGCCGCGACATCGGCCTCTGTTGCCTGACCCGGGCGTATCGGGATGTGGTGGGCTTCAAGACCGGCTGCTTCGGCTGCCACCTTGATTTCGGCAAAGGTCGGTTGGCCACCTTCTTCATGGTCTGGTCTATTGCATATGACTGTGGAGAACCCTGCCGCCTTGAGTTGTGCCAGTTGCGCGGGCGTGATTTGGGGGCTGATCGCGAAATCGGCCGAGATATGAGTGACATTCTGCATTTCTTGTTCCTCTGGTTAGAAGCTTGCGGGATAGGTCCGGCGGCTGGTCGCAGCGATCACAGACCGTTGAGGGGGACTTTCAGCATCGGGCGGCCGTCCTTGTCGGTCGGAACCTCGCCTGCGCGCATGTTGACCTGAAGCGACGGGATGATGAGCTTCGGCATCGCCAGAGTTGCATCGCGCTCGGTGCGGAACTTCACGAACTGCTCTTTGGTCGCACCTTTGCCGACATGGATGTTGTGTTCCTTTTCGGCGGCCACAGTGGTCTCCCACTGGATATCGCGGCCGTTCGGGCCATAGTCATGGCACATGAACAGGCGCGTCTCGTCCGGCAGGGCGAGCACCTTCTGAATACTGTCGTAAAGCGTTGCTGCATCGCCACCGGGGAAGTCGGCGCGCGCCGATCCGCCATCCGGCATAAACAGCGTGTCGCCGACAAACGCGGCATCCCCCATCACATGCACCATGCAGGCCGGTGTATGGCCCGGCGAATAGATTGCAACAGCCTGCATGTTGCCCACGATGTAGGTGTCGCCATCCTTGAACAGGGCGTCAAACTGGCTGCCATCGCGCTGGAATTCGGTGCCTTCGTTAAAGAATTTTCCGAAGGTTTCCTGCACGACCATGATCTTCTCGCCGATCCCGATCTTGCCGCCCAAAGCCTGCTGGATGTAAGGCGCGGCCGACAGATGGTCGGCATGGACATGGGTTTCTATGATCCACTCGAGCTTAAGGTTGTTCTTCCGAATGTGCTCGATAATGGCGTCAGCGTGGGCATAGGTGATCCGCCCTGCCGCGTAATCGATGTCCATCACCGAGTCGATGACGGCGCAGGCATTCGACGAAGGGTCCTTGACCACGTAGCTGATGGTATTGGTTGCCGGGTCAAAGAAAGCCTCAACCTCGGGCTTGACGGAGATGTCGATCGGATAAGCGTTCATATCGGTATCCTCGCAGTTTCATGTTTCGGGGCGCAGGACGCGCGCGGCTCGGGCATGGGTCAGGGCCATCAGACCCTTGGCGGCAAAGATTCCAGCGATCAGGGCAGCGACAAAGACGAAGACATCGATCTGTCCAGTGCCCAAGGCAGGCAAGGCCCCGCCCGGACAAAAGCCAGCAATGCCCCAACCAACCCCGAACAGGGCCGATCCGCCCAGAAGGCGTGCGTCGATGCGCGGGTTGTCAGGCAAGTGAAACTTTGCATCCAGCACCGGGGCCGGTCTGCGCAGGACGATCTTGTAGCCAAGGAAGGCTACCACAACAGCGCCCCCCATCACAAAGACTAGGCTTGGGTCCCAAATGCCAGCTATATCGAAGAAGTTCAGCACCTTGGCGGGGTTCGCCATGCCAGAGATGGAGATGCCAACGCCGAAGATCAGGCCGATGAGATAAGTCGAAACAAGGCGCATTCTTCAGGCTCCCAGAACGTGGCGGATGATGTAGACGGTCAGGCCGGTGGTCAGCATGAACGTCAGCGTCGCAGCGATTGACCTGCGCGAAAGCCGCGCCATCCCGCACACGCCATGCCCCGATGTGCAGCCGGAACCGTAGGTGACGCCAATCCCGACCAGAAAACCACCAAGGACAAGCATCGGCATTGAGACCGGCACATCGACCACGGGCATCGCGCCGGTCAGGACCATCAGTGCAAGCGGGCCACTGACCATTCCAGCCAAGATTGCAAGGCGCCAGCTTTTGTCGGGGTGGGCGGACGGCGTGAGGACGCCCGCAAGTATGCCGGTCGCACCCATGATCCTGCCGAGCGAAAGCATCAGCAGGACTGATGCCAAGCCGATAAGGACTCCGCCAGCAAGTGATTGCCAAGGGGTGAAGGCTGTTTCGATGACGGAGAGTTCCAGCATCACTTAACCCCATCCTTTTGGGGGATCGACTGTTCAGCGGTGTTTCTTGTCGCAGGAAGCATGGGTCCAGACCTCATCTTGAGATTGGAACCCATTTACGGCTCTCGGAATCACCTTTCAGTAACGTTGTCACCAAACCCGAGAACATTGTTCGAAGACATTACTGTCGGCCAGGAAATGCTGTGCATGTGCTGGCAGCCTTACCTGTTTGCCTGAAAAACCACAGGCTCCACCTCAGGCCGCGTCCAGAGCCGCCAGTCTCTCAAGCCCATCTGGCTCCACCAGTTCGACCGCTCCGCGTGATTGCCTGATCCAGCCCCTGCGCTGGAACTCTCCCAGTTGGCGCGAGATGACTTCCCGTGCCGTCCCGAGTTCCGCAGCCAACTGCTGGTGCGTAGCCTTGATCTGGCCCGTCCCTCGCTCGAGATCCAGCAGTTTCTGGGCAAGGCGGATGTCGACACGCTGGAATGCTATGTCCTCGATGATCTGGAACAGGTCCGTGATGCGCTTGGAATAGGCTGTGAAGATGAAAGTGCGGAAAGTGACGGACTGGGCAATCAGATCATCGAAGACGGTCCGAGGGATGGCGACCGCACGCACATCGGTCTCGGCGATCCCTTCAGCGGAATAGCCTTCATGCGCCAGCAGGCAGGCCGTGGTCAGCACGCAGCTTTGTCCTGCCTCAACTCTGTAAAGAACAATCTCGCGACCGGCCTCTGAAACCTGCTGCACCCTGACCCGACCATCGAGGAGAAGGAGCAGGTTTTCTGGCGACTTGCCTGGACCGAAGATCACAGAGCCTTCACGCACCGTGACGATCGAACTCTTGCGGGTGAGCACGTCCCTGATCGCCGGCTCTAACCGGGATAGTCCAGGAAACTGCTCGATCCAATCCGCGTTCATTTTGCGCTCATTTCTGGTTCACCCCCCCGTATCGCAGAATGCTCCGGGTTGAGGCGTGGATGCGTTTCTTCACCCCAAAAGTAAAGAACCGCCCCCGATATGAACATCGATACTGCGACGAACCAGAACGCCGCCTCCAGCGCCCCTGCTAGATGGGCAGCAAGTCCGAGACCAAGCGCCCCGATTCCGTAACCCAAGTCCCGCCAGAAGCGGTAAATGCCGATGGCCGACCCACGCCAAGCAGGAGGCGTGATATCTGCAACCGCCGCGCTGAGGTTTGGATACAGCAGTGCCATCCCGAACCCAGCGATCCCCGCGGATAATGCCCACCAAAGGGCAGAACCACCCATCGCGATCAACGCAACGCCCGCCCCGCAGATCCACATGCCTATCATGCTCGGCCAAAAGCGCCCGACATGGTTGGACAGACGCCCTGTGACAAGTTGTGACCCGCTCCATACGAAGCCGAAGACTCCGACGATCCAGCCCATCTGTGTCAGGCTGGCGCCCTTGCTTGTCAGGTAGACGGGCAGGATCACCCAGACCAGCGCATCGATGAATTTCTCGACCAGACCTGCCCGCGAAAGGGCGGCCAGCCGTTGATCGCGCCATGTCATCAGGGCAAAGACTTCTTTTGTGTTCGGGTGATCTGACACGCCCTTCGGATAGCGCGGCTGGAACTTCGGGGGAGCAGTCTTATGCGCCACAGTTTCGGCCTTTGCCCAAGGCAGGGTGTCCCTGATCCAAACCTCAGTCAAAAACATGGCCAGCAAGATCACAGCCATCTCGAAGATCAGCAGGCCGAGCCGAGCACCAAACGCTTCTGCTGCATAAGCGGTAAGGACACCTGCTAGGGCCACGCCGACATAACCTGCAAACTCGTTCAACCCCATCGTGAGCCCGCGCTGGTCGGCGCGTGTGATGTCGAGTGTCGAGGTCTGGGTCATCGACCAGCAAAGGCCTTGATTTATGCCAAGCAACACTGTCGCGGCAACGATCCAGCCCCAGTTAGGTGCTGCCCAGATCATGATGGGGATTGGTAGAGTGATGATCCAGCCGAACAGAAGCACGCGCTGGCTTCGCGCCGATCTGCAGGAGAAGCGCGTCGCTGCCTTCCGCGCCTTTGCCGAGGATGTCAGGTCCGGAGGCTATCTCGACCCAACGACGAGATCTGGATGGATAAGGCTCATCTTGAGGCATTCAGGACGGGTGCTGTGCGACTTTGACCGCTTGCCGATGCAGGGAGGTTGAAGCATCGATCTGCAGAATGCATCATCCATCCCGCCCGAGGGTCCCATGCGCCGCTTAAGTGTGGCCGATATCATGCGAGAGACCGGCCTGTCGCGGGCGACGGTGGATCGGGTCCTGAACGGTCGTGACAAAGTGCACGACCGCACAAGGGCCGTTGTCGAGGAGACACTGGCCAAGTTGCGGTCGGGGGGAAAGAAGCCGCCGAAACCGCTGATTGCCGACATCGCGCTGCGGGTGGGGCGCGGCTTGATGGGCCAGATGCGTGCCGCTTGGGGTGCCAGTGCTGCGCAGGGCGCATTCCACGACCTGCATCTGGCGGACGAGACCGGGGTCCTGCGCTGCGTCGAAGCACTGTGCCGCGACGTCTCGCGACCCCTGATCCTGACCGCGAAGAACTCTGACCGGTTGGTCACAGTCCTGGCGAATGCGCGGGTCAAGGGCAAGCGGGTGATTGCGCTTGTCTCGGACTTGCCGCCGGTGGCACGGGATGGCTTCGTGGGGCTGGACGACCGTTCAGCCGGGCAGACGGCGGCGTTCCTGATCGGCCGAATGCTGGGCGACCGGCCGACGACAGTGGGGGTCGTGCTGGGGAATATCGCCTTCCGTTGTCACGAAGATCGCGAAATCGGCTTTCGTACCGGACTTCGTGCGCATTTTCCGCGGGTCGTTATCTCTGGCGAGGCGCAGGGAGAGGACAGCGCCGACCTGACGCGGAAAGCAGTGAACCGGCTTTTGGCAGAGTACCCGGCGCTTGGCGCGATTTACAACGTTGGCGGTGGCAACGGGGGCATGGTTGACGCGCTGAAGGCGGCGGGGCGTGCGGCGGACATCCTGGTCGTGGGCCATGAGGTGAACCCTGTGACGGCGCCGCTATTGCGGTCAGGTGCGATGGACTTTGCCATTGCCGGTGTCCCTCGCGACTTGCTGAGCGCAGCGCTGCGAATGGCGGCGGGGACAGAGCAGGGTACTGGCAAGGACGTGCAGCATCTCGATTTTGGCGTCTACACCCGATTCAATCTGCCATCCTTCGCAACGGGCGATTAGGCCGCCGCGGATCGACGCTGGACGCTTAAGGATGGTGCGGATCACTCGGTCGATCAGTTTGCGTCACCACCGCCCTAGGTCGTGCGGCCGCATTGGTCGACGGAGTGGAAGTTGATGCAAAATGATACATTGATTGTTGCGGAATGCCTATTCCGTTTGCTGAAACGCTGGAATGGCCGCACCACTTCTGCATCGATATCCAGTCGACTGAGACCGGTCGGAAGACAGAACCGCCTTGCGGGGGACGAGGCGGATACCAAACGATACGATGGCTGGACGCAGGGCGGTCTTCTGCCCTTGGCCCGGTCATTCCGGACCTTCTTGCGGGAAGATCTCCCAAGGGCAAGAAACCATCGGGTCGCACGTCGCTCGGCCCGTGGAGAGGAGAAGGCGAGAATGGACGACACGGAGTTCGGAACCCATAACAAGCGCGGCGACTACACGCCGAACGAGCCCGCGCGGCATGCGCCGCTTTTTGCCTTTCCGCCCCGGCCGCTGGCCCTTCTGAAATGGCTGCCCGGCTATTTCCTGCCCTGGAACGTGCTCTGGTTGGCGACGGCTGCGGCCTGGTGGGCCTGGATCGTGCCCGAGAAGGCGGCGATGACCACGCTGGCCTGGGGCTGGGTCCTATGGCTTTTCGCGGTCAATGCCATCGCGGTCTTCCTGTTCTACGGCGCGCTGGAGTTGCATCTCTACATGCGCCGCGCCCAGGGCACCCGTTTCAAGTACAACGCCAAGTGGCCCGCCGACCACAAATCGCAAGCCTTCCTGTTCCAGAGCCAGACCCTGGACGGCATGATCCGTGCCTTCGGCACCGGCGTGCCGATCTGGACCGCCTGGGAAGTGCTGGTCCTTTGGGCTTGGGCCAACGACGTCGGCCCCTGGGTCAGCCTGGCCGACAACCCCTGGTACCTGGCGGCGGTCTGGCTGGTCCTGCCGGTGATCCACGAGTTCCACTTCTTCTGCATCCACCGGCTGATCCACACGCCTTTCCTCTACAAATGGGTTCATTCGGTGCACCACAACTCGGTCAACCCATCGCCCTGGTCCTCACTGTCGATGCATCCGGTCGAACATCTTCTGTATTTCGCCACCGCCGCTTACCACTTCGTGATCCCGTCGCATCCGCTTCTGGCGATCTACCAACTGCATTATGCGGGCTTCGGCGCGGTGGTCGGGCATATCGGTTTCGACAAGGTCGAGCTCTCCGAGGACAGGGCGATGGAGAGCCATGCCTTCATCCACTACCTGCACCACAAGTACTTCGAGGTGAACTACGGCGACGGGCTGATCCCGCTGGATCGCTGGTTCGGCACCTTCCACGACGGCTCGAAGGACGGCGAAGCGCGGATGAACGAGCGCTACCGGCGCCGGAAAGCCAAAGCCAACGCCCGCGCCAGCACCTGACGCATGACGATCCCGGAGATGCCCATTACCGACTGAACCCAGTCCGGCAAGCTGGACGACATCGAAGTCGAACACGCGCGCCGTTTTGACCTCGAGTGCTGGAATTCCGTCGTGAACGGGTGGGCTGGGACGACCGCAGTGACTCGAAACTCAACTGTCACCCATCCAGCCCTCTGGAGCCGCACGAATTGTTGTGTCACGAACCATAATGACGCCGTTCGTCCCGTGCCTCCTTATCCCAAAGCACTCAAGGCGTGGTTGATTGGACGCAGGGCCCCATAAAGGTCGCGCCAAAGGGCATAGCGGGTGTCGGCGCGTTTGCTTTCCGTCTGGCGCGGGCGGAACACCCGGTCACCTTTCACAAGTGCTTTGGAAGCCGAGGCAAGATCGGACATGGCACCCACGCCAACCCCCGCCATCACGGCTGCGCCAATAGCCCCCGGATCGTTGCCTTCGACCCGCTGGATCGGCCGGCCAAGCACGTCAGCGCGCAGTTGCGCCCAGGTGTCCGACGCAAATCCACCCCCGCCTGCCCGAAGGATCGCCGGCTGCGCGCCAGCCGAACGCTCCAGCGCCTCGAACGCCAGGCGGGCGGAGAAGGCGACACCTTCCAGAATTGAGGCTGCCATTTCGACCGGGCCGTGACTGGCGGTCAGACCCGCAAAGCCGCCCCGAGAGGCCGCGTCCCAGAGCGGCGCCCGTTCTCCCTGGAGGTGCGGCAGGAACAAGGGCGCGTCGTCGGTCATCGAAATGTTCATCGTGGCAAGGTCCTGGGCAGAGCGACCCAAAAGCCGGGCTGCCCAATCAAGCGATGCTCCTCCTGACTGCGTCGGGGCCGCGTGCAGGCGAAGGCCGCGCCAGTCCGGAAACGTTATGATGCCCGGCTGAGGAAATAGGTCTGCCGACATGATCCCCAGCACGTCGGAGGTTCCGGAAAGATAGAAAGCCTCGCCCTCTTGCGCAACGCCAAGGCCGAAAAGACTGGCCCAGGCATCCATGACGCCCAGCACCACAGGGGTGCCTGCAAACGGCCACTGCGCGCTGATCTGTCCCACGACAGAGAAGGGATCAGCAAGCAGCGCAAGACGCTGCGCCGCGCCACCAAGCCTTGCAATCAAATCATCCGCATAGGCGAAGCCAGGCGTCACCAGGCCCACCGACGAGATCGGGTCGGTCACCACAACGCCGGTAAGCCGCGCCAGAACCCAGTCCCGCGGCAAGAGGACATGCGCTGTCCGGTCCCATAGCTCGGGCCGAGCGGCTTGCATCCAGGCCATGCGGGCCAGCGCGTGGCTGGCATCGATCGGGATCGGCGCGCCGAGCCAGGCGATCTTGTCCTCGGTCGTCACGGCGCGGTCGAGCGCCGCTCCTGCCTCGGCGGCCCGGCCATCCTGCCAGACGATGGCGGGATGAAGCACGTTCAGCGCGGCGTCGGTGAAGACATGCGTGTTGACCTGTGATGTCAGGCACAGGGCGGCGGCAGAGCCATGCGGTGCAAACTGCTCCAGCGCCGCCCGGACAAGCCGAAGCCAGTCGTCGGGATCCTGTTCGACCATACCCGCAGCCGGCCTCTGCGTCGGGTGCCGTGCGGAAAACTCGGCCACGCGCTGTCCTGACTTGTTGATCATCACGGCCTTCACCGATGTGGTGCCGATGTCGATGCCGATCAGATTCGAGGTGGACACGGTTCCTCCAGCGTACAGGTCCGGTTGTGGCAAGCAAAACCTCTGGACGCGGCGAGACTGGCCTGACAATCATTCCGCTGCAAGCATGAGAAATGCAGGGGGAGTTACTGGAAATGACCGCTATCACACGGCGCACGTTCGGGCGCATCGCGGGGATGACGCTGGCGACCGCACTGGCAACTGCCGGCAGCGCTGCATTCGCCGAGGGCGAGAAGATCGCGGTGATCACGCCGTACCTGTCGCAGCCCGGAACGCAGTTCTACGTCGAAGCCTTTCAGGCACGCGCGAAGGAACTTGGCTGGGAAGTGAACGTCATCGACACGGCCGGTGACGTGGCGGCAGTGATCAGCCGGATGGAGGACGTCTCGGCACAGGGCGTCAATGCCATCGTTCTGAACGTCGATCCGGCGCAGGTGGGCGCGGGGCTGGACGCCGCGGTGGCGGCAAATATTCCGGTCTTTGGCATGGACGCAGGCGCCGATCACCGGATCAAGGCCAACATCACCTCGAACGGCTACGCGATGGCGGCGGAAACCTCGGTCTATGTGGCGAACCGCATCGGCGGCGCGGGCAACGTGGTGATGTTCGTCTTCGACGCCTTCCCGCCGGTCCAGGTGCGCGGCGCGATTGCCGATGCGGTCTTCAAGAACCATCCGGACATCACCGTGCTTGACCGCGTGACGCCCGACGTTTCCGACGGCGGCATTGCCGACAGCCGCGCCAAGATGGAGGCGATCCTGGCCGCAAACCCCGAACCCGGCAGCATCAAGGCTGTCTGGGCGGCCTGGGACCAGCCAGCGCTGGGGGCGCTGCAGGCCATCGAGGCAGCAGGACGGCAGGGCGAAGGGATCGTCATCACCGGGATCGACGCCAATCCGCAGGCGCGGGACGCCATCGCGGCAGGCGGGAACTTCGAAGCCTCGGTCGCGCAGGACTTCCAGGGCATCGGCGCCACGACGGCGGACACCGTGGCGCGGGTGCTGGGCGGAGAGACGCTCAAGTCCAACGTGATCTATGTCCCGACCAAGCTGATCACCAGCGCCAACGCAAAGGACTAAGGACGACGGGGCGGTTCGCGCCGCCCCCAGCCCCCCTCCCATGCCGGAATTGCGCCTATCGGGTATCGTGAAGACCTTCGGTTCCGCTCGGGCGCTGAATGGCGCTGAGTTGTCGTTGCGCGGCGGCGAGGTCCACGCCCTGATGGGCGAGAACGGTGCCGGCAAAAGCACCCTGATCCGTATCCTTGCCGGGCTGGACAGCGCCGATGCGGGCGAGGTGGCGCTGGACGGCGTGGCTTTGCGGCTCGGCTCTCCGGCCCTGGCCAAGGCGGCGGGGTTCCGGTTCCTGCATCAGGAGAACCATGTCGTTCCGGCGCTGAGCGTGGCCGAGAACATGCACCTGTCGCGGCCCTATCCGCAGCGCCTTGGGCTTGTCCACTGGGCAAAGCTACGTGATGCTGCTGCGGCGGCACTTGGGCGGTTGGGGGCCTCGCATATCGACGTATGGTCGGGAATGGGGTCGCTGGGGCCGGGCGACCAGATGCTGGTGCGGATCGCGGCGACCTTGCTGGACGATGGCGACGCCCCCTGGGCCTATGTGATGGACGAACCGACCGCCGCCCTGACCGGAGCCGAAGCGGAGCGTCTGTTCCAGGCTATCGCCGCGCTGAAGGCGGCGGGGGCGGCGGTCCTTTATGTCTCGCACCGCATGGATGAGGTGATGCACCTCGCCGACCGGATCACCGTCCTGCGCGACGGTGCGCATGTGGCGACCCGTGACCGGGCGGCGACCAGCCGGGACGAGATCATCCACGACATGACCGGGCGCGACATGGCGGACCTCTTTCCCCGCCGGGCGGCGACCTCGGGCGTTCTGGCGCTATCGGTGCAGGATCTGCGGTCCGTGGGACTGGGACCCGTGTCCTTCGAAGTGGCGCAAGGAGAGGTGCTGGGCGTGGCCGGACTGTCCGGCTCGGGCCGGGAGGTCCTGCTGCGGGCGCTGATCGGTGCGGTGCCGCGGGCGGGAGAGCTTCATCTGCGAGGGGTGCCCTTGGCGGCCAACCCCGCCGGGGCCTGGGCCCAAGGGCTGGCCTATGTTCCCCCCGAACGACGGACCGAAGGCGTGATGCCACGCCGCGCGCTGGCCGAGACGGTTGCGCTTCCGCATTTGTCGCGCCTGTCTAACTTTGGTTTCCTTCAGCGTCGCAAGACAGACAGGCTCGTGCGCCGCCTCGCTCAGGACGTGCGATTGAAGGCATCGGGACCAGACCAGCCGATTGCCGAGTTGTCGGGTGGCAACCAGCAGAAGGTTCTGTTTGCGCGCGCTTTGGCCGGTGATCCTGCGGTCCTCCTGCTGGACGAGCCGACGCGGGGTGTCGATGTCGGTGCGAAGTTCGACATATATGCGCTGATCCGCGACCTTGCGGCGAAGGGTACGGCGGTCATCGTTGTGTCCTCGGACCTGCCCGAGCTGATCGGGTTGTCGGACCGGATCGCCATCCTCACCGCCGGGCGCATATCGCAGATACTGCCTGCCGCAGGGTTAACAGAAGCGGCCCTGTTGACGGCCTGCTACCAGAAGGAAAGCTGAACCCATGGCAACGTTCCTGCGGCATTACGGGTCGTTGATCGGCATGTCGGCCATCGTGGTCTTCTTCTGGATCGCACTCCCCGACACCTTCATGACCCTGCGCAACTGGCTGAACATCAGCCAGCAACTGTCGATGCTGATCGTGGTGGGCGTCACGATGACCGTGGTCATGGTGATGGGAGACTTCGATCTGTCGGTGGGTGCAATGGCCTCGCTGTCCGGGGTGGTCGCGGCGGTCCTTTTCACGCAGGGACTGCCGGTCCCGGTCGCACTGGCGGCGGCGCTGGCCGTCGGGCTTCTGGGCGGGTTGGCCAACGGCTTTCTGGTCAGCGTGGTCGGTATCCTGCCTTTCGTCGCCACGCTGGCGACCATGACCATGTTCTCGGGTGCGGCCTTTCTGATCTCTGGTGGCAAGACCATCTTCGGACGTGACATTCCGCAGGGGTTCGCCGATTTCGCCCGCTCCGGCGTGCCCCTGGGGACCTGGGGCGAGAACCCGGTCCTGCTGCCCGCCCTTACGGTGGTCGCGGCGGTGGTGACCATTCTCGTCTGGATTGTGCTGGAGCACACGACCTATGGTCGCAGGCTTTATGCCATTGGCGGGAATGCCGATGCCGCACGGTTGGCGGGGGTCAAAGTCGCGCAGCTGCGACTGTCGGCCTTCGCCTTCACGGGTATGGGTGCTGCGCTTGCCGGACTCATGTATGCCTCGCGCGTCGCCTCGGCCAATCCGGTGCAAGGTGACGGGCTGATGCTGACCGCGATTGCCGCTGTGTTCCTCGGGATGACGATCACGCGCGACGGGCAGCCCAACGTGCTGGCCACTGTTGCTGGGGTGGTCACCTTGGGCGTCATGGAAAACGGGCTGACCCAGCTGCAGGTCGACAGCTACATTCGGCAGGTCCTCGTGGGGGCGATCATCCTGGTTGCCGTTTCAATCAGTGCACTGGGTCGTCGGGCGATCCGGCTGCGATAGACGGATGTGCACTAGCGCCTCAGCGCGCCGGGGCAATCACCCGACGGGCAGTCTTGGCGCGCGGATCGGTCATGCAAAGGTTGCCGGCGATCAACCGCGCGCCGAACGACCGTTGTCGGCCAAGCGCACCCAAAATGGCGAGAAGGGCGAAAAGTCGAAGGACCACGGCCCGCGGTAACAGGAACGCGCGCGGGCCGTGTCGCTCTCATCCTCCTGGCGGCACCACACGCATCACGAAGGAAGGCGCGGGGTCGCCGGGTGGGACCGGGCCGGGGACATCGTTTGACACCGGTTCAAGCGACTTGAGGTAGGCTGCGATGGCATAGGCATCCTCGTCGCTGAGGGCCGAGAGGTTTGGCCAAGGCATCACCGGGATCAGCCCGCGGCCATCGGGCGTGGCGCCGGTGCGGATCGCTGTGACGATCTCGTCGGTGGACCAGGAGCCAAGGCCGGTCGGGTCCGGGGTCAGGTTCGGGCCGTAGACGATGCCGACGCCGGGAACCTCGAACCCCACGTCCGAGCCGCCGAGGAAGCGGGTTGTGTCGGGCTGGCCAAGGAAGTGGCCGGGCGTGTGGCAGTCGCTGCAACCGGCGATCTGGACGAGGTAGCGGCCGCGTTCGACCTGCGCCTCGTCTGCGCGCGAGGTGCCTGGCATGAGGACCGCCAAGAAGAGAGAGATTGCGGTGGCGAGAAGTTCGGGCTGACGGGCGGGTTTGAGGTGTTTGGTCATGTCTCAGGTTCCTTATTCAGCAGCCAGAGCAGGGGACTGGGGCACCACTGCATCGCGCACGTGACGGCCTGCGAAGATTCCCTGCGGGTCGTACGTCCGCGCTAGCGCGATGATCCGTTCACGCGCGTGGGCAGTGTGACAGTCGTCCATCCAGCCGGGGCGGGCAAGATCGGCGTGGCCGACATAGCGGCCAATGATGACAGGGGACAGCTGGTCCATCCCGTCGCGCAGCCAGGCAAGGTTCGCCGTGTCATCCTGCGGGTTGGTCCAGGTGCCGTGCACGATCCCGCAAACCGGACCGATGACCGACAGGGCGGCGTCCGGCAGATCGCGCGCCAAGGCCGAGTTGCGGCCATAGATCACGCCGATTGCGTTCGACATCGGCGAGGGTGCCTCGGCCACCATGCGGGCGAGTCCAGCGAAGGTCGTGTCGGCGTCCTGGCTCCACAGGCAGTCGACGCCGTATCGCGCGCCGTCGGGGAAGCTTTGGTCGACGATACTGTAGAGGGTTGCGAAGTCGAAGGGCGTGACCGGCATCGTGGTGAGCGGGGCTTCGGGCAGAAGGTCGCCGACATTGCGGGCAATGCCGGTGATCTCGGTCAGCGAGCCACCATAGACCGACAGGATCACGGTGGCGAACTTGGCCTCTCCTAGACCCAGGTGCGGCGGGGCGGCGGCGAGAGAGAGCGAGACCTCGGCGTAGCTCGGCAGGACATTGGCAAGCCGCTTGAGGCTGGCGGTGACCTCGGCGGTGCGGGCCAACGGGTAGGTCCAGGTCGTGACGGCCATCGCGGGCGGCAGCGGCATCAGGCGGAGCCAGAAGCGGGTGACAACGCCAAAGAACAGCGGCCCAGCGCCGCGCAGAGCCCAAAAAATGTCCGCATGTTCGGTGGCGCTGACCATGACGGCGCTACCATCGGCCAGTACGACCTCGGCCTTTTCGATCAGGTGGCAAGCGGGGCCCCAGGTGCCCTCGTTCCAGCCGAAGCCGCCGCCAATAAGGTAGCCGCCCATCGCCACGTCGCCGCAATGGCCGACCGGGAAGGCGAGTCCTTCGGCGGTCAGGACGACAGACAGGTCAAGATTCTTGACGGCGGGTCCGACTTCCGCAACGCGGGCGAGGCGGTTGATGGACACGGCGTTAAGTGCCGAGAGGTCAAGGGCCACGCCATCCTGCAGCGCGATGCCCGACCAGTTGTGCCCGCCCGACCGGGCTGAGACGCGGTAACCGTTGGCGGCTGCGTAGCGGACGGCGGCCTGGACATCGGCGGTGGAGGTCGCGCGGATGATCACCCGAGGGGTCGCCTGCGGCTTCCGGCCGTTCCAGACGAACCCCTCGTGCGCGTCGGTGAAACCCGCCTCTCCCTCGGCGATGACGTCGCCGCCGATCTGAATGCGGAGATCTTCGATATGCATGGTCTAGTTCCTTGTTGCTATGTGTCGATGCCGGCAAAACTCCGGCCAAGTTACTGAAACTAAGCCCCTTTCGGGGTCGGGGGTCCGTGAGCATCGCGAAAGGGCAGTGCTGCGCCGTGCGACCCCTCGGGTGCCGGTTTGCTGGCCGTCTGATCCGCATCGCGGTGTTCGGTTGAACGGCTGCACATCTACTGTGCGATGCTGTGGAGGTCTCGCTAAGTGTTTCGGCAGGGAATCTTAAAAGGCTCTTAACTGCCAAAAGCGGTTTGAAAGATCACTCTTCCTGCAGGGCAAGGTTGGCCCTGACGTCCAGTCGGAACCGACCTCGGCCAGCTTTCTCGATCCGGATCGGTAGGGCCTTTTCGCGAAGCCGCCGCTCCAGAAGCACAAGCCGCGCCTCCAGATTCTCGGCGTGTGACGGCAGGCGCAGCTCGGATGACAGGCGAAGCTCACGGTTGGTGAACTCGCTTGCGCCCGAGGCGACATGCGCCCGGACCAGCTTCCACAGGATCGCCCCCGCAACGCCCTTGATGACATAGTCGCTTCCCGCAAATACGCTGTCATCGGCAGCGTAATGGCGCAAAGAAAGCGTATCGCTGTGGCGGCTCTGCGCTAGTGATGCCGAAAGCGGCGGTGCCTCTTCCTCAGCCGCAAGGGCGGCAGCGCTGGCGGCCAGCGCCAAGGCGATGCAATCCAGAATGTCCTCTTCCCGATGCCCGAAGCGCAGCGGCAGGGGGCTTTCTGCAAAAAGTACCCCGGTAAGCTGGCACTGCCAAAGCATCGGCAATGCAATCTGGCTTTCCGGCCGAGACAGACCCGGGAACGGAACAAGCCGACTCTCCTGGGTTTTGTGCCCAGCCTCTGCCAGAACCTGGTCGCGCACCGCGCTGCCGTAAAGGTAAGCGGAAGACATGTGATCAATGCGGATTGCAACTTTCTCACGGGCCGCCACGCCAATCACGCCGTCGCCGAACCGCACCTCTGCCCCGATGCCCGAGGCGGAATAGCCCCAGGTCGCGACCGCATCCAATGCGCCTCGCGTTTCGTCGGGAACCAGGATCATCAAGTTGGTAATGCCCAGATGCCGCGCGATGGCGTCGAGGGTCAGATCATACAACTCTCCCAGCGCCGTGGCGCGGGCCATGTCGTTTAGGACGCGCCGCAATGCCGGAAGGGCGGGTACCGGAGGCTGCGGGCGCGCAAGGCGGGGCGGCACCACGCAGCGGACAGCACGGACCCGGAAGATATCCGCCCCCATCAGCCGGAAGACACCTTCCATCCCGGTGTGCGACGCTATCCCGGCCAGACGGGCCTTCATCGTCTCGAAGATCGGACCTTTGGATTCGGTCGTCTCGAAGTCGAGGTCGAGCTGGTAGAAGGCCACAGTCAGCGGATCGATCACTTCCACCGTGGCTTGACGGGTAGAGAGGATGTTGCGGCGTGTCTTGTTGAAGAATTGGTAGCTCAGCGCAATTCGGCCGGGATCGACATACTGGACCTGACTGATGAACGACACGTTCGGGATGCCGGCGGGGTCGATGGTCGCAAGTGTGGCGGGGACGATGCCTTCGAAGCAGTCCCGGATCGCGTCCAGCGTAACGGCTTCATTCTCAGTCCCGACACCAGCAACTGGCTGGCCGATCATAGCGACCGTCCCGCACCCGGCCCCGGGGTCTGTTCAAAAGCCTCCTGTGCTTGAAAACTCAGGACGCGCAAGGGTGACAACCGGTAGTCGCAGAAAGCTTGCACGAACCGTGGGGGCTCGCCAACAGCAGCGAGGGTTAGGGCAAAAGCGTCGGTCTGCCGCCGTAGACAGTCTTCGTCCTCTGCTTCCAGCGCTTCCGTTCTGGAGAAGAAGCCCTTGATCTGGACCGTGCGATGCGAGACCGGCGCACTGAAGGTCACCGCGATAGGACCCCCCAGTTGGGCGGATGCAGTGATGGCGGCGTTACCTTCCTCGGGATAGATCAGGCGGATCGTCCCGTCCCGAATGACCCGTGCGGCAAGCGCTCTGCCAGGTCGCGCCTGCCCGCCTGGGCCTGCCACGCCCATGACAATGCTGCCCCCGCTTTCGATGAAGGCAACGATCTGATCGGACAACCCGGCACCAGGTTCAGAAGCGCTTGCGCTGTCACCCAGGAGGTCTTCTTTCGTCTTCTGCATAAGTTCAGGACCCAGATCACAGATAAAAGCTACGCTACTGCGACAGAGTCGCAAACCCCGGATGAAGGCAGCGCTTTGCCACTTGAGTTCATTCAAACGTTTGTTTAAAATGCTTGCATGGAAACCCCAAGTCTTCCCGCCCCAAAGGGGACCCGTCAGGCGCTGATACTTGCCGGTATCCGGCTGTTTGGGCGGCAGGGGTTCACGGCAACTTCAGTCCGGCAGCTGGCCAACGAGGCCGATGCAAACATCGCCGCGATTGCCTACCATTTCGGCGGCAAGGACGGCTTGCGTGTGGCTTGCGCCGAGGAGTTCGGCCGTCGGATGGGCGCCGCAATGGGCGCGCGCCCGGTCGGCCCGGACGCCAGCCCAGATGGCGCGCGTGACGAACTGCGCGCGATCATTCGCGCGATGGTCGCCTTACTCTCGGGGGCCGAGGGGGCAAGCGAGCTGGTTCCCTTCATGCTGCGCGAACTGGCCGAGGACGGGCCGGGAATCGATATTGTGTACCGTGGCTTTGCCGAGCCGATGCACCGCAAGCTTTGCGATCTCTGGGCACGAGCGACGGGCACAGAGGCCGAGGATGAGACCGTGAAGCTCGCTGTTTTCACGCTTATCGGCCAACTCATGTACTTCCGGATCGGGCAGTCGATCGTCAGTCGCAGGATGGGCTGGGCAGACGTCGGACCCGCCGAAATCCAAAAGATAACCGATCGCATCATCTGCAATCTCGACGCGATGCTGGCGGCCGAAAAGGGGAAATGAAATGGACTTCTGCGCTGTTCCGCTTCTTTCGGCCCTGTTCGCCAGCTGCACGCCCCCGATGCCGTTGGCCACCGGCTATGTCGAAGGGGAATACGTGCAGATCGCCTCAGTCTCGACGGCGCAGGTGCTGGAGCTGTCGGTTGCGGCGGGGGAACGGGTAGGTCAGGGCCAAGCACTGGTCACACTGGAAAAGCGCGATGCCGAGATCACTCTGGCCCAGACCGAGGCAGCGTTGTCGCGGGCGGAAAGCCAGGTTGCGAACCTGCGGCAAGGCAGGCGTCCCGAGGAGATAAGGGTGATCGAGGCAGCTCTTGCTTCGGCCACGGCGCAGGCAGGCGAGGCTCGGCGCAATGCCGACCGGTTGATCGGACTGGCCGCACGCGGCGTCGCGACCGAGACCCAGCGCGACGATGCGGCCACGGCTGCCGAAGTTGCCGAAGCGCGGGTGGCCGAGATCGAGGCCAATCTCGCCGTAGCCCGCCTCCCCGCCCGCGAAGGCGAAATCGCCGCCGCCGAAGCCGCCCTGCGTGAGGCGACAGCAGCGCGCGACCATGCGGTGTGGCAGCTGGACAAGCGCGCGCTGGTCGCCCCAGCGGCTGGGGTGGTGACCGACATCATCCGCCGTCCGGGCGAGATTGCCGTGGCCGGTCAGCCGATCCTGTCCCTTTTGCCCGACGGCGCGGTCCGGTTGCGGCTGTATCTGCCCGAGGCCGATCTGGCACGCGTCGCGCCCGGCGATCTTCTGGATGTGCGCTGCGACACTTGCCCGCCGGGCCTGACCGCCACGGTCAGCTACATCGCCGACGGGCCGGAGTTCACTCCGCCGGTGATCTACTCGGTCGATAGCCGGCAGAAGCTGGTTTACCTGATCGAGGCGCGGCCCTCGGACGGGACGGTCCTGAAACCGGGCCAGATCGTCGATGTCGATCTGGCAGCGGTCGGCGGATGACCGAGGCCCCCGCCATCGTCGTCAAGGACCTCGTAAAGCGCTTTGGCGACCGCACGGTGGTCGACCATGTGTCGATGGAGGTCCAGACCGGCGAGATCGCGGGGTTTCTGGGGCCGAACGGGTCGGGCAAGACGACGACGATCCGGCTGATGTGCGGCCTTCTGACCCCCGACGCGGGCGAAGGCCGGGTGCTCGGGTATGACATCCGGCGCGAGGGGGCGGCGATCAAGCGCGAGGTCGGTTATATGACCCAGCGCTTTTCCTTCTACGAAGACCTGACGATCGAGGAGAACCTGAACTTTGTCGCGGGCCTCTACGGGCTGGACACGCCCCGGCAGGCTGTGGCGAACACGCTCGCGGATCTGGGGCTGACCTCGCGCAAGGGGCAGCTGGCGGGATCCTTGTCGGGCGGCTGGAAGCAGCGGCTGGCACTGGCCGCCTGCATCATGCACCGCCCGCGACTTCTGATGTTGGACGAGCCCACCGCAGGTGTCGACCCCAAGGCCCGGCGCGAGTTCTGGGATGAGATCCACCAGCTGGCCGCCGGAGGGTTGACCGTTCTGGTGTCCACCCACTACATGGACGAAGCCGAAAGGTGCCACAAGATCAACTACATCGCCTATGGGAAACTGATCGCGCGCGGCACGGTGGCCGAGATGGTGCGGGACGCAGGCCTTGCCACGGTGGTCCTGGAAGGTCCGGGTGTGGCAGAGGCCGCGCGCCGGTTGCGGGGGATGCCGGGGGTTGACCAGGTCGCCGCCTATGGCCCGACGCTGCATGTCATCGGCCGGGATCGCGGGGCGTTGATGCGCTCGGCCACCGAGATCGCGGGGCTGACCGGCACGCAGCTTTCCGAAGCGGCGTCCAGTCTGGAGGACGTGTTCATCCAGCTGATGGGCGAAGCGCAGGACAACGCTGCATGAGGCTTGGCCGCTACTTCTCGCTGGGTCGCCTCTGGGCGCTGATCACCAAGGAGGTGATCCAGATGCGCCGTGACCGGCTCACGTTCGCGATGATGATCGGTGTGCCGCTGATGCAGCTGATGCTGTTCGGCTTTGCCATCAACAGCGACCCCAAGGGCCTGCCCTCGGCCCTGGTCGCGCCGACGCAGGACCGCTTTACCCGCGCGATGGTCAGCGCGCTGGAGACGACGGGATACTACCGCTTCACCCATGTCGGCATCACCGCGGCCGAAGCCGAGTTCCTGATCGCGCGAGGGGATGTAAGCTTTGTCGTCACAGTGCCGTCCGACCTGGGGCACCGCGTGATGCGGGGCGATCATCCGCAGATCCTGATCGAGGCGGATGCGACTGATCCCGCTGTCGCCTCGGGCGCGATTTCCACGCTGGGCACTGTCGCTGCTGACGCGCTTCTGCGCGAGACCGGGGGCGAGGTCGAGGCGCTGGCCCGGGCGGCCTCGCAACTGCAGGTCACGGTCCACCGCCGCTACAATCCCGAGGGCATCACCCAATACAACATCGTCCCTGGCCTGCTGGGGGTGATCCTGCAGATGACGATGGTGATGATGACCTCGATGGCGCTCACCCGCGAGATCGAGCGCGGGACGATGGAGAACCTCCTCGCCATGCCGGTCACTCCGCCCGAAGTGATGCTGGGCAAGATCCTTCCCTACTTTGCGGTCGGAGGTGTTCAGGTCGCGGTGGTGCTGACGGTGGCGAAGCTTCTGTTCCAGGTCCCGTTCATCGGAAGCCTGCCGCTCCTTCTGACCGGGGTGGGGCTGTTCGTGCTGGCGCTGGTGATCCTGGGCTATCTGATCTCGACCGTGGCGCGGACGCAGATGCAGGCGATGCAGCTGACCTTCTTCTACTTCCTGCCCTCGCTTCTTTTGTCCGGCTTCATGTTCCCGTTCCGTGGCATGCCGGGCTGGGCTCAAGTCTTGGGCGAGGCGCTGCCATTGACGCATTTCCTGCGGCTGATCCGCGCGATCATGCTGAAGGGCGCTGACGCCTCCGCCGTGGCGCAGCACATGGCGGCGCTGGTGGTGTTTGTCGTGGTGCTTGCCGGGTTGGCACTCATGCGGTTCAGAAGAACACTCGATTGATGTGCCAGTCGATGTTGCTAGGGATATCTATGAAAAGGTGATAAAAAACATATACTTAACAGATTTCTTGGCCCGCTTCGGACAGCATTCAAGAAAAAGATCGCCAAGGGGCTTGACCTTCCAATCATGGGAAGGTCCATATGAAGGAGGTCCCGACCAATCAAGGAGGATCGGACCATGACCGCCCCACGCATCGAAACCACCCTTGCACTGCACATAACCGGAATGACCTGCGCCTCTTGTGCCGGTCGCGTCGAACGTGCGCTGAAGGCCGTTCCCGGTGTCAGCGCCGCTGCGGTCAATCTGGCGACCGAGACGGCCGAGGTCACCGGCATAGCCCCGCCCGACGCACTTGTCAGTGCGGTCGAGAAGGCGGGCTACCACGTTCCCGTCCGCACGCAGGAACTGTCCATCGAAGGGATGACCTGCGCATCCTGCGTCGCACGGGTGGAACGGGCGCTGAAAGCCGTTCCGGGCGTGACCCTCGCCCATGTGAACCTCGCCACGGAAAGTGCCCGGATCGAAGGTGCGGTAGATCCCGCAGCCTTGATCCAGGCGATCAAGGGTGCCGGGTACGTGGCACATATGGCCACCTCTTCAGGCTCCGAGACCCCGACCGAACGCCGCGAACGCGAGGCCGAGGGCCTGACGCGCGACCTGATCCTGGCCGCCGTCCTGACCCTGCCGGTCTTCGTGCTTGAGATGGGCGCACATCTGGTTCCGGCCTTCCACCACTTCATCCTGGGGACCATCGGCCAGGGCGCAAGCTGGCTGATCCAGTTCCTGCTGACCACGCTGGTTCTGGCCGGGCCCGGACGACGCTTCTTCCTGAAGGGGATCCCGGCCCTCCTGAAGGGCGCGCCGGACATGTCCTCGCTGGTCGCCATCGGGTCGGGTGCGGCTTGGGCCTATTCGACGCTTGCGACCTTCCTGCCCGGTTTGCTTCCCCCTGGTTCGGTGGTCGTCTACTTCGAGGCGGCCGCAGTGATCGTGACGTTGATCCTGCTTGGTCGGCTGCTGGAAGCGCGGGCCAAGGGCCGCTCATCGCGGGCCATCGAGCGTCTGGTCGGCCTGCAACCCGTCGTCGCACACCTGCGGCGCGGGCAAGGCGTCAGCGATGTGCCGGTGGCCGAAGTGCGGCCCGGCGATCTTTTGGAACTGCGGCCCGGGGAACGCGTGCCGGTCGACGGCCGGGTGGCCGAGGGTGCCAGCTGGATCGACGAGTCGATGGTCACCGGTGAGCCCCTGCCGGTCGAGAAGCATCCAGGCGACAAGATGATCGGCGGCACGGTGAACCAGACCGGCGCGCTGGTGATGGAAGCTGTCGCAGTCGGCGCCGATACGATGCTGTCGCGGATCATCCGGATGGTCGAAGCGGCGCAGGGCGGCAAGCTGCCGATCCAGGCGCTGGTCGACAAAGTGACATTGTGGTTCGTACCCGCGGTGATGGGGCTGGCGGTGGCGACCTTCCTGGTCTGGCTGATCCTTGGCCCGGCGCCGTCGTTGCCGATGGCGCTGGTGAATGCCGTGGCGGTCCTGATTATCGCCTGTCCTTGTGCGATGGGCCTGGCGACGCCCGTATCCATCCTGGTCGGCACGGGCCGGGGGGCGGAACTGGGCGTTCTCTTCCGCAAGGGCGAGGCGTTGCAGGCGCTGCAGGGCGTGCAAATTGTCGCCTTCGACAAGACGGGCACCCTGACCGAAGGCAAGCCGGTGCTGACCAGCTTCCAGCCCGCGCCGGGCGAAACGAAGGAAACGCTCGTGCCCGTCCTTGCGGCGGTCGAGGCGCAGTCGGAACATCCCGTCGCCCGCGCCATCGTGGCCGCAGCCGAAGGGCTGGCGCTGCCCAAGGTCGAGAAGTTCCTCGCCAAGCCCGGCCACGGCGTTTCGGCCCGGGTCGGGGACGCAGAGATCGCCCTGGGCTCCGCGAGCGAGATGGGCAGGCGGGGCATCGACATCACGGCCTTCGAATCCGAGGCCGAGCGGCTGGCCGACCGGGGCGAAAGCCCGCTCTACGCGGCACGGGACGGCAAGCTGGTGGCCCTGCTGGCGGTGGCCGATACAGTGAAGCCGACAACTCCGGCCGCCATTGCCGCGATGAAGGCGATGGGGCTGAAGCTGGCGATGATTTCGGGCGACAATGCGCGTACCGCCAAGGCCATCGCGCGGGATCTTGGTATCGACGAGGTGGTGGCCGAGGTCACTCCGGAAGGCAAGGTCGAGGTGATCCGCAAGCTGAAGACAGAGGGAGCGCTCGCCTTTGCGGGTGACGGGATCAACGACGCTCCTGCCCTGGCAGAAGCCGATGTTGGCATCGCGATGGGCACCGGCACCGACATCGCCATCGAGGCGGCGGATGTGGTGCTGATCTCGGGGCGTCTGCCTGCCTTGGCGGATGCGATCGGCCTCAGCCGGGCGACGATGCGGAACATCCGGCAGAACCTGTTCTGGGCCTTCGCCTACAACGCGGCGCTGATCCCGGTGGCGGCAGGGGTCCTTTACCCGGCCTTCGGCATCCTCCTGTCTCCGGTCCTGGCGGCGGGGGCGATGGCAATGTCCTCCGTCTTCGTCCTGACCAACGCCTTGCGGCTGAAACGCTATGGAGCACGCGCATGATGAACATCGGTGAAGCCGCCGCCGCAAGCGGCGTGTCCGCAAAGATGATCCGCTACTATGAGGAAACCGGGCTGATCCCTCCGGCGGGCAGGACGTCTTCGGGTTACCGGACCTACGGCCCGAAGGAAGTGCAGATCCTGCGCTTCGTCCGCCGGGCGCGGGACCTTGGCTTCCCCATGGAAAAGGTCGCCGATCTTCTTGCCCTGTGGCGGGATCGCAGCCGGGCCAGCGCCGACGTCAAGCACCTGGCCGAGGCCCAGGTCCAGGCGCTCGAGGCGCGCATCCGCGAGATGCAGGAGATGAAGGCGGCCCTGCAACACCTTGTCCATTCCTGCGCCGGGGACCAGCGACCCGACTGCCCGATCCTGGATGATTTGGGGGGCCACATGGCTTCTGCCGGCCTATCGGCCATGGCGCGCTAGAAAATCTGGCTCCGTCAGATCAGCCCGCCATTTTCTCGGCCCGATACAGGCTTATATCTGAACAAGGACCAGCCGGTCCACTTGTGCAGCCTGTACCCCGGGAAATCCGATGCCTGAGTTCGCCGATCTCCGCGCCGCCTTCGTCGAAGGCATGAGCCGCGCGGCTACCTTCGTCGCCGTCGCCACCACTGACGGCGAAGGCGGGCGCGCGGGCGTCACGGTCTCCTCGCTGACCTCGGTCTCGGCGGATGGGGAACAGCCATCGCTTCTGGTCTGCATCAACCGCCAATCCCCGGCGGCAACCGCCATCCTGCAGAACCGCGCCTTCTGCGCCAACCTTTTGGCCGAGGATCAGCAGGAGGTCGCGAACCTCTTTGCCGGTCGCAGCACGTCGGACCGCGCCGAGCGCTTTGATCGGGTGACCTGGTCGGCCGGAGACATCGGCCAGCCGCTGCTTGCGGGGTCCACCGCCAGTTTCGAATGCCGCCTCGCCACCGCACTTCTGTGGGAGACGCATCACATCATCGTCGGCAGGGTAAGCGCCGTCCGGCTTTCTGGCGACGGGTCAGCCCTGCTTTATGGCCAGCGGGCCTACCGGCGGGCGATCCATCTTGACGTCAAGTGACCGACATCAAAGCTGCCGCATCCAGAATTGCAGCGGCTTCTCCGTCTCGATGCTGTCGCCAAGGTCTTTCCAGCTGAAGCGGGCGACGACGCCTGGCAGCGGCTCGTAACCCCGCCCGCGCCAGAAGGCGTCGTTGGTGCGGGCCGAGGCAGGGCGGGCCGGGTGGTCGTCGGGCCGGATGACCGAGCAGAAGGCGACGTGGGTGCGGCCCAGGTCGCGGGCGTGGGCCTCACGCAGGTCGATGAAGCGGTGGCCAAGACCGATGCCGCGGTAGGGGCGCAGCAGCACGGATTCGGCGCCGTAGAGGATGCTTTCGGGTTGCAGGCCAAGGTCACGGAAGGGCGCCGAGAACTCTGGCGCGTGGTCCTCCATCGGGGTGGAGGTCGAGGCGCCGATCAGCTGTCCGTCATGGAACGCCCCGACCAGCAATGCGCCGGGGTTGTCGCGGTAGGTGGCAAGGTATTCGCGTTCGTATTCGAGGGAGCCGTCGTACAAGTAGGGCCAGTCCCGGAAGACGGTGATCCGCAGCTGTGCGACGCCGTCGAGGGCGGCCTCCAGGTCGGGACCGCGCAGGACGCGGACGTCGATCTCGTCGATGTTCACTGGCTCACCTGCCGGATCCAGTCGTTGAGGTTGTAGAAGGTGGTGATGCGGCTGATGAGGCCCTGGCGGACCTCGAAGAACCCCCCGGCGGGGAGGATGTATTTCTGGCCCTTCGCTTCGGGCAGGCCGGGGTCGGTCTTCAGATACTCGCCGTGGACCACGAACTCGGCCGCCCCCCGGGTGCCGTCGTCGGTCGCGAAGATTGTGAGGTCGCGCAGCTGCTCCCGGTAGCTGACCCCCATGTGGCCGCAGAACTCCCGGAACTTCGCCTTCCCGATCCGGTGCCCGCCCTCGTTCACCCGGTGCTCGACGTCCTCGGTCAGGCAGGCGAGCATCCCCTCGGGGTCGCCGGCGTTGAAGGCGTCGTAGTAGCGGCGGATCAGGGAGAGGGCGGTCTCGCGGGTCATGGGGGTCTCCTTTCCCGGCGAGAGTAGCGGGGGCCGGGGGCGGGGGGAAGACGCAGGCGGCGGGGTGGGGGCGGAAAGCGACCTTGCGGTGCGCCGCGCGCGGCGCGGTGGGGGCCGCAAGGGATTCCAATGGGTAGGGTGTGGGCGTTAGGGGGTTGTTAAGGGTTGGTTGATCCATTCCCCGCTGTCATCCCCGCGACGGCGGGGATCCATCCTGAGCCAACTGGATCCCCGCCGTCGCGGGGATGACAGGTCAGGATGGGTCCTAGAGGGTCGGAAAAGCGACTGTCCAGTGGACAGTCGCCCGACCCGATTGCCTGGAGGCGCAAGCCGGAAGGCAAGGGGCTTTCCGCTTGCCTGCACGGTTGGAAATCGGGGCGCGGCTGCCTGGGCGGGCGCGGAAACGCGCCTGCCAGGGGCAGGCAGGCGCGGCCCGATTTGTCGCGGGACAAATCGGGCAAGAAACTCTTTGTTCAGGTGGGTTGGCGCCCATCTTCTACGCGCATAGAATGCAGCATTGTTCAATTTCACTTACTGGGGGTCAAATGCAGTTCTTCGATCGCTTGGCTCAGTACTTTGAGAGTATTGGTGCTGTCTTGTCCGGCCAGAGCCAAGCCGCCAGCGTCTTTCCCAACGCATCCGACATAGGTGACTCAAGGGAGGCCATCTATATGCGCTTTCTTGAACAGCATGTCCCGCATTGGTGTGAAGTTGAACGTGGTGGCTACCTGTTCTCCGGTGACGGCCTAGAGTCAGGACAGATTGATTTAATTGTTTCTGCTGGGTCAGCTCCAAGATATGCATTTTTGAAGAGCCATGGTGGAAAATCCTTCCGCCAAGTTGATGGTGTGATCGCAGCTATTTCCATAAAGTCGACCATAAGACTGACTGATGTGTCAAGTATATTGGACGACTTTTCGAAGATTCCTCAGATGCAAACGCAAGCAAAAGACGTTAACCCGGGTATCCAGAATTTTGATATTTCAGATTTTCTGATGTGTGCAGTCTATGCAAGCAAGTGCGACGATCTGTTGTCAGTCGCATCGAAGGTTCGAGAGCATTACAGCGTCAACCAAGATATACCGCAGAATAGGCGTCCTAGCTTGATCCACGTAAATGGGAAGGGGGTGATATTTAGAGCAGCGAAGGGAAGCACATACGGAGAGAAAGAGCTCTTAATTGGAGAATACTACGTAATTCAAACGACTGCCAACGTGTTCGGGCTTTCGTATGTGGCAAACGAAGTTAGGAAACGCGTTGCACTACTACCGCACATTCTCTTTCGCATGAACGACGATATTCCGGGCAAACTGCTTGAGAGTTCTGGGCTACCGTTCGACGTGTTTGGCCCCCCACGGTAGCAAGCCCTCACCCCTGCAACGTCCGCACTCCATACCCCTCGCCCCGCGCCTTCATGGCGGCCACCGCCGCCACTGACGCTGCAGCCGTGGTGAAATACGGGATCTTGTCCATCAGCGCGACCCGCCGGATATCCCGGCTGTCGGACACCGCCTGCGTGCCCTCGGTCGTGTTCATCACCAGGGCGATGTCGTTGTTCTTCAGCCTGTCGACGATGTTCGGGCGGCCTTCGTAGACCTTGGCGACGGCCTCGGACGGGATGCTCTGGTCGGCCAGCCACTTCGCCGTGCCCTTGGTGGCGACGATCACGAAGCCCATCGCCACAAGGTCGCGGGCGGCGGCGGCGAGGGCGGGGGTCTTGTCCATGTCCTTGACCGACAGGAAGACGCGACCCTTTTCGGGCAGGATCGTGCCTGCGCCCATCTGGGCCTTGAGGAAGGCCAAAGCGAAGGTGCGGTCCCAGCCCATCACCTCGCCGGTGGAGCGCATTTCCGGCCCCAGGACCGGGTCGACGCCGGGGAAGCGGGCGAAGGGGAGGACGGCCTCTTTGACGCTGAACCACGGCGTGTTCGGGTCGGCGAGGGTCAGCGGGTCGGCCAAGGGCAGCGGGCTGTCGGGGCCGACGCCAGCGGGGTAGGGGGCGCGCATCGGGAAGTTCGACAGGGGCTCACCGGCCATCAGGCGGGCGGCGATGGAGGCGATGGCAGAGTCTGTGGCCTTGGCGACGAAGGGCACGGTGCGGCTGGCGCGGGGGTTCACTTCCAGGACGTAGATCGTGCCGTCCTTGATCGCGAATTGCACGTTCATCAGGCCGACGACGTTGAGGGCGCGGGCCATGACGACGGTTTGGCGTTTCAGTTCTTCGACCGTTTCCGCCGACAACTGGTGCGGCGGCAGGCAGCAGGCCGAGTCGCCGGAGTGGACGCCGGCCTCCTCGATATGTTCCATGATTCCAGCCACATGCACGGCTTTACCGTCGCTTAGCGCATCTACGTCAACCTCGACCGCGCCGGAGAGGTAGCTGTCGAGGAGGACGGGAGAGTCGCCGGAAACCTGTACGGCGGTGGTGATGTAGCGTTCGAGCTGGGCGTCGTCGCGGATGATCTCCATCGCGCGGCCGCCGAGGACGAAGGAGGGGCGGATGACGAGGGGGTAGCCGACGTCTTTGGCGACGGTGAAGGCTTCATCCCGGCTGCGGGCGGTGCCGTTGTGCGGCTGCTTGAGGCCAAGCTTGTGGAGAAGCTGCTGGAACCGCTCACGGTCTTCGGCAAGGTCGATGGCGTCGGGCGTGGTGCCGAGGATCGGGATGCCTTCGGCGTGGAGCGCGTTGGCGAGTTTCAGGGGCGTCTGGCCGCCGAACTGGACGATGACGCCGTGGAGGGTGCCGTTTTCCTGTTCGACCCGCAGGATTTCGAGGACGTGTTCCAGGGTCAGCGGCTCGAAATAGAGGCGGTCGGAGGTGTCGTAGTCGGTCGAGACAGTCTCGGGGTTGCAGTTGACCATGATGGTCTCATAGCCCGCGGCGGTGAGCGCGTAGCAGGTGTGGCAGCAGCAGTAGTCGAACTCGATCCCCTGACCGATGCGGTTGGGGCCGCCGCCGAGGATGACGACTTTCTTGGCCTTGGAGGGGCGGGATTCGCATTCCACGTCGCCCATCGCGGGGTGTTCGTAGGTGGAATACATATACGCGGTATTGGTTGCAAATTCGGCGGCACAAGTATCAACCCGTTTATAGACTGGGAATACTTGATGGTGATGGCGTGCCTCT
>JAIXSA010000047.1 GCA_027484915.1 Paracoccaceae bacterium | reverse complement strand
GTTTCACCACAGGCTTCCCCCGGAGCCACGTTATCGAAAGTACAACTCAGGTACCGGAAGGTACTTGGTGCAGCAAAGCCACAGGGGGGGGATTCCGGCGGCCCAAAGGCCCTCCCAGAGGACACGAAAGCAAAGAGCGCCCGCGTGCAGGCCCGCGCACGGAAGCGAAAGCCCTTGGCAGCCCTTGGACACCGCGTTAGACAGCAGGCAAGGGTTCCAAAGGTGGCCGGATGAACTTGCATCAACTCAGCAAAGCGGCTCTGGCAACGGGTCTGGTCGTCACCTTGTCGGCCTGCGGCGGCGGGATCGGCAGCGGCCTGTTTCAGCGGGGCGCATCGATTCCCAGCGAAGAGCAGACGACGCGCAAGGAACGGGCCGATGCCCAGCGGGCCGCGCTGGCCAAGGCCAGGGGCGAGGATGACCGCGGATCGACGATCTGGGATCTGTTTGGCAACAAGGGCGACCCCAACACCACGGTCGAGGTCAACAAGTACATCTGGCAGGCCAGCCTAGAGGTGCTGAACTTCCTGCCCATCGAATCGGTCGACCCGTTCACCGGGGTGATCGTGACGGGGTACGGGCAGCCTCCGGGCGGGGGTCGGGCGTATCGGGCGACGATCTATGTCCAGGACCCGGCGCTGGACGCGCGCAGCCTGAAGGTGGCGTTGCAGGGGCAGGGCGGCGGGACCGTGGCCCCCGAAACGGTGCGGGCGATCGAGGATGCGATCCTGACCCGGGCGCGGCAGCTTCGGGTGCGCGACAGCAAGCTTTAAGCGTTTCAAAGGCTGCGGGGCCGGGAAGGGGTGGACCTTTCCCCCGGCGCATGTGTAATTCCGCGCGGAATTCCGCATGAGGCCCCAGATGTCGCGCTATGACCCTTCGGTGATCGAACCCCAATGGCAGGACGCCTGGGAGAAGGCGGGGGCCTTCACGGCACGGCGCGATCCGGCCAAGCCCAAGTACTATGTGCTGGAGATGTTCCCCTATCCGTCGGGGCGCATCCACATGGGGCATGTGCGCAACTATACGATGGGCGATGTGGTGGCGCGGACCAAGCTGGCGCAGGGGTATTCCGTGCTGCACCCGATGGGCTGGGACGCCTTCGGGATGCCCGCCGAGAACGCCGCGATGGAGCGGGGTGGCCACCCTAAGGATTGGACCTACGGCAACATCGCGGACATGAAGGCGCAGATGAAGCCCTTGGGGTTGAGCATCGACTGGTCGCGGGAACTGGCGACCTGTGACGCGGAGTACTACGGCCAGCAGCAGGCGATGTTCATCGACATGATGGAAGCGGGCCTGGTGTACCGGAAGGCCGCCGTCGTGAACTGGGACCCCGTGGACATGACGGTTCTGGCGAACGAGCAGGTGATCGACGGCAAGGGCTGGCGGTCGGGCGCTGCGGTGGAGCGGCGCGAGCTGACGCAGTGGTTCTTCAAGATCTCGGATTACTCGGAGGAGCTGCTGTCGGCGCTGGACGGGCTGACCAACTGGCCCGAGAAGGTGCGCCTGATGCAGGCGAACTGGATCGGAAAGTCGCGCGGGTTGCAGTTCGGTTTCCAGACGGTCGGCGCGCCGGAAGGCCTTGAAACGCTGGAGGTCTACACGACCCGCCCCGATACGATGATGGGCGCATCCTTCGCGGCGATCAGCCCGGATCATCCCTTGGCCAAGGTCTTGGAGGCCGACCCGAAGGTGGCCGAGTTCGTGGCGCTGTGCCGGAAGGGCGGGACATCCGCCGAAGAAATCGAGACGGCGGAGAAGATCGGCTATGACACGGGCATCCGGGTCAAGCATCCGCTTGATCCGAACTGGGAACTGCCGGTCTGGATCGCCAACTTCATCCTGATGGATTACGGCACCGGGGCGATCTTCGGCTGCCCGGCGCATGACCAGCGAGACTTTGATTTCGCGACAAAATACGCGTTGCCGATCAAGCCGGTGTTCACGGCGGATGGCAGCGACGCTGCGCTGACCGAAGCCTTCGTGCCTATGAAGTCGGAGAAGGTCCACTACATCCGCGGCTTTGCCGGGGACAAGGTGCAGTCCGGGGACGAGGGCGTTGCGGCGGCCATCGCCCATGCGGAAGCCAACGGTTATGGCAAGGGCGTCACCAAGTTCCGCCTGCGCGACTGGGGCGTCAGCCGCCAGCGCTATTGGGGCTGCCCGATTCCGGTGATCCACTGCGCGAGCTGCGGCGTGGTTCCCGAGGACAAGAAGAACCTGCCCATCGAACTGCCCTACGACGTGACCTTCGACGTTCCCGGCAACCCCTTGGACCGTCACCCAACCTGGCGCGACTGCACCTGCCCCAAGTGCGGGGCCAAGGCCCGGCGCGAGACGGACACGATGGACACCTTCGTCGATTCGTCCTGGTACTATGCCCGCTTCACCGCCCCGCGCGCGACGACGCCCACGGTGCTGGAAGACGCCGAGTACTGGATGAACGTCGACCAGTACATCGGCGGGATCGAGCATGCGATCCTGCACCTTCTGTATTCCCGCTTCTTCGCCCGGGCGATGCAGAAGACCGGCCACCTGCCCGCAAAGGCCATCGAGCCGTTCAACGCGCTCTTCACCCAAGGGATGGTCACGCACGAGATCTACAAGACCACCGACGACAAGGGTCGCCCGGTCTATCACCTGCCCGAAGACGTGATCCGCAGCGAATCGGGAGCCACGCTGAAGGACGGGACGGCGGTCGAGGTGATCCCTTCGGCCAAGATGTCGAAATCAAAGAAGAATGTCGTCGATCCGATGAACATCATCGCCAGCTACGGCGCCGATACCGCGCGCTGGTTCGTGATGTCGGACAGCCCGCCGGAGCGTGACGTGGAATGGACGGCTTCGGGGGCCGAGGCGGCGTTCAAGCACCTGTCCCGCGTCTGGGCACTGTCCGCCCGGATCGGCGAGATGCCTGCCGACCATAACGGTGAAGGCGATGAGGCTCTGGCGAAGGCCACGGCGCGGGCCATCGACGAGGTGACGAAGGGAATCGAGGGCTTTGCCTTCAACAAGGCCATCGCCGGCCTGTACGGCTTTGCCAACACGATCAGCAGGGCCAACGGCTCGACCGGCGCGATGCGCCATGCGATCCGGACCCTGGCCAAGCTGATGTCGCCGATGACGCCGCATCTGGCCGAGGCGGTCTGGGCCGCGCAGGGCGGCGAGGGGCTGTGCACGACGGCCCCCTGGCCCAAGGCGGACCCGGCGCTGCTGGTGGACGACACGGTCACGCTGCCGATCCAGATCAACGGCAAGCGCCGCGCGGAAATCAGCGTGCCGAAGGACATGCCGACGGCAGAGGTTGAAAAGATCGCGCTCGCGGACGAAGCTGTGGTGAAGTTCCTTGCCGGGCAGCCGGTGAAGAAGATCATCGTCGTCCCGGGCCGCATCATCAATGTCGTCGTCTGACCAAAGCCGCCCCACCCTGAGCCTCCCCCACGCAGGGGCGAGGCGACCTGCTGCGCTTGTGTCGCGCCGCGCGCTGCTGCTTGCTCCGCTTGCCCTGGCCGCCTGCGGCTTTACCCCGGCCTATGGTCCAAGCGGCGGGGCGACGCGGCTGACCGGCACGGTGCGGGTGCAGGACCCGACGGACAAGAACGGTTTCGACCTGGTCGAGCGGCTGGAGGAACGGCTGGGCCGGCCCGAGGCTGCGCGCTATGACCTTGCCTATAAGATCATCACGGAAACCGTTGGCGTCGGGTTCACGGCGGACAACAAGATCACCCGCTACAACCTGAAGGGCGTGGTGGACTTTACCCTTTCCGAACGGGCCAGCGGTGCTCGGGTGGCCGGGGGCCGGGTGCAAAGCTTCACGGCCTATTCCGCCACCGGGTCCACCGTGGCGCAGCTTGCAGCCGAGGAAGACGCGGCCTACCGGCTGATGCGGATCCTGGCGGACCAGATCACCGCCCGTCTGATCGGCGCGGCCGACAGCCTGCCATGATCCTCAAGGGGGCCGAGGCCGCCCGCTACTGTGCCAAGCCCGATCCGGCGCGGTCGGGGCTTCTGATCTTCGGGGCAGACGCGATGCGGGTGGCGCTGAAGCGGCAGGAGGCCATCGCGGCCTTGATCGGCCCCGAGGGCGAAGCCGAGATGCGGCTGACCCGGATGTCCGGCGCGGACCTGCGCAAGGACGGCAGTCTGCTGCTGGACGCGATCAAGGCGGTGGGGTTCTTCCCCGGTCCGCGAGTGGCCTTCCTGGAGGAGGCGACGGACGGGCTGACGGATACGGTGGCCGTGGCGCTGAAGGAATGGAAGCCTGGCGATGCGGTGATCGTGGTCACGGCGGGCGGGCTGACCGGCAAGTCGGCGCTGAAAGTGCTGTTCGAGAAGCACCCCTCGGCGGTCAGCATCGGGCTTTATGACGAACCCCCCGGACGGGAAGAGATCGAGGCGGCGCTGAAGGCTGCGGGGCTGGTGAACATCGACCGAGAGGCGATGAACGACCTCAACACCTTGGCCCGCGCGCTGGACCTCGGCGACTTCCGTCAGACGCTGGAGAAGATCGCGCTGTACAAGTACGGCGATCCTTCGCCCCTGACCCCGACGGACGTGGCGGCGATGGCCCCGGCGACCATCGAGGCCGAGGTCGACGACCTGATCGACGCGGTGGCCGAGGCGCGAAGCCAGGCGATCGGCCCGTTGTTCCGGCGGCTGGAGGGGCAGGGGGTCCTGCCGGTGACGATCTGCATCGGGGCCTTGCGGCACTTTCGCATCCTGCACGCGGCGGCGACCGATCCGCAGGGGCCGGGGGTGGGTATCCAGAAGGCCCGGGTGAACTTCAAGCAGAAGGACGCGATGGGTCGGCAGGCTGGGCAATGGGGGGTCCGCGCGCTGGAAACCGCGGTGGCGATCCTGCTGGAGACGGACCTCACACTGCGGTCGGCCACCAAGGCCCCCGGCATGGCGCTGATGGAGCGTGCCCTGATCCGCATCGCGATGACACGGCGGTAGGGAACGATTTCTTCGAAGAAATCGGCCCGGAGTTTTTGAAAACTCCGTGGGTCGTCACGCCCGGCGGATGGTCCCGGTCAGGGGAACGGCTGCGACCAGCGTGTTCGAAATCGTGCCGTATTTCAGGATGTTGCGATGCAGAAGGTCGAGGCGGGCATCGCTTTCCGGGGTCGTGACGGTGATCTGATAGCGGATCGCCGTCAGCTTCGGCGGCGCGTCCTGGCGGTCGGCCTCCAGCGCCACGGTCATCCCGTCCAGTTGGAACTTCAGCGTCGGCAACACCCGTTCCGCCCCCTTGATCATGCAGGCAGCCAGCGCCGACAGCAGCAGCTCCACCGGGTTCAGCGCGTCCTTGCGGCCTTCCATGTCTGTGGCCAGCCGGACCTCGGCGCCGTGGGACGTGGCCAGGCTGCCGGCCGCATCCAGGCGGCGGGCGGTGACTTGGTATTGCATGGGGCCTCTCGCGGTTGACAGTCGGGGTCAAGGGCGGAGAATGCCCGCAACCCGTCATCCGCGCCTTGATCCGGCGCAAAGCGAGGACCGATTGACCGCATTCACCGACCTTCATGCCCGTTGCGCCGCGCTGGGCACGCGGTTGTTCACCGTGACCCGGCTGGACGAGGAGAAGGCGCTGTTCGCGCGCGTCTTCACCTCGCATCCCGTCGAATATCCGGTCTCGGGGACGAAGCCGATGGAGAGGGACGGCTGGTACGACACAACCATCGCCGGGAGGCGGACTTTCGTGGCCAATACCCCGCCGGAGTTCGCGAAGTATTTCTTCGATCACGAACTGATCGTGTCGCTGGGCCTTGGGTCCTGCATCAACGTGCCGGTCGTGGCTGGGGACAAAGTCCTGGGGACAGTGAACATCCTGGCCGAGGCGGAGCATTTCACGCCTGCAAAGCTGGCCGCCTACGAGGCACTTGTGGCTCAAGCAGGCCCGGCTCTGGCGGCGGAGCTGCGCTGATGGCGAAGGAGATGACCCTGGTCGAGGCGTTCCTGCAGCCGCTGGCGAAGATCGCCCGGAAGCACCGCGACGTCGAGGGGCTGGTCTTCTGGGGCGGCGACGGCTGGGACCCCAGTCCCTCCGAGGCGCTGGAGGCCGAAGAGATCGTGTTCTACGCCGAGGGCCTGCTGATCGACGGATTCAGCATGGATTGGGTCCTGGTGGCCGAGGGCGATGCGCCAGACCACCTGCGCCTCTGCTTCTGGCAGGACGGTGCGCCACCCCCGCCGGTCGCTGCACCCTGGCGCGCGGTCGAGCAGGGGCGCTGGACGGGCTAAGGCCGGGCTTGCCCCGCTGGACGGACTGCGCCTAGGGTCGGCGGACTTGACCAAAGGACCCCCCCATGCGCGTGCTTTACGACCCCGATCCCCGGACCACCGACACCATCTTCTCGGCCGCAGAGCTTGCCGCCTTCCGCGCGACCCATCAGGTCACGGAATGGCAGGGCGAGGACCGCGACGCCTTCTATGCCGAACACCTGCCGGGGACCGAGATCCTGATCTCGCAGCAGCCGATGGATGCGGAGCGTCTGGCTCTGGCACCGCACTTGCGGGCGATCTTCAACGTCGAGACCAACTTCCTGCCGAACGTCGACTACGAGGAATGCTTCCGCCGCGGCATCCATGTGCTTGCCCCCGGCGGGGTCTTTGCCGCCCCGGTGGCCGAGATGGCGCTGGGGATGGCGCTAAGCCTTGCGCGGAACATCCATGGCGAACATGCGGCCTTTCTGACTGGCGACGAGAAATGGCTCTTCGATGGCAACCGAGAATCCGAGATGCTGGCGGGGTCCACTGTCGGGATCATCGGCTTTGGCGATCTGGGGCGGGCCTTGCACCGTCTGCTGGCCCCGTTCGGCTGCCGCGTGCAGGCGCATGACCCTTGGCTGCCGCCCGGACATCTGCGGCGGCTGGGGGTCGAGCCGGTCGACTTCGACACGCTGATGGCCGCGAACCGCTTTGTCTTCGTCATGGCGGCGATCACCACGGAAAACAAGGGCTTGATCGACGCCCGCGCCCTGTCGCTGATGCAGAAGGGCGCGATGCTGCTGCTGATGTCCCGCGCGGCGGCGGTGGACTTCCCGGCGATGACCCAGGCTGCGGCCGAGGGGCGCATCCGGGTGGCGACGGACGTGTTCCCTGTGGAACCCCTGCCGGTCGACGATCCGATCCGCCGGGTGCCGAACATGCTGTTCTCGCCCCACCGGGCCGGGGCGCTGGAGTTTGCTCTGCGCGAGATCGGCACGCGGGTGCTGGAGGACATGGACCTCATCGCGCGCGGGCTTGCCCCGGTTTCCTGCCGCCGGGCCGAGCGGGAAACCGTGGCGCGGTTCCGGTCAAAGCCCGTGGACCGGTCCTAGAGCCGCGACAGAAGAAGGCCCGCCGCGACAAGGCCCGCCGCGGCAAGGCGGGTCGACGTGACCTCGCGCACGGCCATGCCGAGCGCGCCCGTGGCGTCGATCAGCATCGCGGCGGCCATCTGGCCCAGGATCAGCGCGGCGACCAGCGTCACCACGCCCAGCGAGGACACGCCCCAGACCGCGGTGAACACGTACCAGGCGCCAAGGACGCCGCCGACCAGCGTCCAGGCCGGGACCTGGGTCAGCTTCAGGAAGGCCGCACCCTGCCCCTGCATTGCCGCCACGGCGACCAGGACCAGGAAGCCCACGCCGAAGGACACGGCGGCGGCAGGCACCGGCGCGCCCAACTCACGCGCGAGGGCCGCGTTGATCGGGGCCTGCACCGAAATCGCGGCCCCGCCAAGGACCACGGCCAGAACGATCCACCACATGCGCGACTCCTTCGGTTTTGCGGCATCTGAGCACTCTGCGGCGGAAGCATCAACCCTTGCGGACGGCGCGCGTTCGGTCAGATTGGGCACAGTTCCCGATCAGCGGTTGCGATGGCCTTCACCCTGCGCCAACTTCAGTTCTTCATCGGAGCGGCCGAGGCCGGGTCCGTGTCCGGTGCGGCACGCGCGCTGTCGATCAGCCAGTCTTCGGTGACCGAGGCCATCCGCGCCCTGGAAGACGATCTGGGTGTGGTGCTGTTCGACCGTCAGGCGCGCGGCATCCTTCTGACGCACAAGGGATCGGCTTTCCTGCGGCACGCCCGGCAGATCCTGGCGGATGTGGCGACGGCGCGTACGACGTTTCAGATCGACGCCGAAACCGCCAAAGGCCGCCTGTCCCTGGGGGTGACCAGCCTGGTTGCGGGCTATGTGCTGTCGGACATCCTGCAGCGCTACCGCCGGGCCTTTCCGCAGGTCGAACTGAACGTGATCGAGGACAGCGGCGAATACCTGCAGCACCTTCTGATCGGTGGAGAGTTGGATGTGGCGGTCCTGCTCACCTCGTCGGTGCACGACCGCATGGCCCTGAATGTCGAGACGCTTCTGGTATCGCCCTATCGGCTGTGGCTGCCGCTGGGCCATCCCTTGGCGCAGCAGGAAACGATCACGCTGGAAGAGCTGGCGGGCCAGCCCCTGATCCAGCTGATGGTGGACGAGATCGAGGAATCCACCCGACGCTTGACCGCCGCCCTACCGGTCAAGCCGAAGATCGCCTTCCGCACCCGCAGCGTCGAGGCGGTGCGGTCGCTGGTCGCCACCGGTGCGGGTCTGGCGATCCTACCCAGCCTGGTCTACCGTCCGTGGTCGCTGGAAGGTGACCGGATCGAGATCCGCGATGTCTCGGGCGACCTGCCTTCGGTGCAGGTCGGTCTGGCCTGGCGCAAGGGCGCACCGTTGACCGGTCCCGCCCTGAACTTCATCCGGTCGGCGCAAGGGGCGGTGGTGACGAAACAGGCATGACAGCAAGGCCTTGTCCCCTGTAAGCTGGCTTCGCTTTGCTCGATTTATTCCGGAGGATTGATGTCCGAGCCTGTTTCGCGATCCATCGTCCTGCCCGAAGATGCCGCCGCACGTGTCCGGCAAAGCCTGTCCCTTCCCCTCGACGCCCCCTTGCGGATCGCCTTCATCGCCGGGCCGGGCGATGTCGTAGGCACCTTCGAGCATTGGATCGAGGGGCGGCACGATCCGCGGACGCCGGTGATTGCCTATTCGTCGATGTTCTATTCGGTGGTGGACGCCCTGCGCGCCGAGGCGCTGGTGCTGGAGGAAGCCGGTCGTAAGCCCACGCGGTCGCGCGCGGGCTTCACCTTCCAGCACACGCCGCGACGCCGCGACCGGGGTGGCATCGGCTATCGCCTGGACCAGCGCGCGTTTTCGGCGGATGTCCTGCGGCATCTGGCGGCGTTCCGGCCGCATGTCATCCTGGCCGGCATCGACGCCCCGCCCGGTCTGCTGGCCCGGCTGCCAAGGACGGCGCGGCTGATCCTGACGGTCCACAACACCTTCTGGCCGATGGGCCGAAAACCCCAGGGGCTGAAGGCCCGGCTGAAGATCCAGCTTGCCGCAAGGCCGCTGCCCCGCTTCGCCTCGGCGGTCTGCACCTCGCAGGAATGTGCCGACCAGCTGGCGGCCCTGGGTGGCCCGGACCGGACCAGTCTTGTCGAGGTGCCGCAGATGTTGGCGGACTTCCTGCCGGCCCAGCCTGTCGCCGGGGCCGACGCGCGGCGGATCCTGTTCCTGGGTCGGATCGAAGAGCCAAAGGGAATCTTCGACCTTCTTGCGGCATTCGAGGCGGTGGCGGACAGCCAGCCCCAGCTCTCGCTGACCTTCGCCGGGGCCGGCATGGCCGAGGCCGAACTGCGCAGAAGAATAGCCGCAAGCCGTCATGTGGATCGCATCCGCTTCCTTGGCCAGTTGTCCGCGCGCGAGGTGCATAAGCATCTGGACCAAAGCGACCTTCTGGTCTGCCCGACGCGCACCACCTTCCCCGAGGGCCTGGCGCTTGTGGTGGTCGAGGCCGCGGCGCATGGCGTCCCGACCCTGCTGAGTTCGATCATCCCCGCAAAGGCCCTTGTGCCCGGGGCCTGCGTCGAGTTTCCGGCCGACGATACCGCAGCCCTGACCGCCACTCTGCGTGGCCTTGTCGAGGATCCGCAGACCTACCGCGCCCTGGCGACCCGCCTGATGCAGCGACGGGACGATTTCCTCGACCGGTCGAAATCCTGGGGTACCCTCTTCTACCGCGCCATTCTGGCCAAAGCGCCTGGCTGAGGCCGTCAGCCATCGGATTTACCGATAGGGCCGATCTGCATTTTGATATTGCGACGTCTTCTTGACGCCCTAACCTTGTTGCATTGACCGGAAAGCCGGCATTGCGTTGCGCGGGGGGCGTGACGCCTAATCAACAGGGAGTGTGCAATGAAGACGATCAAGCTGTTGACCACGTCGACTTTGGCGCTTGCGATTGGGGTCGGCCCGGTTGTGGCCCAGGTGACTGAAATCGGCGCGCCGGAGGGGCAGGTGAACATCGTCGCCTGGCCGGGCTATATCGAGCGGGGCGAGACCGACAAGGGCTTCGACTGGGTCACCAAGTTCGAGGCCGCCTCGGGCTGCAAGGTGAACGTCAAGACCGCCAACACCTCGGACGAGATGGTGGCGCTGATGAACGAGGGCGGCTTCGACCTTGTCACCGCATCGGGCGACGCTTCGCTGCGGCTGGTGGCGGGTGACCGCGTGCAGCCGATCAACACCGACCTCATCCCGTCCTGGTCCACCGTGGACGAGCGCCTGAAGTCCGCGCCGTGGCACACGGTCGACGGCGTGCACTACGGTGTTCCGTACATGTGGGGGCCGAACGTCCTGATGTACAACACCGAAGTCTTCAAGGAGCCGCCTACCTCGTGGAACGTGGTGTTCGAGGAGATGACGTTGCCCGACGGCCAGTCGAACAAGGGCCGCGTCCAGGCCTATGACGGCCCGATCCACATCGCCGACGCCGCGCAGTACCTGATGTTCCACAAACCGGAACTGAAGATCACCTCGCCCTACGAACTGAACGAGGAACAGTACAAGGCCGCGCTCGACCTGCTGCGTGTCCAGCGCAACCTGACCAGCCGCTACTGGCACGACGCCTTCATCCAGATCGACGACTTCAAGAACGAAGGCGTGGTCGCTTCGGGCTCCTGGCCGTTCCAGGTGAACCTTCTGAAGGCGGATGGCCAGCCGGTGGCCTCAACCATCCCGCAAGAAGGTGCCACGGGCTGGGCCGACACGACGATGATGCATGTCGATGCGGCAAACCCGAACTGCAGCTACCTGTGGATGGAGCATACGCTGTCCTCGAATCTTCAGTCCGACCTTGCGGTGTGGTTCGGCGCGAACCCGTCGGTTCCGGCGGCCTGCACCGACGGACGCGGCATGGCGACGGCGGAAACCTGCACCGCCAACGGGATGGACGACTTCGAGAAGATCCGGTTCTGGACCACGCCGGTCTCGAACTGCAGCCAGGGGGAAGGGGCTTGCGTGCCCTACTACCGCTGGGTCTCGGACTACATCGGCGTGATCGGCGGCCGCTGATCTGACCAGAGGGTGGGCGAATCGCCCACCCTACGTCCCTTGTCCCTGTTGGATGGTGCGCCATGAATGCGCACCCTACGGATTTCCCATGACCGCTGCCGTCGAGTTCCTGAACGTCTCTCGCCACTTCGGCCCGGTAAAGGCCGTCGACGGTGTGGACCTGACGATCGCCGAGGGGTCGTTCTTCGCGATGCTCGGCCCGTCAGGGTCGGGCAAGACCACCTGCCTGCGGCTGATCTCGGGCTTTGAAAAGCCGACGGGAGGCCAGATCCGCATCTTCGGCGAAGACGTGTCGAACACGCCGCCACACCTGCGCAACGTGAACACGGTGTTCCAGGACTATGCGTTGTTCCCGCACCTGAACGTGCGCGACAACGTGGCCTATGGGCTGATGGTCAAGGGCATCGCGCGCGCGGCCCGTTATGCCCAGGCCGAGGAGATGCTGGCTCTGGTCAAACTGGACGGCTACGGCGACCGCAAGCCCGCGCAATTGTCGGGCGGCCAGCGGCAACGCGTGGCGCTGGCGCGTGCCTTGGTGAACCGGCCGCGGGTGCTTCTGCTGGACGAACCCCTGGGAGCCTTGGACCTGAAACTGCGCGAGGCGATGCAGGACGAACTCAAGGCGCTGCAGCACAAGTTGGGCCTGACCTTCGTCTTCGTCACCCATGACCAGCACGAGGCGCTGTCGATGGCCGACAGCCTGGCCGTCTTCAACGAAGGCCGCATCGCCCAGATCGGCACCCCGCAGGACATCTATGACCGCCCCGCCACCCGCTTCGTCGCCGATTTCGTCGGCTCCTCCAACGTTCTGCCTCCCGACCTTACGCGCGCGCTGGGCGGTCCGACGCAATGGGCAAGCTTGCGCCCCGAGGCGACGCGCCTTGCAGCTACTGGTCCCGTCCAGGGCACGGTGACGGCCCTGCGCTATCTCGGCTCCGGCACCCGCGTGGTGATTGACGCGGGCGGCACCGAGATCGCCGCGCTGGTGCCCGCCGGGCAGCCCGTCCCGGCCGAGGGTGCCACGACCGCCATCGCCTTCGAGCCATCGGCGCTCCACCTGATGGGGACCGCCTGATGCGTCCCTCCCCGACCCTGCCGTCGCAGGGGGCGCTGCCCCCTGACCCCCGGGATATTTGCAACCAGTATGAAAGCAGGCCCTTTCATACTGGCCAAAATATCCCCGCCGGAGGCTCGCACGCCGCCCACAGCCATCACGCTGCAGGACCGGGCGCCCAAAATTCTTCCTTCAAGAATTTTTCCTGTCCAGGGGCGCGCCGATGAGCAGCCCCGCGATTCTGCCTGCGAAGGGCCTGGCCGACCGGCTTACCGGCACATTCTGGCGGCGGCCCAAGCTTCTGCTCGCGCTTCTCATCACACCGCCGCTTCTCTGGCTGGGCGTGGTCTATCTGGGCTCGCTCGCCGCCCTCCTTCTTCAGTCCTTCTACTCGATTGACGAGTTCTCGGGCGTGGTGAAGGAGGAGTTCACGCTCAAGACCTATGCCGAGCTGTTCCGGGCGCAGAACCTGGACATCATCATCCGGACCGTGGTGATGGCGACGGCGGTGACGTTGGCCTGCGCGGTCCTCGCCTTCCCCATCGCCTACTACGCCGCCCGCTATGCCAAGGGGCCTTGGAAAGCCGCATTCTACCTGGGCGTGATGCTGCCCCTGTGGTCGTCCTACCTCGTCAAGGTCTATGCCTGGAAGCTGATCCTGGCCAAGGAAGGCATCCTGGGCTGGGCCGCCGAGGGCACGGGGACCAGCTTCATCATCGACGGCATCCTGTCGATCCCCGGCCTGGAAGGATCGTCGCTGTCCACCTCGCCCTTCGGGACCTTCCTGGTCTTCGTCTACATCTGGCTGCCCTACATGATCCTGCCGATGCAGGCCGCACTTGAGCGGGTGCCCAACTCGATGCTGGAGGCCTCGGCCGATCTGGGCGCGACGCGCAACCAGACGTTCCGCACGGTGATCCTGCCGCTGGCTCTGCCGGGGGTGATCGCCGGATCGATCTTCACCTTCTCGCTGACGCTGGGCGACTACATCATCCCGCAGATCGTGGGCGACTCGTCCCGTTTCATCGGGCTTACCGTCTACCAGTTGCAGGGCACGGCGGGGAACACGCCGCTGGCTGCCGCCTTCGCCGTGGTGCCGATCCTGATCATGCTTGTCTACCTGTCGCTGGCCAAACGGGCGGGGGCGTTCGATGCGCTCTGAAGCCTCTTGGGGACTGAAAGCGGCCGCGCTGGGGGGCCTGTTGTTCCTCCACCTGCCGATCCTGCTGATCTTCCTCTACGCCTTCACCACCGAAGAGCGCAGCTACGCCTTCCCGCCGCCGGGCCTGACCACCGAATGGTTCGCCGTCGCCTGGAACCGCGAGGATATCTGGCCACCGCTCTGGCTGTCGCTGCAGGTGGCGGCTATCGCCACGCTTCTCGCCATGATCCTTGGCACGCTGGCCGCCGCCGCGATGGCGCGGGCAAGCTTCTTCGGGCGCGACCAGGTCAGCCTTCTGATCCTCCTCCCCATCGCCCTGCCCGGCGTCATCACCGGCATGTCGCTGCGGTCGGCCTTCGGGATCCTGGACATACCCTTCAGCACCTGGACGATCGTTCTTGGCCACGCGACTTTCTGCATCGTCATCGTCTACAACAATGCCATCGCCCGGATGCGCCGACTGTCGGGCGGCATCATGGAGGCCAGCGCAGACCTTGGTGCCAACAGCTTCCAGACCTTCCGTCATGTCCTGTTGCCGAACCTCGGCAGCGCGCTTCTTGCCGGGGGAATGCTGGCCTTTGCGCTGAGTTTCGACGAGGTCATCGTCACCACCTTCACCGCGGGCCAGCAAAGCACCCTGCCGATCTGGATGCTGAACGAGCTTGTCCGCCCGCGCCAGCGCCCCGTCACCAACGTCGTCGCCATCGTGGTCTTCGCGGCCACCTTCGTGCCGATCCTCATCGCCTACTACCTCACCCGCGGCGGGTCCGAGACCGCCGGCATGGGCAAATAGGGAGATACCCCCATGACCATCCAGACGAAATTCTTGATCGGGTCCGCCTTCGAGGCCGGGCAGGAGGCCGCCGAACACATCCTGAACCCCCGCACCGGAGGGTTGATCCTGGAACTGCCGGAAGCCTCGACCGCGCAGGTCGACCGGGCTGTAGCGGCGGCGCGGAAGGCCTTCGAGGGCTGGTCGCGGACGACGCCGGCGGAACGCTCGGCGGCGCTCCTCACCATCGCCGACCGGATCGAGGCCGAGGCGGATGCCTTCGCCCAGCTTGAGGCGCTGAACTGCGGCAAGCCGATCAACGCAGCGCGCAACGATGAAATCCCGGCAATCGTCGACTGCTTCCGGTATTTCGCGGGCGCGGTGCGCTGCATGACCGGGACCGTGGCGGGGGAATACCTGTCGGGCCACACCAGCATGATCCGCCGCGATCCGGTCGGCGTCATCGCCTCGATCGCGCCCTGGAACTATCCTCTGATGATGATGGCTTGGAAACTCGGCCCCGCCATCGCGGGGGGCAACACGGTCGTGTTCAAGCCCAGCGAACAGACGCCGCTTTCGGCGCTGAAATTTGCCCGCATCCTTGCCGAGGAACTGCCCGAAGGCGTGGTCAACATCGTCACCGGGCGCGGCCAGACGGTGGGCTCATACCTGATAAACCATCCGGGCGTCGACATGATCAGCCTGACGGGCGATGTGGCGACCGGGCGCAAGATGCTGGATGCGGCGGCCAAGACGGTCAAGCGCACGCATCTGGAACTGGGCGGCAAGGCCCCGGTGATC
>JAIXSA010000100.1 GCA_027484915.1 Paracoccaceae bacterium | reverse complement strand
CCCGAACTCTCCCTCTCCAAAATGGCGGGGCACGACCCGCCCTACCACACCGCCCCACCCGCATCGCGGTGCCATGACGAATACGGTCCCTCCCGCGGATGACCAGGACCGCCCGTAGGGTGCGCATTCATGGCGCACCGTTCCATCGCGGAACGATCGTTCCCCCGCGCAACGCCCACCAACCGCACCAATCCAAAAACCCGATGTCGCGCCCGTTGTGGTGCGCCATGAATGCGCACCCTACCGGTCGCGGTGGTAACTCGAATACGGCCAATCCTCGGGGCGCTCAACGTACCCGTGTTTCACCGGGTTGATCCAACAATAATGGACGTGGTTCGCCCAATCCGCGTCGTCGCAGATGTGCCGCTCCCAAAACCGGCGCTGCCACAACCCGTGTTCTCGCCGCTCGCCGTGACTGCGGCGCCGGGGCGTGTGCGGCATCGCGCGGGAAAACCGCGCCTTGATGACGCTCCACCGGGTTGAAAAATCATGGTCCCCCTCGGGCAAGGTCCAAACCGCGTGCATGTGGTCGGGCAACACCACCCACGCATCGATTCGGAACGGCCGCTCCGCCTTTGTCACACGGACAACATCACGCAACACATCCACATTCTCCACCAACGTCCGCGCACGGCGGTCGGCCAAATTCACGGTGAAGAACACCGAAGCACCTGGAACCCTGGGACGTATGTACGCTGACATGCGCGCACACTGCCCAAGATAGGTTAACCTGCGGTTACCCCCGGCCAAAAGCTCCTGCGGGCAGAGGTTGCCAAAACCCTAACGCCCGCAGCCAAGTCCTTGATTTCCAAGGGCCCGCAAAGGTGCCCACGCGCGGCGCGTCAGCCGCCCGTCTCGACCCGGATCAGCCGCACCTGGTCAGCCGTGAGATACCCCGTCGCCGGCTCCCCCTCGTCGGACTGCCACTCCGCGATGGCCCGGCGGGTGCCCGGCCCGAAGGTCCCGTCCGTCCGCAGCGTCTCGTATCCCAGCCGAGTGAGCCGCCGCTGCAGGTCGATCCGCTCGGTCCGGGTCAGCTCCAGAAGGCTCTCCTCCAGCGCCGCCTCGTTGTCCGTCCCCGGCGCGGGGGTCGAGGACCCCGCCTGCTGCCGGATCAGCTTGACCTGCGCCGCCGTCACGTACCCCGTCTGGGTCTGCCGGTTCGCCCGCTGCCAGGCCTTGATCGCCCCCCGCGTCTTCGACCCCCACAGCCCGTCCGCCACCCCGGCGTCGAAGCCGAGGTCCGACAGCTGCCGCTGGATCTCCACCCGCTGCGCCCGGGTCAGTTTCAGCGCGGCTTCCACCGCCGCCGGGCTGACCCCGCCGTCGTCATCCTCATCCGGAGGCGTCACTACCGCCCCCCGCAGCAGGACCCGCAGCTGCGCTTCCGTCACGTAGCCCGTCACCTTGTCGCCCCGGTCCCGCTGCCAGGTCGCGATCGCCGTCCGGGTGTTCCGACCCCAGACCCCGTCTGTCCCGTAGGTCCGGTACCCAAGCCGCGTGAGTTCACGCTGCACCGCCACCCGCTGCGCGACCGTGATCCCCAGCCGCGCCTCGGCCTGCTGCGCCGAGGATGCCTCGGCCGAGGCTCCCAACCGCTCCAGCGCCCGCTCGGCATTCACCCGGTACGCACCCTTGGGAAACTTCGCCAGATAATCCCGATAGGCCGCCACCGTGTTCGCCTGCTGCGCCGCGATATAGGCGTTCTTGTCCAATTCCTGCTGAATCAGCGTCTGGGCGATTCCCCCGATCACGTCCCCCAGGTCCTGAGCCGCCACGGGGGGCGTCAGGCCAAGCCCGGCAATCAGGGCAAGCGGCAAAGTGAACGTGCGCATCAAATCATCCTTTCATAATGCGCGGCTGTCCCGCGTTTTGCCCAGATAACGCGCAGAATGGACGATGGTTGCAACCCGGTGCTGGTCAGACCCCGCGCGCATGCTACCTTTTCCGCCGAAGGAGCCCCCCATGACCCTCACCCTCTACGCCGCGACCGCCGCCGTCTTCCTGATCCTCGACGCGATCATGCTGACCCTGGTGATGAAGCCGCTCTTCACCCGTCACATCGGCCCCCTGATGGCCGAACCGATCCGCCTTGCCCCCGCCGCGCTCTTCTACCTGGCCTACGTCGCGGGTCTGGTCTACCTCGTCTCGCTGCCCGCCATGAAGACCGGCGCACCAATCCTGATCCCCGCCCTGATCATCGGCCTGATGGCCTACGGCACCTACGAGTTCACCTCGTGGAGCATCATGAAGGACTGGCGCTGGACGATGGTGGCGACGGACACGCTTTGGGGTGGGGCGCTGACTGCGATTTCCGCTTGGGCCGGCGTGGCGATCACGCGGGTGATCCACGGCTAGGGGCCTTTGCAGCCACGGGCCGTCATGCTACCCATGACCCCAAGCCCTTGAATCGGAACGGCTCGCCCGGACGGAAGGAACCCCATGATCCTGTATGGCATCCCCACCTGCGACACCTGCAAGAAGGCGCTGAAGGCGCTGGAGCAGGCCGGCAAGGACGTCAGCTTCCGCGACATCCGGGCAAACCCGCTGACGCAGGCAGAGGTCGACCGCATCGTGCAGGAGTTCGGATCAAGGGCTGTGAACCAGCAGTCCACCACCTACCGCAGCTTCAATGATTTCCTCAAAGCCTCCGACCCCGAGGCGCAGATCATGGCTCAGCCGACCGTCATGAAACGGCCGGTCATCCAGGATGGGGATCGCTGGTACCTGGGCTGGGACAGCGCGACCGCGGAAACGCTTCTGGGGCCGCGCTGATCCGTCAGAGCAGACGCAGATCGCCGGCGGATTGCTTGCCGTCGCGGCCGGACTGCAGCTCGTAGCCGATCTTCTGGTTGTCGCTAAGGCCCTTCAGCCCCGCGCGTTCCACGGCCGAGATGTGGACGAACACATCCTTGCCGCCATCATCCGGCGCAATGAAGCCATAACCCTTGGTGGCGTTGAACCATTTCACGGTGCCTGTCGGCATTCCGCTTCTCCTCTCAGAACCCCCCGCGGCGTCATTGCCGCGAGCCGTGCCACCAGGTCTTCCAGGGCTTCGTTCAGAGAGCCGTGCAGGAATTCTGTCGTCACTGCCGGGATGATGCCAAGGATTCGCCGAAAATCAAGCCGCAAGGCGAACAGTCGCCCCAGTCGTCAACTGGGGCGACTGTTTTGCATGCAACGAGGACTTCAGTTCGCAGGCGGCAGTGCCTCGAACCCGAAGGTTGCGACGGCCTGATCAAGGCTCATCGTGTCCGTCCGCGTCTCGCCCAACCGACGGACACTGACGGTGCGGCCTTCGACCTCCTGCATCCCGATGGCCAGGATCACTGGCACCTTGCCAACTGAATGTTCGCGGACCTTGTAGTTGATCTTCTCGTTGCGAACATCCGCCTCGGCCCGGACCCCGGCCTTGCGCAGCGCCGCCACAACCTCATGCACGAACGGGTCTGCATCCGAGACGATAGAGGCGACAACGACCTGCCGCGGGGCAAGCCAGAAGGGCAGTTTCCCGGCGTAGTTTTCCAGCAGGATGCCGATGAACCGTTCGAACGAGCCGAGAACCGCGCGGTGCAGCATGTAGGGCATGTGCTTGGCCCCGTCCTCGCCCACATACTCCGCCCCCAGACGGTGCGGCAGTTGCGCGTCCACCTGGAACGTCCCGCACTGCCACTGCCGCCCGATGGCGTCGGTCAGCTTGAAGTCCAGCTTTGGCCCATAGAACGCCCCGTCGCCCGGGTTGATCTCATAGGCCAACCCCAGCGACTTGATCGCGCCCTCAAGCGCACCCTCGACCTTGTCCCACTGTTCATCCGTGCCGATCCGCACTTCGGGCCGCGTCGAAAGCTTGATCTCGAAGCTGTCAAAGCCCAGGTCCTTGTAGACCGACGACAGAAGCCGGATGAACCCCGCGCATTCGCTCTCGATCTGGTCTTCCGTGCAGAAGATATGCGCGTCGTCCTGCGTAAAGCCGCGCACCCGCATCAGCCCGTGCATGGACCCGGAAGACTCATACCGATGGCACGACCCGAACTCCGCCAGCCGCAGCGGCAGGTCGCGGTAGCTCTTGAGCCCCTGGTTGAACACCTGCACATGGCAGGGGCAGTTCATCGGCTTCAGCGCGTTGATCCGCTTTTCCTTGGCACCCTCTTCGTCGACCTCCACGATGAACATGTTCTCGCGGTAGGCCTCCCAGTGGCCGGACTTCTCCCACAGCACCCGGTCCACGACCTGCGGCGTCTTGATTTCCTTGTAGCCCGCTTGGCGCAGACGGCCCCGCATATAGTCCTCAAGCTGGCGGTAGATCGTCCAACCGTTCGGGTGCCAGAAGACCATGCCAGGCGCTTCTTCCTGCAGATGGAACAGCTCCATCTCGCGGCCAAGCTTTCGGTGGTCGCGCTTGGCGGCCTCCTCCAGCATCGTGAGGTGCGCCTTCAGGTCGTCGCGGTTCTTGAACGCCACGCCGTAGATGCGCTGCAACATGGGCCGCGAGGCATCCCCCAGCCAGTAGGCCCCCGCCACATGCGTCAGCTTGAACCCGTCCGCCGGAACCTGCCCCGTGTGCTGCAGATGCGGCCCCCGGCATAGGTCCTGCCAAGGCCCATGCCAGTACATCCGCAGGTCTTCCCCTTCGGGAATGCGGTCGATCAGCTCCAGCTTGAACGGCTCGCCCCGGCCCCGGTAATACTCCACCGCCCGCGCGCGGTCCCAGACCTCCGTCCGCACCGGGTCACGCGCGTTGATGATCTGTTTCATCTTCGCTTCGATGGCCCCAAGGTCCTCGGGCGTGAACGGCTCCGCCCGATCAAAGTCGTAGAACCAGCCCTGGTCCCGCACCGGCCCGATGGTGACTTTCACGTCCGGCCATATCTCCTGCACTGCGCGGGCCATGATGTGAGCCAGGTCATGCCGGATCAGCTCCAGCGCCGCGGCGTCGTCCTTCAGCGTGTTGAGCGAGATCGTCGCGTCCGCATGGATCGGCCACTGCAAATCCCAGTGCTTGCCATTCACCTGCGCCGAAATCGACGCTTTCGCCAGCGACGGAGCAATCGACGCCGCAACCTCGGCAGGCGTGATCCCTGCGTCATAGACACGCTTGTTGCCATCGGGAAATGTCAGGGAAATCTGGGCCATCGGCCTGCTCCTCGTCGTTTTGGCGCCTACGAAACGCCCGGTTGCGGGTTATGTCGGGCCGCTTGATGCCCCCGCCCGGCGCCCAAGTCAAGCCATGCGCGGTTCTTCGCCCGTGGGTTGCAGCGGCCCTGACGGACCGATCCATCGCTTGCTATCTTCTGCCCATGACAACCTTCCTCACCACCCCGCAAGGCCGCCACATCGCCTACCACCAGACCCCAGGCAAGGGCCCCGGAGTGGTCTTCCTGGGCGGCTTCCGCTCGGACATGTCCGGCTCCAAGGCCCAAGCCCTGCAAGCCTGGGCCGAGGCGACGGGCCGCGCCTTCCTGCGCTTCGACTATTCCGGCCACGGCCAGTCCCACGGCGCCTTCGTCGACGGTGCCATCACCGACTGGCGCGAGGATGCCGCCGCCGTCATCGAGGTCCTGACCGAAGGACCGCAGATCCTCGTCGGCTCCTCGATGGGCGGCTGGATCTCGCTCCTCCTCGCCCGCGACATGCCCGACCGCGTCGCGGGCTTCATCGGCATCGCCGCCGCCCCCGATTTCACCGAACGGATGTGGGAGGCCGAGTTCACCCTGGCCGAACGCACCACCCTTCTGGAAGAGGGCCTCTTCCTGCGCCCCTCGGACTATTCCGACGAGCCCTACCCGATCACCCTCCGCCTGATCGAGGACGGGCGTCATAACCTGGTGATGAACGGTCCCCTGCACCTGCCCATGCCAGTGCGCCTGCTGCAGGGCAGCGCCGACACCGATGTGCCGCCGACCGTGGCCATCTCGCTTTTCCACCAGATCTCCAGCCCCGACCTCCGGCTGACCCTGGTCAAGGACGCCGACCACCGGTTTTCCTCTCCGCCCTGCCTTGCGATGATCACCGAGGCGATCGAGGACGTCATCCGCGCGCGTGAGGCGCTGCCGTTTGACGAAAGCCCAAGCTTGAAGATTTCGAACATCCTCTGATGTGAGGTTTTCGCCAGCCCCGCCGGGGATGACCGAAATGCGGATTTGAATCCAGCAGCTTGTGAGTTACGCTTTAGGCAACAATAAGAAAAGCCGCTTGCAGGAATCCTGCGCAGAGGGCCCGCGCCGTGAACATGCTCGTCCTTCGGAACCCCATGCCGCCAGACCCGGTCGTGCTGATCCCCGGCTTCATGGCGGACGCCCGCAGCTTCATGCCGCAGATCGCCCGCCTTGGCGCCGACCGACCGGTGGTCCTGTTGAGTCCTGGCCTGGGCGACAGCGTCGAGAAGATCGCCGCGGACCTCGCCCCGCATCTTCCGCCCCAATTTGCCCTTGTCGCCCACGGCCTTGGCGGCAACATCGCCATCGAGATCCTGCGCAAGCGGCCCGGGGCGGTAACCCGTGTGGCACTCATCTCCACCGACCCGCTTCCCGACACACCCCAGGTCGCCGCCGCGCGTGAGGCGCTGCTTGTCGCCGCCAAGACCGGCCACCTTGCCGCCTGCATGGAACAGATGCTGCCGACGACCGCGCTTCACGACGCGCCTTGGCGGGACGAAGTGATGGCGCTGGTCCTGGACATGGCCGAAAATCTTGGGCCAATCCAGTTCCAGCGCCACCTGCGCGTGCTGCAACGGCGACCTGATCAGCAAAAGACGCTGCGCAAGGTGCATGTGCCGACGATGATCATCGCGGGCGAAAGCGACACTCTCGTCCCCCGCCGCCGGGCCGAGTTCCTGGCCGCGATGATGCCGCAGGGCTGTCTCGAGATGATCCCCGAAGCAGGCCATCTGCCCCAGCTCGAACAGCCCGAGGCGGTGACCAAGGTACTGCAGACCTTCCTTGCCGGCCGGTTGCCGACGCTGATGCTGCGATAGAGACGCTCCTCGAGCATTTCATGCACTCGTCGCAGCACCCCAGCGAGGAGTGCACGAAGTGCTCGACGAGCGGCGGGTTGAACTACTGCGCCGACGCCAGAGCGATCTTCGCCTTGGGCTTGCCCGCGGCCTTGTCGATGAAGTTCAGGACCAGGGGACGAATGTTCAACCGCCAGCTCTTGCCCGCGAAGATGCCGTAGTGTCCCGCGCCCGGCTCCAGGTGATGGCCCTTCTTGTCTTCCGACAGCCCGGTCAGCAGCTTCAGCGCCGCCACGCATTGCCCGGGTGCCGAGATGTCATCGTTCGCACCCTCGACCGTCATCACCGAGACCTTGGTGATCGCGCCCATGTCCACCTTGCGGCCTGCCACCACGAACTCGTTCCGCGCGATCTCGCGGTTTTTGAAGATCCGCTCGACGGTCGACAGGTAAAACTCAGCCGTCATGTCCATCACGGCCAGGTATTCGTCGTAGAATCGGTTGTGCGCGTCGTGGTCAGACGATTCGCCACGCGCCGCGCGCATGATCTGCTCGGAAAACGCCTTGCCGTGGCGCTCGGCGTTCATGGTGATGAAGCTTTGCAGCTGCAGCAGGCCCGGATAGACCAGCCGCCCCGCGCCCTTGTACTTGAAGCCGACGCGCTGGATCGCCAGATGCTCCAGCTGCCCCATCGTCACCCGGCGGCCAAAGTCGGTGACCTCGGTCGCGGCGGCGTCCGGATCGACCGGCCCCCCCACCAGGATCAGCGATTTCGGCTGCGCGTCCGGGTCTTCGGCAGCCAGATAGGCCGTGGCCGCAAGGGTCAGCGGCACCGGCTGGCAGACCGCGATCACATGCGTGTCGGGGCCCATGAACTTCATGAACTCGGCCAAGTACAGCGTATAATCCTCGACGTCGAACTTGCCCGCGCTGACCGGAATGTCGCGCGCATTGTGCCAATCCGTCACGAAAACATCGGCATCGGGCAGCAGGCTGGCGACCGTCGAGCGGAGCAAGGTCGCATAATGTCCCGACATCGGAGCCACCAGCAGGACCTTCCGTGCCATCGGCGACCGGCGGCGGACAAAGAACTGCACCAGGTTGCCAAAGGGCTTTTCCACCACCGGCTTCACATCGACCAAGTGGTCCTGCCCGTCCGGACCCACGATCGACCGGATGCCCCAGTCGGGCTTGGCGATCATGCGGCTGAAGGTCCGTTCCGTCACCTCGCCCCAGGCGGCCATCAGCGGCAGCATCGGGTTCATCGACATCGCAAACGCCGGATAGCTGGCAAACGCCCTGGCCGAGGCGCCCAACCACTCATTCGTGTTGCGGGCGCTTTCCATCAGGTCGTAGGTGAACATATACTTCATCACGTCTCCTTGCCCCCGGCGGGCGGATGTCGCATGGCGGGGCGCGGAACGCACCGTTATGCTGCATAGCGGCGACGATAGGGGGGAATGATTAGCATGACAACAGAAGACAGCACCCCCGAGACCAAAGCAGCACTCGAAAAGGCCGAGCGTCTGAACGCCAACCTCGCAAAGGTTGAGGAGTTGTCAAAGCGCCTCACCGCTGCGTTGACGCATCGTCGCCAGGTCGACCCCGCGCTCCACGGCCCCGCGCCGGACGTCTACATGAAGGCCGCCGCCGCCTATTTCGCCGAGATGGTCTCGAACCCCGCCAAGGTGGTCGAGCATCAGGTGAACTACTGGGGCAAGACGTTGAAGCACTACGTCGAGGCGCAGCAGACACTGGCCAAGGGCGAATTCAAAGCACCCCCCGACCCGAACCCGAAGGACCGCCGGTTCAGCAATCCCCTGTGGGAAACGCACCCGTTCTTCAACTACCTGAAACAGCAGTACCAGCTGAACGCCGAGGCGATCTCGAACGCCGTGGGCGACATGGAAAGCCTCGACCCGAACGATCGCAAGCGGGTGGAGTATTTCACCAAGCAGATCGTCGACATGTTCAGCCCGACGAATTTCCTTGGGACCAACCCCGAGGCGCTGGAAAAGGCGGTCGAGACGGACGGCGGGTCATTGGTGCAGGGCCTCGAAAACCTGGTCCGCGACATCGAGTCGAACCAGGGTGACCTTCTGGTGACGCTGGCGGACAAGGAAGCCTTCCACGTCGGCCAGAACATCGCCACCACGCCGGGCGAGGTGGTCTACCGCAATCGGATGCTCGAACTCATCCAGTACGCGCCCACCACGGAAAAGGTCCACAAGACCCCGCTTCTGATCTTCCCGCCCTGGATCAACAAGTTCTACGTGATGGACCTGAAGCCCGCGAATTCGCTGATCAAGTGGATCGTGGACCAGGGCTTCACGCTGTTTGTCGTCTCCTGGGTCAACCCTGACGCCTCCTACGCCGGGACCGCGATGGACGACTACATCCGCGACGGCTACCTGCGCGCCATGGCCGAAGTCCGCCGCATCACCGGTGAAAAGCAGATCAACGCCGTCGGCTACTGCATCGCCGGCACGACTCTGGGCCTCACCCTCGCCCACCTGCAGAAGGCCGGGGACGAGACGGTGAAGACCGCCACCTTCTTCACCACGCTGACCGACTTCTCCGACCCCGGCGAGGTTGGCGTCTTCCTCAACGACGATTTCGTCGACGGGATCGAACGCCAGACCGAACGCGACGGCATCCTCTCAAAGTTCTTCATGTCGCGGACCTTCTCCTACCTCCGCTCGAACGACCTGATCTACACCCCCGCCATCAAGTCCTACATGCTGGGCGAGGCGCCCCCGGCCTTCGACCTTCTTTACTGGAACGGCGACGGCACCAACCTGCCCGCGAAGATGGCCGTCCAATACCTCCGCGGCCTCTGCCAGGGCGACGGCTTTGCCAAGGGCGAATTCCAAGTCTTCGGCAAGCCCGTCAGCCTTGCGGACATCAAGCTCCCCGTCTGCGCCATCGCCTGCGAGACCGACCACATCGCCCACTGGCGCGGCTCCTTCAACGGCATCAAGCAGATGGGATCGAAGGACAAGACCTTCCTTCTAAGCGAAAGCGGCCACATCGCCGGGATCATCAACCCGCCGGCCAAGGACAAGTACGGCCACTACACCAACGACGCCCCCGTCGCGGGCGACCCCGAGGCGTGGCTCAAGTCCGCGACCTTCAACAAGGGCAGTTGGTGGCCGCGATGGGGCGCCTGGCTTGCCAGCCATTCCGGCCCGATGATCCCCGCGCGTAAACCAGCCGATTCGCTCGCCCCAGCGCCGGGCACCTATGTCGTGGCCCAACCCCGGCTCTGACATTTCACCCGCTTTCCGCAGGGTTACCCGGCTCGCCCTCAGGTTTTGCTGCATTGCAGAAAAAGACTTGAAATGCTGCACCGCAGCACGTATATCTTCGTCATCAAGGAACCGGGCCGATCCTCCCCTCCCCCCTCGCAGGCCCCATGGAGAATGACATGACCAAGACCCCGGATTTCGCCAAGACCATGCAGGACATGATGGCCTCGTTCCCGGTTGACGCCTCGGCGTTCCAGAACGCGTTCAAGACCCAGGCCGCCTTCGCCGAGAAGTTCTCGAAAGTCGCCATCGAAGCCGCTGAAAAGTCGACCGAGATTTCGGCCAAGTGGACCAAGGACGCGCTGGCCAAGGTTGGCGACATCGCCAAGGCCAAGTCCGAGCCGGCTGACTACACCAAATCGGTGACCGACTTCGCTTCGGCCGCTGCCGAAATGGCTGCCGAAAACCTGGCCGCCTTCGCCGAAGTCGCCAAGAAAGTGCAGATGGAAACGGTCGAGCTGATGCTGGCCGCTGGCAAGGACATGTCGGAAGACGCGACCGCCGCCGTCAAGAAAGCCACCGCGGACGTGACCTCGGTCGCCAAGAAAGCTGCTGCCGCTGCGAAGTAATTCGTAACGAGTTCGCCCCAAGGGCGCACGTAAAGGCCCGGAGTTCGCTCCGGGCCTTGTTCTTTTTCCGGCATCCTTCCATCCTTGCCGCAAAGGAAGGCCGCCCATGACCCTGACCATCTGGACCTACGACTGGGTTCCCCCGCCCCCGCGCGGCCATGTCCGCGACATCCGTCTCCGCTGGGCGTGCGAAGAAGTGGGCCTTCCCTACAGCATCGCCACCGTCCGGTTCGAGGATCGTACCAGCCCCGACCACCTTGCCCGCCAGCCCTTCGCCCAGGTTCCGGCCCTGCAGGACGGCGAGGTCACGCTCTTCGAAAGCGGCGCCTGCCTGCTGCACCTTGCAGACAAGTCCGAAACCTTGATGCCGCGCGACCCCGTCGGCAAGGCCCAGACCTTGGAATGGGTGATCTCGGGCCTCAACTCGATCGAGATGGTCTCGGTCCCCTGGTGGGTCATCGGCCTGTCCAACCCGCCGGAGAACCCGCTGGAAGGCTGGCTCGCCTCGCGCCTCTCTCGCCTGGAAACCGTCCTTTCCCAGCGCGACCATCTCGCCGCTGACCGGTTTACCGTGGCTGACCTTCTGATGGCCGACATCCTGCGGGTGAAGAAACTTCGCGCCGCGCTTGACCCCTATCCCGCCCTGCAGGCCTACACCGACCGCATCACCGCGCGCCCCGCGTTCCTGAAGGCGCACCAGGACCAGATGGACCACTTCGCGGCGGCCGATGCTGCGCGGGCGAAGTGACCTGCGCAGAATGCTTTCTTTTTGCTGCGCCCCACCTTAAGCTTCTCTGCGGGCGCAAAAGACGCCGGGGGGAACACGATGGCCGACACCGACAAGCCGCTTCTCATCAAGCGCTACGCCAGCCGCAGGCTCTACAACACCGAAACCTCGGACTACGTGACGCTGGAAGACATAGCCGGTTTCATCCGCCAGGGGCGCGAAGTGCAGATCGTCGACCTCAAGACCGGCGATGACCTGACCAGGCAGTACCTCCTCCAGATCGTCGCGGAACATGAATCCAAGGGCGAAAGCGTCCTTCCCGTCGGCGTCCTGACCGACCTCGTCCGCAGCTACGCCACCGGGATGCAGGCGGTGATGCCGCAGTTCCTCGCCTCGTCCTTTGAAATGCTGCGCGACAGTCAGGCCAAGATGGTCGAAAACCTCGCTGCGATCCCGAACCCGCTGGCCGCCGTTCCAGGTTTCGAGGCGCTTCGCAAGCAGCAGGAAGCCTTCCTGAAGACGATGATGGGCGGAATGCCTGGCTGGTCCGGCTCGGGTCCCACCAAGGAAGAAGAAACGCCCGCCTCTGCCGACGACATCGCCGAGATCAAGCGGCAACTGGCCGAGCTGCAAAAGAAACTCTCCAAGCTCTGACCGATGGCCGAAGCCGAAGGCCGCGTCACGCTCTGGGGGATCGAGGTCTTCGTCGCCGCTGCCGAGGAAGGCTCGATCTCCGCTGCCGCCCGCCGCCTGGGCGTCTCGCCCTCTGCCATCAGCCAGCAACTCACCGTGCTTGAAGCCGCCCTCGGCGCCACCCTTCTCGATCGCGCCAGCCGCCCCGTGCAGGTGACGCCCGCCGGTGCAATGTTCCGCCGCCACGCCCAGACGATCCTCAACGCCGCCTCCGAGGCCCGGGCCGAACTGGCGATGGCGGACCTTTCGGGCCTCACTACGCTCCGCCTCGGCGTGATCGAGGATTTCGACAGTGACGTAACCCCCCGCCTCCTCTCGGCCCTCGCGAAGGACCTGAAAGGCTGCCGCTTCCTCTTGGAAACCGGGGCCAGCCACCGCTTGATGGACCAGCTCGAAGCCCGCGCCCTCGACATCGTCATCGCCGCGGACAGCGCCGACCAGACGCCCGAGGACTGGCGCGAAGTCCACCCCATCCTCTCCGAACCCTTCGTCGCCGTGACCCCGCCAGGCGCAAGGATCGACGACCTCCCTCTCATCCTCTACACTGCCCGCCACCTGATGGGCCGCCAGATCGCTGCCCACCTGGCGCGCCACGGCCTCAAGCCCGCCCACCGGTTCGAGCTTGACAGCTACGCCGCCATCCTCGCGATGGTCGCTGGTGGCGAGGGTTGGACCATCCTCACCCCCCTCGCGCTCCACCAGGCCCGCGCCTTCCGGGACAAGGTCGAGGTCCGCCCCCTCCCCTTCCCCGCGCTCTCACGCACTCTTTCGCTCTCAGCCCGCGCCGGAATTCTGCAGGGCGTCCCAACCCAGATCGCCCAGCGCCTGAAGCCCCTCATCGAAGAGGTCGTCATCAGCCCGGCCCTGAAAACCACCCCCTGGCTCGCCCCCGCGCTCCGCGTCCTTTAAGGCACGCCAAGCCTTTCATCTTTGCCCACATATCCCCTCCGGAGGCATCCAACCGCAGGGCCAAGCGCAGCGTCTGACCACCGGGACCACCAGCAACAAGAAGCGCTTCCCCTGCCCCTCCGCGGGGAAGGAATGGGGGTGCGGGGCCACAAGTCAAAAGCTTAACGCTTGCCTAACGCCCACAGCCAAGCCACTGATTTCCTTGAGCCTGAAAACCTGCCCACGCGTGGACAGGTCAGCCGCGAACCTCCGCCGCCGCCTCCACGATCGCCCGCGCGATGTAGTCAAGTTCGGCCTCCGTCAGCCGGGTCGGCAGCCGCACGTCGCAGGCCCGCATCAGCATCGCCCGGGTCTGCGGCAGGTCGGGGGTCTCGCCCAGGAACTGCCAGTTCCAGAACGCCCGCGCGTTCCCTTCGCTCAAGCCGAAGATCTGGACCGACACACCGCGAGCCTTCGCTGCCGTCTGGAAGGCCACTGCCTCCGCATCCGTCCAGCCGCCCACCAGGTTGAACTGGATAGAATCCGGCGCGCGTTCCTCAGGCCCCAGCGACTCCGGCACCGCCAGATGCGCGGACAGGTTCAACTCCGCCGCCACCCGGTCATGCCCGGCGCGACCCTTCGCCACCCGTTCGGCCACCAAGGGCAGCTGCGGACGGATCACCGCCGCCGACAGGTTCTGCATCCGCAAATTATACAGCGGCAGCTTGTTCTGCCAGTGCGCGCAGGAATTCGTCAGGCCCGGATGCTTCTTCCAGTTGGTCTCATAGGCCCCCGACATGATGATCGCCCGCGCCGCAATCTCGGGATCGTCGGTGATCATGATCCCGCCTTCGCCCGCATTCACCAGCTTGTAGGACTGGAAGCTGAAGCAGCCGACCTTCCCGATCGTCCCGATGTTCCGACCGCCCCAGACCGTGCCCAGCGAATGGGCCGCATCCTCGATCACCGGCACGCCCGCCGCGTCGCAGAGCCGCATGATCGCATCCATGTCCGAGGTATGCCCCCGCATGTGGCTGATCATCACCGCGTCGGCCTCGGGCAGCTTCCGCGCGAAGTCGGCCATGTCGACCCGGTAGTTTTCGCCTACTTCGACCAGCACCGGCACGCAGTCCGCATGCACCACCGACGACGGCACTGCCGCGAAGGTGAAGGCCGGGATCAGCACGCGGGCCCCCTTCGGCAGGTCCAACGCCTTCAGCGACAGGAACAGCGCCGCAGAACAGGACGACACCGCCAGCGCATAGCGCGCGCCCAGCAGGGCAGCAAACTCGGCCTCCAGCAGCGCGACGGGCGCATCCGACGGGGCCGTATACCGGAAGAGGTCACCCGACAGCAGCAGCCGGTCGATCTCGGCCCGCGCGGCCGCCGGGATCGGCTCGGCGTCGTAAACGTTCGGAGCCAGTGTCTGACCGTCGGGAGCCATCGTGCACCTTTTCTTAATCGCGCATTAAGAAAAGGTGTAAACTCCTGCCAGATCACACGCCAGTGACAAATTCTTCTCTTTGCGCGATTCCGCCTAGATTTTCGTGGCCGACCGGGCAGCGAGCATATGCATGGCGCTTTCGACCTCGTGCCAGGCCGTCCGGGCCATGCTGCGGAAGACCATGATCTCAAAGGCATGGTCGCCCGTGCGCAGGATCACCACATTCATGTGGTTCAGCTGGGTCCGGACCGCGCCCCCCACGGGACATGCGCCAAGCCGCAGGTCCAGCGGCACCCAGCGCGCCAGCACGTCGACCGCGCCTGCTCCGCTGACCGAAAGGACCGCCCACCCGTCGGACTGGTCCGTCACCGCCGCGCTTTCCAGCGCCGGGCAATCGGCCCCCAGCAGAAAGGCCTGTTCCCGCCCGGTCCAGACGATCCGGGCACCCTTCTTCTCGGTAAAGCTGTTCGGCTCCGGCATAGCCAGCCCCAAGGCCTTCAGCCCCTTTGCCACGGCCTTCGCCCCGCCGGGAAACACGGCGATAGAGGTGATGGGTCCCACATCGACCTCAGCCAAAGTCACCGTCCCGACCGTCAGTTCACGCCCCTCGAGCGCAGATTTCGCGATGAGTTCAGGCACGCAGCTTCTCCCCGTCCGGGTCGTGGAACACCGGGTGGCAGACCTCGCAGATCACGTCCAGCCCGCGCAGATGGTCGACCAGTCGGACCTTTTCGCCCAACCGCGCCCGCCCGTCCTTCAGGAAGCCAAGCCCCAGCCAGGCCCCGACGGTGGGCGACCAGCAGATGCTGGTGACATAGCCCTGATCCGTCTCGCGGTGCACCTCGGCCCCCGGCACGAAGAGATGCGCCCCCGCCGAAATCGGCGCACTGGCCTTCAAGCCCACCAGCTGTTCGCGCTCCGGACCCCACATCCCCGGCCGCGTCGCCGCCGCCTTGCCGATGCAGTCCTTCTTCGCGCTGACCATCTTCTCCATCCCGATGTCATGCGCCGTCACCCGGCCATGAATCTCGGCATGGGTGATGAAGCCCTTCTCGATCCGCAGGACGTTCAGCGCCTCCATCCCGTAGGGCCCGCCGCCCATCGTCTCTGCCCGCGCCACGAGATCGCGGAACAGCGCCTCGCCATAACGCGTCGGGACCGCAAGTTCATACCCCTCCTCGCCACTGAACGAGATCCGGAACAGCCGCCCATCCACGCCCCCGATCCGGACCGGGGCCACGCCCATGAACGGCAACTCGACCGGCGTCTCAAGGAACGAATTCACCAGCCCCCGCGCCTTCGGCCCTGCAACGGCGAACTGCGCCCAGCTTTCGGTTACCGAGATGAACCGCACCTGCCAGTCCGCGCAGAAGGCCTGATGGACAAAATCCAGATGCCGCATCACCAGCCCCGCCGCCGCTGTTGTGGTGGTCATCAGGTAATGGTTTTCTCCCAGCCGGGCGGAAGTGCCGTCGTCCAGCACCAGCCCATCCTCGCGCAGCATCAGGCCATAGCGGACCCGGCCCACCGGCAAGGTGCTGAACGTGTTGGTGTAGACGAAGTCCAGGAACTTGCCCGCATCGCGGCCCTGGATGTCGATCTTCCCCAGGGTCGAGACATCGGCCACCCCGACCGCCTGCCGGACCATGTTGACCTCACGGTCACAAGCCTCGCGCCACGTCGTCTCTCCCGGCTTCGGGAAATAGGAAGGCCGATACCAAAGCCCCGCCTCGATCATCGGCGCGCCCCGGTCGCGGCTGGCCTGATCGCTCGTCAGGAACCGCTGCGGCGCGAAACCCTCGGCCCGGCCCCCCGCCCCCATCGCGGCGATCGACACCGGAGTGTAAGGCGGCCGGAACGTCGTCACCCCCGTCTCGGCAATCCCCCGCCCCGTCGCATCCGCCAGCACCGCCAGCGCCGCAACGTTGGAGTTCTTCCCCTGATCCGGCGCCATGCCTTGCGTCGTGTAGCGCTTCATGTGCTCGACGGACCGGAAGCCCTCCTGCGCGGCCAGCTTCACGTCCTTGGTCGTCACGTCGTTGGCAAAGTCGAGCCAGGCCCGGCCCTTCCCCTCCACCGCCCACAGCGCCTTCAGGCGATAGGGCATGTCCTCGGCTTCCGGCACCGGAACCGAGACCTTCCGCCCGAGCGCCTCGACCGCCTTCATCCCTGCCGCATGCCCCGTGGCCAAAGCGCCATGCGTCGAGAACGACCCGTTCGCCGCCCCCACTGCGACCAGCCCCGGCACAGCCCCCTCCATCGGCACAAAGGCAGCAAGGTCCTCGCTCCAGCGCGGCCGCCCGTTCATGTGGCAGGTCAGATGGATCGTCGGGTTCCAGCCGCCCGACATCGCGAGGCAATCGGTTTCGATCTCGATGATCTCCGACCCCTTCCGCACCTGGATCCCCGACAGCCCCAGCCTTCCGCGAGACCCCACAACCTCCGCACCCACATGCACCGGGCAATCCTCAACGGCACTGGCATCGGGGCGCGGATCAATGATCGCCGCCATCGTCACCCCCGCCGCCATCAACTCCCGAGCCACCCCCCGCGCCTGGTCGGTGTTGGCAAACAGCGTCACGCGCTTGCCCGGCACCACGCCATAGCGGTTGAGGTAGGTCCGGACGGCGGACGCCATCATGATCCCCGGCCGGTCGTTGTTCTCGAACGCCACCGGCCGCTCCAACGCGCCTGCGGCCAGCACCGCATGCTTCGCCACGATCCGCCAGAAGCACTCCCGCGGCAGGTTCGGTCGCGCAGGCTTGTGCAACCCCACCCGCTCCAACGCGCCATAGGTGCCGTGGTCATAGGCCCCCGTCACCGTCGTCCGCGCCATGATCCGCACGTTCGGCAGCGCCTGCAACTCCGCCAGAACCGAGGCCACCCATTCCCCGGCGGGCTGACCGCCAATCGTCCCTCCATCCGACAGCAAGCGGCCCCCAAGGACATGGCTCTCCTCGCACAGGATGACATCCGCCCCCGCCCGCCCCGCCGTCAGGGCGGCCATCAGGCCCGCAGGACCCGAGCCGATCACCAGCACATCGCAGAAGGCGAAGGCCTTCTCGTAGGTCCCCTCGTCATGCTTGCCCGAAAGGCTGCCAAGCCCCGCCGCCCGGCGAATTAGCGGCTCATAGAGCCCCTCCCAGAAGGCGCGCGGCCACATGAAGGTCTTGTAGTAGAACCCTGCCGAGAGGAAGGGCGACAGGTAATCATTCACTGCCATCAGGTCGAACCGCAGCGACCCCAGCCGGTTTTGTGACTGCGCCACCAGCCCCTCGAACACCTCCTGCATCGTCGCGCGGACGTTCGGCGTCTGGTTCGACGGCCCCACGACCTCGACCAGCGCATTCGGCTCCTCCGACCCCGCAGTCAGAACGCCCCGAGGCCGGTGATACTTGAACGACCGCCCCACCAGCCGGACATCGTTCGCCAGCAGCGCAGATGCCAGCGTATCGCCCTTGTACCCGGCATAATCCTTCCCGTCGAAGCGGAAGCGGACCGGCTTTGTCCGGTCGATCAGCCCCTTGCCGTCAACCCTCATGCCTTGCGCTCCGCTACCAGTTCCACGGCAGAAATCTCATGGGTCACCGTATTCCGCGTGACCATAAGCCACTGCGAACAACCCGCCTCGTGATACCAAAGATCCTTCGTCACCCCGGCCGGATTGTCCCGCAGGTGCAGGTAGTTATCCCATTCCGCCAGCGGAGCCCCCTCTGCCGGCCGATGCAGATAGTCCTCCGCTCCGCAATAGTAGAACTCCCGCCGGTCCCGCTCACCGCACAACGGACATGTCAGCCGCATGATCCGGCCCCCGCTTTCATACTGGTAGAAATATCCCCGCCGGAGGCATCCGAACGCTCCACAAGGCGCATTTGATTGGCCATGATGCGCCCCCTCAATGCAGGTTGTGCTGGCTGCCGGTGCCTTCTTCGTCCAGAAGATGCCCCGTCGCAAAGCGGTCCAGCCGGAACTTGCGCGCGACCTCGTGCGGCTCCCCGGTCGCCATCAGGTGCGCCATGCACCAGCCGGACGCCGGCACCGCCTTGAAGCCCCCGTAGTTCCAGCCGCAGTCGATGAACAACCCGTCCACATGCGTCTTGTCGATCACCGGGGACCCATCCGGCGACATGTCCATGATCCCACCCCAGGACCGCAGCACCTTGGCCCGCCCGATCATCGGCATCAGGGTCATGCCCGCTTCCATCACATGCTCGACCATCGGCAGGTTCCCCCGCGCGGCATAGGACGCGTAGAAATCAAGGTCGCCCCCGAACACCAAGCCCCCCTTGTCCGACTGGGAAATATAGAAGTGCCCCATCCCGAAGCTGATGACATGGTTGATCACCGGCTTCAGCCCCTCGGTCACGAAGGCCTGCAGGATGTGGCTTTCGATCGGCAACCGCATTCCCGCCATCGCCGCCACCTGAGACGACCGCCCCGCCACCACGATCCCCACCTTCTTCGCCCGGATCGCCCCACGCGTCGTCTGCACGCCGCGCACGACCCCATTCTCGATGTCGATCCCGGTGACTTCGCAGTTCTGGATCAGGTCCACCCCGCGTTGGTCCGCCCCCCGCGCATAGCCCCAGGCCACCGCATCGTGCCGGGCAGACCCCCCGCGCGGATGCAGCAGACCGCCATAGATCGGGAACCGCGTGTTGTCGAAATCCAGATACGGCAGATGTTCCCTCACCCCGTCCCGGTCCAGAAGGATCGCGTCATCCCCCTGGTTGATCATCGCATTGCCGCGCCGCACGAAGGCATCGCGCTGACCGTCGGAATGGAACAGGTTGATCAGCCCGCGCTGCGAATGCATCACGTTGTAGTTGAGGTCGGCCTCCAGCCCCTCCCACAGCTTCATGGAATGGCTGTAGAACTCGCTGTTCCCCGGCAGGAAGTAGTTCGCCCGCACGATGGTCGTGTTCCGCCCGATGTTGCCGGACCCGAGATAGCCCTTCTCCAGCACCGCGACGTTCGTAATCCCGTGGTTCTTCGCCAGGTAATAGGCCGTCGACAGCCCGTGCCCGCCGCCACCGATGATGATGACGTCATACTCCGCCTTTGGCGCCGGATCGCGCCAGGCGGGCGTCCAGCCCTTGTTGCCGAACAATCCCTCGGTGATGACCTTCAGGCCGGAATAGCGCATGCACAGACTCCCCAGACCCAGCCATAAGACCGGCTCTGGACAGCATATTCAAGACTGCATGCCGATTTCCTGCACCCGTCGCGACACTTTGCGTCGCAAACTGTCACCCGGCTACTGGACCATCCGGAAGTAGTCCAACGACAGGTTGTCCTCCATGCCCGACCCGCACAGGCCCATCGACATGTTGGACGTTCCCGATACCGTGTCGCCCGAGATGATCGAGGTCCCGCGCAGCCCCTGGCCGTTGGCGGCGAAGGCGATCTCCGTCAACGCGATCAGCTGGCCGCCGTGGATCGCTATGCCCGAGGCGAAGTTCATGCCGCCAAGCGCGATCAGCTGCGCCCCGCCCCCAGCGGCACAATTATCGACGACCCCGATGCGCGAATCCGAGGACCCGGTGATTGCGCTGGCGCTGGTGTGCAGCGTGGCGATCATCCCGTTTTCCAGCGCCCCGCCCGAGCGGAAGCTGACTTGGCAGTTGGTGATCATCACCATGTTGCTCAGCACGCGGTCGATCTGCAGCTGCATGCTGGAGCTTGAGCAGAAGACGTAGTTGACCGCATTCGGCCGCAGCGCCAGCGCATCGTTGCGGTCAAGTAGGTTGCGACCCGCCTGAACCGAGTCCGCACTGGCCCCCGACGGCGCCGGCCGTCCGTTCACGATAGTGATGTTGCGGGGCGGGGCGGTCACATAGTCAAGTTGCCCGTCGCGCGTCGCCAGTTGGATGTACCGCCACATCGCCGCCTTGCCGGTATCGAACGGGGTCGGGGGCACCTCACGCAGGGCATTGATCAGCCGGATCTGCATCGCGCCATACCGCAGGGCCTGGACCAGACCTTCGTTGGACCGGACGCCCGAGGGCGGCATGTCCAGCCGGGTCGAATCCGGCATCGAAACGACCGTACCCGGCTCGAAGTAGTTGTTGCTGTTCATCGACACGATGTCGTTGGAATGAATGCAGAATCCGTCGAAGTAGCTGTTGTTGCTCTGGATATCGACCATCTTCTCGGCAACGAAGCCTTCCCGCAGGCAATCCGGCACGTAAGTCTCGAAGACCGAGGCGGTCCGGACATCGAACGCATCGAAGCCCGCGAACTTCAGCAGGTAAGTCGTCACCTCGTTGGCACCCGCCGCGTCGCGATGGGTCCAGACGCGCACCGCGCTGCGTGAAGTTTCGTCGGGAGTGAAGGTGCGGTCTTCCCGGTCCCAAACCCCGAACTCGATGTCCTGGGTCGTCAGCACATTGCCGAAGACGCCCGGCGGCATGTTTTCCTGTCCCAGCGCCAAGGCTGCCGCCTTGGCCTCCTCCGGGGTGGCGTTCAGCGTGTAGTTGCGCACGTAGAGCGCGGTATGAGCTGCGGCATCTGCAGTGACCTGCAGATGGGTGCGCTGGCTGATGGCGTTCGAGACGTCCACTGCCAGCCCCCCGACGGCCAGGAATATGACCATGAAGATCAGGCCGCCGACCGTCATCCCCCCCTCTTCCGACCGGACGAATGACGCGAGTGCAGAGGTGCGTTTCATGTCAGAACTCCACTCTGTGTTCGGCGGCGACCACCATTTCCGTATCGATCATCAGGCCGAGGAACCCGATCTGGGCAATCTCGGCGGTCTCAAGGGTCGCCCGGGTGCGGACGACGCGGTTGGTCTCGGTCGTGGTGATCGTGGCGCTAGGCGACAGCCCATGCAGCCGGTTCAGCGCATAGGTCTGCGCCTTGGCTATCCGCTCTGCCGGGGTGCCGGTGAACTGCCCGACCGAATACAGCCGGTTGGTGTCCTGCAGGACGCGCATCGCCTGGGTCCGGCTCATGAAGAGCATGCTCGAATCGACGACGAGTAGCAGAATCGCCACCACCAGCGGCATCCACAGCACGAACTCGATTGAGGAACTTCCGCCCTCTTGCCTTAGAAATGCCTTAAATTTCTTGCCAATGCCATCCGCCCGAACCGTCATGGCGTCCATCCCGATCAATGATCACGTTGTTGGAAAATCAAACACAACCAAGGTTCTGAATAACCGAGCGAACATTAACCGAAATTAAACGGTTCCGATTCCGTGGTCAGTTTGAGGCAAAACTAAGGCCTTGCGCGAGCGCGCTTCGGTCCAAGCAATCTCTGGTTGCATTCACAGCCAAGATTCCCGCACCCACCGCTGTTGCCGACGGCCCAAGCGCCCCGACCGCGTACCTGTCTGGGCGAATCGGTTGGCGACTGCGGGCGGAAGGACAGCTCCCTCCGCCAGGGACGCTACAGACCCTTCGACCGATAGGTCTTCGCCACTCGGTCGATCGAAACGATATAGGCCGCGACCCGCAGGTCCTCGACCTCCGGCCGCGAATGCCAAACGGCGCGCATCGACTGGTAGGCCGTGCGCATCGTGTCATCGAGTCCCGAGCGCACCAGCGCCAACTCGTCCGACCCGGTCAGGAAGCGTTCCTTGAAGTCCTCGGCCAGCGACCAGCCCAGGCCCTTGTCCGACGACAGCCGCTCCAACTCCTCGACCAGAAGGCGGCTTCGCGCCTCCTCGGCCCGGCGCTGCATTCGGCCGAAACGGATGTGGGACAGGTTCTTGACCCATTCGAAATAGCTGACCGTCACCCCGCCCGCGTTGGCATACATGTCGGGGATGATGACACAGCCCTTCTTGCGCAGGATCTCGTCCGCGCCGAAGGTGATCGGGCCATTCGCGGCCTCGATGATCAGCGGAGCCTTGATCCGGTCGGCGTTCGACAGGTTGATTACCCCTTCCATCGCCGCCGGGATCAGGATGTCGCAGGCCTCCTCCAGCACCGCCGCGCCGTCTGCAACATGGGTCGCGTTCGGATAGCCCGCGAGCAACCCGCCGTGCCGGTTCATCCACAGGCGCACGTCCTCGATGTCCAGACCCTTGGGGTCCAGCAGCGCGCCATCGCGTTCGATGACCGCAATGACGGTGCAGCCGTCCTCCTCGCTCAGGAACTTCGCTGCGTGGTAGCCAACATTGCCCAGGCCCTGCACGATCACCCGCTTGCCGTCGAGGCCCCCAGTCAGGCCTGCCTTGGCCATGTCCTCGGGATGGCGGAAGAATTCGCGCAGCGCATATTGCACGCCGCGCCCCGTCGCCTCGACCCGCCCCTGGATACCCCCGGCGTGCGGAGGTTTCCCGGTTACGCAGGCCTTGCCGTTGATGTCCGTCGTGTTCATCCGCATGTATTGGTCGGCGATCCAGGCCATCTCGCGCTCGCCCGTGCCCATGTCGGGGGCGGGAACGTTCTGCGCCGGATGGATCAGGTCCCGCTTGATCAGCTCATAGGCAAAGCGGCGGGTGATCTGCTCCAGCTCGTGCTCGTCCCATTGCCGCGGATCGATGCACAATCCTCCCTTCGAGCCACCGAACGGAGTCTCCACCAGCGCGCATTTGTAGGTCATCAGCGCCGCCAGCGCCTCGACCTCGTCCTGGTTCACCGACAGCGCATAGCGGATGCCGCCCTTGACCGGCTCCATATGCTCGGAATGCACGCTACGATAGCCGGTGAAGGTCTCGATCTTGCCGCGCAGTCGGACCCCGAAACGCACCGTGTAGGTCGAATTGCAGACACGGATCTTCTGTTCCAGACCCGGGCTGAGGTCCATCAGCTTCGCGGCGCGATTGAACATCAGATCAACGGATTCGCGGAAACTCGGCTCTCCGGAAACGGCCATTCTATCCCTCCCTCAAATTGCGGCACCGTGGGCCTGGCGCCGGACTGCACCCTAGATTCTGCCCCCCGCCTTGGGAACCCCGAAGGAGCCCGGAACAGCGACACAGGGCCAATTCCAGCCAGTCCCAGGGAGAACGAATCATTTCCGGCACCGATGTCTTGATCAAATCTGAACGCTTAAGAAGATTTTCGCGTTCGCAGCAAAATTCGCCAGATTCCCTCGGATTGTTTCCGGATTGTGGCAGCCTGCGGGGGCATCGGCAGGAAATGCCATACTTCTGCCTGATCCTGTGCCTAAATCGCTGGTCGATGCTCGGCAATTTCCGCTGGGGGACTGCTGCAATGGATAGTGACATGTTGACCAAAGCTGCTGCCAGACGACCAGTTTCTGCACGTGTCGTGCGCAAGTTCTCGGATTTCCGCTCTCAGGAAGAAGGCGGCGTGACCATCTTCGTCGTCTTGCTCTTCGTGTTGATGATCCTGTTCGGCGGAATCGCGGTGGACGTCATGCGCTTTGAATGGCGCCGCGTCACGCTGCAGGAAACGATGGACCGCGCCATGCTCGCGGCCGCCAACCTGGTCATCCCGCCCAACCAGACGCCGCAAAGTGTTGCGGAAAGCTGGTTCGACGTCGCGGGCCTCGGCGACGAACTGACGGTGGACTATTCGTCCCCCGTCATCACCGGCCAGGCCACCAGCAGCTCGCGTGAAGTCGTGGGCACTGCCAGGGTCCGATCCTACAACCACTTCATGCACATGATGGACTACCCCTGGTTCGAGGGTCCGGTCTCCTCGGGGGCGCAGCAGGGCGTCTCGAAGATCGAAGTCATCCTGGTGCTCGACATCACCGGCTCGATGGGCGAATCCTCGGGCTCGACGACAAAGATCGCCGCTTTGCGGACCGCCGCGACGAACTTCGTGAACATCCTGAAATTCAGCCGCGACACTTCGGGCAACTACACGATCCCGAAGGATCCCAACAACCTGATCTCGATCGGGATGGTGCCGTATTCGTCGAACGTGAATATCCCGACCAACCTGCGCGACCAGTTCTCCTACACGCGCCTGTCGGCCTGGAATGGTGTCCCGAACCAGGGCGTGCCGAACATCAACTGCTTTGAATTCCCGGTCAGCAGCTGGACACAGACCGCGATGCCCACAGCCACGGCCTTTCCGATGGCTGCAGTTGCAGACACCAACTATTCCCGCATCGCCCCTACGATCACCACCAACACGGCCGGCGGCACAGTGAACCTGGCGTTCCGCAGCCCGACGCAGGGCGGAACCGGATCGGCGCGATCGATCCCGGACATGAACTCCAGCGACGTGATCTGCAACCACGGCGACAACCCCAGCACCGGCGCGAACGAGACGACGGGCAACATGGTGCTTCTGCCCACGACGTTGCCCAGCACGGTCACCAACCAGATCGCTCTCTTGCAGCCGCGCGGCCGCACCTCGATCGCGGTCGGGATGCGTTGGGGCACGCTCCTCATGGATGAAACCGCCCGCCCGATCTACACCGCGCTGCGCAATGGTGTTCCCGGAATGGCAGGACGACCGGTTGCCAACAGCGACCCAGAAACCCGCAAGATCATCGTTCTGATGACCGACGGCGACCACGTGGCTTCAAGCCACATCCGCGACACCTATAAGACCGGCCCCTCGCCGATCTGGCGTGGCGCGGGCGATGGCAACTTTGCGATCCGCTATACCAGCGGCGGTGCCGCCCTGACGAACGGCACGCGGCCCGGATTGACGACGACCAGCACCTGCTCTGGCTGGGTACTCGGAACCACGCGCGAATACTTCATACCACATCTCAAGGCCAGCTCGGTTCGTCAGCGGGTCGGCACGCAGGCCGAAGGTGCCGGCACAGGCAGCAACATCACCGGCGCCTGCGACCCGCGCGCCTGGTCGGCAACGCCGTCCTGGACCGGCAGCGGCACCGTGACTCAACTCGACTGGTCAGAAGTCTGGCGCTATGTCCGTGTCGACTGGATGGTCGAGCAACTTTACATGCGCTCGGGCGTCTCCGGGACCGGCAACTACGATACCGTCTACAACACCTTCGTCGCCCCCTATCTGGTGGATGACGCCTACATGGACAACCTGCTCGACCAGAACTGCACGGCCGCAAAGACCGCCGGGTTCGAGGTGTTCGGCATTATCCTTGGTGACGCGGTCGTCGAAGCGCCGGTGCGCAACTGCGCCTCGCCCGGCACCGGCTATTATTACAAGGTCACGAACGGTGACGCGCTCAACGCCGCCTTCGAGCAGATTGCCGTCCTCGTCTCTCCGCTGAAGTTGACCCAATGACCCGGTTCCGCCACTTCCTTCAGGACGAATCCGGGACGGGACCGATCGAGTTCGTCTTCGTCTTCCCGGTCATCTTCCTGATCTTCACCGCTTCGTTCGAAAGCAGCATGTACATGGCGCGTTACGTCATGTTCGAACGCGCCGTCGACCAGGTGGTGCGCCAGATACGTCTGGGCAACTACAAGAACATGACACACCAGAACCTCAAGACCACCATCTGCACGGAAGGGATGATGATCGGCTCGGTGCAGACCTGCATCGACAACATGCGGATCTGGATGCAGCCGGTCAACACCGCGACCTTCGCGATGGTGGCCCCCCCCAAAAGCTGCGTCGACCGTAGCCAGCCGCCCAACCTGAACAACCCGCCGGCCAACGAATTCGCCTATGGGACGGACAACGACATCATGCTTCTGCGCATCTGCCTGAAGGAGAAACCGATGTTCCCGACCACGCTTGTGTCGCTGAACATGGCAAGCGAGCCGGACGGGACATATGCGCTGATCGTGACCTCGACCTTCGTGAATGAGCCGGGATGACAGCGATGCGTAAATACACCCGCCGTTTCAAGGACTTCCTGCGCGAGGAAGATGGCCTGATCCTCGCCGAGGCGATCGTCATGATGCCGCTCATCATCTGGGCGCTGGTGGCCATGTTCATCTACTGGGACGTGTTCCGTACCATCAACGTCACCCAGAAGGCCGCCTATTCGGTCGCGGACCTCCTGTCACGCCAACGGGACACCCTTCCCCTGACCTTTGCCAACGGGCTGCAGAACATCGCCACCTTCCTGACCCCCGGCGGCCACCCGGTCAAGATGCGTATCACCAGCTTTGAATGCGTCTCACCGCCGCTTGCCACTCAGCCTGGCGTGACCCAGCCCTGCGATGCGTCCAAAGGCACGTACCGGCTTCTCTTCTCGTTCTCCCCAGGAGGCAAGGTCACCACGCTGACCCAGGCCAACATCCAGGGCTGGAAGACCACGCGGGTCCCGGTCCTGAACAATGGTGAAAGCGTCTTCGTCGTCGAGACCACGGTCGAGTTCCGGACGCAGATGAAAAGCGTTCTTGCCGGCTTCCTGGTCGGCGTCGACAACGGCACCTATGGCGAGTTCATCGTGACCCGCCCGCGCCACCGCCGCCTCTGCCTCCAGGGCACCAACACCTGCACCTGATCCGGAAGCGTCCAGTCGACCCAAGGCTACACCCGGACCGTTCCGGGGGTAGCCAGTCCCCGTCCCGTCGGTGTTTCCATGCGACTGATCCTCCTCCTTCTGGTCTTCACCCTGCCGGGCTGCGCGCCCTTCCCCGAGATTGACGCGATGGGTCCCGATACCGGCCCGCCGCCGCAGTTGCTGCCGATCGACGAGCTTTTGGCCCAGTCCAGGACGCAGACCGTTGACCCCGGCCCAGCCGTCGCCGCTCGTGCCGCCCGGCTCAAGGCCCGCGCCGCCATGATCTCTGCTGCATCACCAGCGCCCTGACGGCGTTGCACCCGCCCTGGCTTCCGGCTAACAGACGACAGCCACAATCTGCCAAGGGTTTCCCGATGTCCGCCGCCCCCCTGCGTCTTGGTCTTGCCGGTCTCGGGACCGTCGGCATCGGTGTCGTGAAAATCGTCCAGGCCCATGCCAACCTCATCGCGGCCCGCGCCGGTCGCCCGGTGACGATCACCGCCGTCTCGGCCCGCGACCAAAAGAAGAACCGTGACGCCGACCTGTCGGCCTATGCCTGGGAAACCGACCCCGTCGCTCTCGCACGGCGCCCCGACATCGACGTCTTCGTCGAGGTGATGGGCGGCCACGAAGGCCCGGCGAAGGACGCGACCGAAGCCGCGATTGCCACCGGAAAGCACGTTGTCACCGCCAACAAGGCGCTTCTCGCCCATCACGGCCAGGCCCTGGCCGAAGCCGCCGAGGCCGCAAACCTCGCACTTCGGTTCGAGGCCGCCGTCGCCGGGGGCATCCCCGTGATCAAGTCCCTGACCGAGGGTCTGGCGGGCAACCGCATGAAGCGCGTCATGGGCGTGATGAACGGCTCGTGCAACTATATCCTGACCCGGATGCAGTCCGAGAACCTGCCCTACGAGACCGTGTTCGAGGAAGCCCGCCAGCTTGGCTATCTTGAGGCCGACCCCAACCTCGATGTTGGCGGCATCGACGCGGGCCACAAGCTTTCCCTGCTCGCCTCCATCGCCTTCGGCACCCGCGTCGCCTTCGACGCCGTCGAACTGGAAGGCATCGGCAACGTGTCCATCGACGACATCCGCCTGGCCGAGGACATGGGCTACCGCATCAAGCTTCTCGGCGTCGCCCAGATGACCGGCCGGGGGCTTGAGCAGCGCATGACCCCCTGCCTCGTCCCAGCCGACAGCCCGCTCGGCCAGTTGCAGGGCGGCACCAACATGGTCGTCCTCGAAGGCGACAGCGTGGGTCAGATCGTCCTTCGCGGTCCTGGCGCCGGCATGGGCCCGACAGCAAGCGCCGTCATGGCCGACGTCATCGACATCGCCCGCGGCTTCCGCCTGCCGACCTTCGGCCAGCCCGCCAGCACCCTGACCGCCGCCCAGCCCGCCCGCGCCGCGACGCCCGCGCCCTACTACCTCCGCATGACGCTTCTCGACAAACCCGGCGCACTGGCCAAGATCGCCACTTGCCTTGGCGACTCTGGCGTTTCCATCGACCAGATGCGCCAGTACGGCCACCAGGGCGCCAACGCCCCGGTCCTGATCGTCACCCATAAGGCCGCCCCCGACGACGTGGCCCACGCCATGACCCGCTTCGCCGCGACCGGCGTCCTGGTAGGCGAACCCGTCGCCATCCGGATCGAGGAAGTCTAGGACACCATCATCGGGCACATCGGCGCATACAGGATCTCGTCGATCCCGATCCCCCCGGGGTCGAGATTCTGGATCGTGACCGCCTTGATCTCGGGGTAGCTTCCTGCCGACTGGATATAGCCGATCTCCAGCAGCCCCTGGTCGAGATACCGCCTGAAATCCGCAAGCTCTTCGCCCGCCTCGTTCCAGAAGATCACGTTCAGGTTACCCTCGGGATAGTCGCGCATCACGATGTTGTCCTGCCCGCCGTCCAGCCAGGTCCGCAGTCCAAACAGGCACTGCAGGTCTTCGAAAACCACCGTCACGATGCCGCTTCCCAACCGCATGTTGCCCATCCCGGTCTGCTTCGGCCCGATCCCCGCCAGCGCATATCCGCCAAATGCACCGTCTTGCACCACCCCCGCCACCGGCCCCTCGCTCCCCGTCGCCAGCCGTAGCGGCACTTCTGCCGAGCGGTCCTCCAGCACCCAGTGCGTATCAAGGCCCCGCCCCGTCCGCGCCCGCAGGCTCTGCCCCGCCAGAATCTGTCCGACACGCGCCATGTCGATCTCCAGTTCGTCCCAGAACGAAGCCTTCGCATGCGCCTGGAACGTCTCGACCATAGGCTTCAGCGCCTTCAGGTCAGCATAGGGCGTCTCGTTGATCTGCAGCTCCTGCGCGACGGTCATTCCGCCCGACATGAGCCAAAGCCACACATACCCGAACCGCATGCACATTCCCGACCGAAACACCGCAACCAGCGTTCCATACGCGCCCGTCAAAGTCACGTGTCTCTGTTAGCGCCACCACGCTTGCCGCCTCGCCAACCCCCGGTTACACCAGCGAAAACCCCGGGGGACGCATGTCTGAAAAATCGCAATTCCAGGACCGTCTCCTGTCCCTCGGCCTTGGCCGCGTGTCAGAAGCCGCCGCCCTCGCCTCGGCCCGCCTGATCGGCCGCGGCGATGAAAAAGCCGCCGACCAGGCCGCCGTCAACGCGATGCGCGACCAGCTGAACCTTCTCGACATCAAGGGCGTCGTCGTCATCGGCGAGGGTGAGCGTGACGAGGCCCCGATGCTCTATATCGGCGAGGAAGTCGGCACCGGCAACGGCCCCGAGGTCGACATCGCCCTCGACCCCCTGGAAGGCACCACGCTGACCGCCAAGGACATGCCGAACGCCCTCACGGTCATCGCGATGGCCCCGCGCGGCACGCTTCTGCACGCCCCCGACGTCTACATGGACAAGCTCGCCATCGGCCCCGGCCTGAAGCCCGGCACCGTGACCCTCGCCATGTCCCCTTCGGAACGCGTCTCGAACCTCGCCGCCGCCAAGGGCTGCTCGACCGAGGACATCACCGTCTGCATCCTCGACCGCCCCCGGCATGAGGACCTGATCGCCGAAGTCCGCTCCACCGGCGCCGCGATCCGCCTGATCACCGACGGCGACGTCGCGGGCGTCATGCACTGCGCCGAGCCCGAGCTGACCGGCATCGACATGTACATGGGGTCCGGCGGCGCACCAGAGGGCGTCCTCGCCGCCGCCGCGCTGAAATGCATGGGCGGCCAGTTCTACGGCAAGCTTCTCTTCCGCAACGACGACGAACGCGCCCGCGCCCGCAAGGCCGGCATCACCAACTTCGACCGCGTCTACACCCGCGACGACCTCGTCCGCGCCGACGTGATCTTTGCCGCCACCGGGGTGACCTCGGGCTCACTTCTCGCCGGCATCAAGCGCGATCCGGGTTGGGTTACGTTGGAGACCATCCTGATGCGCTCCAAATCCGGCTCGATCCGCCGGATGACATACAAGACCCCGGTCAAGTAGGTCAGGCTTCAGCCCGACTCCCACCCGTAGGGTGCGCATTCATGGCGCACCGCCGGTTGCTGCACCTGGCGTTCATCGATAACGATGCGGGACCTTGCAGCAGGACCCTAGGGATGATGAACACCCGCCGCGTCACCGGCTTACTGGCCACCAACATCTTCCTGTCCGGTGCCGCCTTCGCCGCGATGACTCCCTACCGGGCCATTGTGGGCGTCGATTCTCTTGGCCTGTCGAATGCGGCCTTTGGCACCGTCATGGCGCTGACCGCCGTCGGCAGCGCGTGCGCGTCCGTCGCGCTTGGCTGGCTGTCCGACAAGGTCACCGACCGGCGCGTCCTGATCCTTCTATGCGCGGTCATGGGGGTTGTCGCCTTCGGACTTGTCTGGGCCATCCAGACGCCCTTTGTCTTCGTTCTGACCTTCTGCCTGCTGGTTCCCTTCGGCAACGCGCTCTTTTCGCAAAGCTTTTCGTTCTCCCGGGCCTACTATAACCGCAGCCACCCCGACCGGGCCGAGTTCATCCTGTCGGTTCTGCGCAGCATGTTCACCTTGGCCTGGATTGTCGTGCCACCCATTGCCGGGTGGATTGCAGCGCGCTGGTCGGCCTATTCGGTCTTCGCCTTTTCGGCCATTGCCCACGTCGGATGTACCCTGGTGATCGGCGTGCTCTGGCTGCAACCGGACGCTAAGATCGGGGTGCCTGCGTCCGACCCGGACAAACCAGCGGCCGCTCCACCCCGCATCCGCATCGCCGCACCTTACAAGTTAGGGATCGTCGGCGTCACTTTTGCGATGGCCGCGGTGCAGTTGAACATGGTGCTGCTGCCGCTGGTCATCTTGCGCGACCTCAACGGCAGCCTGGCGCAAGTCGGCATCAACGCCTCGATTGCAGCGGCAATCGAGGTTCCAGCGATGATCGGCTGGGGCTATCTTGCGATGCGTGTGCGAAAGGATCTGATCCTTGCCGTGGCAAGCGCAGTTTTCGCGGTCTACTTCGGGCTTATGCTCTTTGTCTCCAGCTTCCTGCAGGTCGTCCTTCTGCAAGCCATCGCCGCCGTCGCGATCGCTGCTCTGCTCAGCATCAACATCAGCTACCTACAAGAGGCGATCCCGTCCCGCGTTGGTCTTTCGACCTCCCTTGTCGATCTGTCCCGGGTCGTCTCGGTCTGGATTGCAGCGGCCGTCTTCTCGCTTAACTCGGCCTCATCCTACACGCCGTTCATGGCGGTGGCCGCCCTTCTCAGTCTTGCGGGAGCCAGCCTGATGCTGCTCGCGGGGCGCAACCGCCGCCTCGACACATCCGGGTGAACCGAAGCAGTCGTCCGCAAACTGCGTCCCTTTCCGCAGAACAGGGCGGGACAGCGAAAGATTTACTTTGCCAAAGAGCTTGCCAAAACGTCAACGCCCACACCCAACCCCTTGATTCCAAACACCACAGAATGCTGCCCACGCGTGGCGCACTCCACACCCCCTTGCCAGCCCGCCCCCTTTGCGGCACCCCTGTCCGCATGACTGCCTTCCTTTCCGTCACGACCTCCCTCACCGGCCGCCGCTGGGTCGGCCCCGACCCCGCGCAGGACCGCCTGGCCGAAGGGATGGCCCAGCAGACCCGCCTCTCGCTCCCCCTCTGCCGCATCCTCGCGGCCCGAGGTGTGGCACCCGAGGAGGCCCCTGCCTTCCTCGCCCCCTCCCTGCGCGACCTCCTGCCCGACCCCCTGACCCTGAAGGACATGGCGACCGCCGCCGACCGCCTTCTGCAGGCCGTCGCCCGCAAGGAGCGGATCGCCATTTTCGCCGACTACGACGTCGACGGCGGCTCTTCCGCCGCACTCCTTCTTGTCTGGCTGCGGGCCTTCGGGTTGCAGGCGACCCTCTACATCCCAGACCGCATCGACGAAGGCTACGGGCCGAACGTCCCCGCCATGTCCGCCCTCGCGCTCGCCCACGACCTTATCCTCTGCGTCGACTGCGGCACCCTCTCTCACGAGCCCATCGCTGCCGCGAAGGGGGCCGAGGTCGTCATCCTCGACCACCACCTCGCGCTGGAGACCCTTCCGCAGGCGCTGGCCATCGTGAACCCCAACCGGCAGGACGAGGACGGCTCTCTCGCCCATCTCTGCGCCGCCGGGGTCGTGTTCCTGCTGCTGGTGGAGGCGAACCGCCGGCTCAAGCAACGGGGCGAACAGACCCCCGATCTGATGGCGCTCCTCGACCTCGTGGCGCTTGCCACCGTGGCGGACGTCGCCCCCCTGACGGGCGTCAACCGCGCCTTCGTCCGGCAGGGGCTGAAGATCATGGCCCGTCGCGACCGCCCCGGCCTGCGTGCCCTTGCCGATATCGCCCGCATGGACCAGGCCCCGACCTGCTATGCCCTGGGCTTCCTCCTCGGCCCGCGCGTCAACGCCGGTGGCCGCATTGGCCAGGCCGACCTTGGCGCGCGGCTTCTGGCCACCGACGACGAAATGGAAGCCTCCCGCATCGCCGCCCGCCTTGACCAGCTCAACACCGAACGGCGCGAGATCACCGAGCGGGTCCGCGAGGAAGCCCTTGCCCAGGCCGAGGCACGCGGGCTTGACGGCCCCCTCGTCTGGGCCGCCGCCGAGGGCTGGCACCCCGGCGTGGTCGGCATCGTCGCCGCCCGGCTGAAGGAGGCCGCGAACCGCCCCTCGGTCGTGATCGGCTTTGAGGGCGACCTCGGCAAGGGTTCGGCCCGCTCGGTCCCCGGCGTCGACCTTGGCGCGGCGATCCAGCGCGTCGCGGCCGAAGGGCTGATCCAGAAGGGCGGCGGGCACAAGATGGCGGCGGGTCTAACCCTGACGCGCGCGCAGCTCCAGCCCGCGATGGACCGCCTGGGCGAGCTTTTGGCGCGTCAGGGTGCGGGCACCACGGGACCACGCGACCTGCGGATCGATGGCTTGCTGGCGACCTCGGCCGCCACGGTACCGCTGGTCGAAGAGATCGAGAATGCCGGCCCCTTCGGACAAGCCGCTCCCGCGCCGCGCTTCGCCTTCGCCAATGCTGCCGTCACGTGCCGCCGGATCGGCGACAGCCACCTCAAGCTCTCCGTCACCGACGGCTCGGGCCCGGCGCTGGACGCCATCGCCTTCGGGGCCTTCGACGGCCCCCTTGGCCCCACCCTCGAAAGTGGCGGCCACAAGCGCTTTCACCTCGCCGGAAAGCTGGAGCTGAACCACTGGAACGGCCGCACCAGGGTGCAGCTTCGCCTCGACGACGCCGCCCCGGCATAAGCCGCATTTTTCCTCTTGCGGAACCCCGGCGCAGATTCTACACACCGCTCCACCGACAGCGTGGCCCGTTCGTCTATCGGTTAGGACACCTGGTTTTCAACCAGGTAAGAGGGGTTCGACTCCCCTACGGGCTGCCACTTCACCAATTTGTCAGCGGAACCACGTTGCGCCTCAAAAAGGTGTGCTTGATTGTTGCTGGTCCTTCAATAGATTGGCCCGACTACCAAGAAAAGGTGCGTGATGTTCAGACGACTGTCCCGTGTTTCTGCCGCTGCCCTGCTGATCGCCCTCCCGTTTGCGTCGTATGCAGCAAGTTGCAGTGACACTGGCGGGCAGTACGAGTCCTGGAAGGCCGAAATGGCAGCGGAAGCCAAGGCCGAAGGTGTCGGCAAGCGCGGGATCGAGGCGCTGCTGGCGACCTCCTATTCCAAGGCCACGATTGGCGCGGATCGCAACCAGAAAAGCTTCAAGTACAGCTTGGAAAAGTTCCTGAGTGTCCGCGGGGCCGACACCATCGTGTCGCAGGGCCGCAGCCGCAAGGCAAAGAACCCCGACTTCTACGCCAGCTTGGAGGCGGCCTACGGCGTCCCCGCCGGCGTGCTCATCGCGATCCACGGGATGGAGACGGGCTTCGGCGGCTTCATGGGCGACACGAATGTCGTCTCGGCCATTGCCACGCTGACCTACGACTGCCGCCGGTCGGACTTCTTCCGCCCGCATCTGATCGGCGCGCTGAAGATGGTCGACAAGGGCATGATCTCGCCCGACACAGTGGGCGCCAAGCATGGCGAACTGGGCCACACGCAGTTCCTGCCGGGCAACGCCTATACCTATGGGGTGGACGGCAACGGCGACGGCGTTGTCGACCTTTACAATCAGGCCGATGCCTTGGCCACGACCGCCAACTATCTGAAGGACAAGGGCTGGAAGCCCGGCAAGGGCTATCAGGAAGGCGAGCCGAACTTTGCGGTGATCAAGGAATGGAACGCCGCCACGGTCTATCAACAGGCCATTGCGATCATGGGCGCCAAGATCGACGGCTGACCCCTTGCACCCGTTCGCGCCTGCGGGTAACAGGCGCGGTAGTGGCCCGTTCGTCTATCGGTTAGGACACCTGGTTTTCAACCAGGTAAGAGGGGTTCGACTCCCCTACGGGCTGCCACCTCCCCGCCTTACCGTCCCGCAGTAGCCTCACGTCCGCGGGCCCATTTCATCAGCAGATGGTCGGCCGTCAGCCCCATGAAGGCCACGGCCAGGCCCAGGACCAACCCCTTGCCGACGTCCGTGGACGACAAGGCGCGCTGCATCTCTTGGCCCAGGTCCTGCGTGCCGATGAAGGCTGCGATGATCACCATGAAGAGCGCGAACATGATCGACTGGTTCGCCCCCACGACCAGCGTCGGCAGGGCCAGCGGCAGCTTGACGTGCCACAGAAGCTGACGGCCGCTTGCGCCCGACATTTGGGCCGATTCCACGATCTCGGGCGGGATGTTGCGCAAGCCCTCGATGGTATAGCGGACGATGGGAACCGTCGCGAAAACCATCACGGCCGCGACGACGGCCACGTCGTTCACACCGAACAGCATGATCACCGGGATCAGGTAGATGAAGCTCGGGAAGGTCTGGGCCGTGTCGCAGACCAGAAGGAACCGCCGCGCACGGGCCTCGTTCGCGGCCCCCAGAAGGCCAAGCGGAACGCCAATCACCAGCGCCAATGCAACCGAGACGAAGACGGTGTAGAGCGTGATCATCGCCCGGTCCCACCAGCCCGACAACGCGATGGGCAGGATGAAGGCCAGGCAGACCAGCGCCGACCGCAGGCCCCCAATCCTCCAGGCCGCCCCCGCTAGCGCCACCAGCACGGCCGAGGTCGGCAGCCACAGGAAGGCGTCGCGCAAGGGGATAAGGACCCAGGTGATCAGGAACCAGCGCAGCCAGTCGGCGACGGGGTCGATCAGGTCGATCAAGCCGCCCACGACGGCATCCAGCGGGTCGGCCAGACTAAGGGCCTGCTTGCGTTCGACCTCGATGAAATAGGGGTTCAACCAGGCCAGCAGGAAGCCCAGAGCGATCAGGCCCAGCCAGACCGCCAGCAGCCGATGCCGCTGCACCCAGGTCGCACCTTCCACATGCTCCGGCTGCTTCAGCGCCCAGGCCTTGGACATCCGGTCCAGCACGATGGCCAAGAGGACGATCGTGATCCCGATCTCGACCGAAAGCCCGATCTTCAGCGCCTGGAGAAGCTGCAGAAGCTTCTGCCCCAGCCCCGGCATACCGATGAAGCTGGCCAGTACCACCATCGCCAGGCTTTGCATGATGACCTGGTTGACGCCGATCAGGATCTCGGTCCGGGCCGCAGGCAGTCGGACGCGGGTCATCAACTGCCAGCGGGTCGTCCCGCTCATCTTGCCGCTTTCGATGATCTCGGGCGAGACCGCGCGCAGGCCCAGAAGCGACATGCGGATCATCGGCGGGACCGAGAAGATGATCGTGACGATTGCCCCCGCCTTCGGCCCGACGCCGATGAAGACCACCACGGGGATCATATAGGCGAAGTGCGGCAGCGACTGCGCGATGTTCAGGATGGGGTTCAGGATGCGCTCGGCCATCCGGTAGCGCCAGGCAAGGACGCCCATGAGGAGGCCGAAGACGACCGAGAAGGGCACGGCGACGACGATGACCGACAGCGTCTCCATCGCCCATTTCCACTGGCCCATCACGGCGATCCAGACGAAGGTGCCGGCTGCCAGCACGGCAAGACGCAGGCCCCCAAGCGCATAGCCTGCCATCCCGGCGGTCGCGGCGATCACCACCCAGGGGATTGGCCCGACGTTCGGCCAGCGCGACTTGCCGTAAAGCAGGTTCGCCGTGACATCTAGGCAGACTTCCACCGCGTCCGAGAAGGCGCGGGTCAGCGTCATCAGCCCAAGGTCGTTCTGCGCAAAGGCGAAGGCCGCGTTGATCCAGTCGGCGAAGGGCAGGACCATGCCCTCGGGCAGACGGATCAGGCCCGCAGGTAGCACACCCCGGAACAGGACCAGCACCAGCGCCGCCAGCAGGATCGCCTGAGCAACTCGCCGCTGGTCAAGGAAAAAGCCGGGTTTCGCAAGCGTCGCCGCCATCATGCCGCCGGTCCCAGAAGCAGGTCCAACGCCGCTTTCCGGTCCAGAATCCCGGCAATCCGGCCCTGGTCCATCAGCGGAATCATGGGCCTGCTGTCGCCGACGATCCGGCGGGCCAGGGCATGCAGGGTCTCGCCCGCGGGCAGCGCACCCCCCTCGGGCACCGGTCCCGCGACCGGCTGCGCCAAGGCCAGCGCCCGGACGACGCGGGTGCGGTCAATGGCCTCGGTGAACTTGGCCACATAAGGCGTCGCCGGGGCCATCACGATGCGTTCCGGCGTGTCGATCTGTTCGACTGCACCGTCCTTCATGATCGCGATGCGGTCGGCCAGCCGCAGGGCCTCGTCAAAGTCATGGGTGATGAAGACGATGGTCTTGGCGAGCATCCCCTTTAGCCGCAGAAACTCGTCCTGCATCTCGCGGCGGATCAACGGGTCCAGCGCGCTGAACGGCTCGTCCAGAAACCAGATGTCCGGCTCCACCGCAAGACTGCGCGCGATGCCCACGCGCTGCTGCTGGCCCCCCGATAGCTCACGAGGAAAATAGCCCTCGCGGCCCTTCAGCCCGACCAGCGTTAGCATGTCGCGCGCACGGGCGATGCGGGACGCGCGGTCCTGCCCCCGCATCTCCAGCGGGAAGGCCACGTTCTCCAGCGCGGTGCGGTGCGGGAGGAGCCCAAAGCTTTGGAACACCATCCCCATCTTCTTGCGGCGCAGCTCGATCAGCTCGGTCTCAGACAGTTTGCCGATATCCTGCCCCTCGACCATCACCTCGCCCGAGGTGATGTCCAGAAGCCGCGCCAGGCAGCGCACCAGGGTCGATTTGCCCGACCCCGAGAGCCCCATCACCACCAGCATCTCGCCACGCCGGATGTCCAGCGATACGTCGCGCACGGCGGCGATGTGGTTCGTTGCCCGCAGGGCCTCCAGCGTCGTCGCGGGTGTCAGGCGCAGCCGCTCCGGACGGTCACCGAAGACCTTCCAGACATTTCTGCAGGAAATCACCACATCGCTTTCGGTCATCTGCAAGCCTCCAGTGCAAAGGGCCACCCGGGGGCGATGCTCCCGGGTGGCAAGGTGGTCTGTCACCCGAAGGTGACGCCGGAGTTCACTCGGTCCAGGGCTTCCAGACCGCCTCGTTCGCTTCCAGCCAGGCGGTGGCGGCGTCTTCGGGCTCCATCCCGTCCACGTCGACCAGCTTGGCCATCTCGGCGATCTGGGCGTTGGTGAAGTTCACCTTCTGCAGCGTGGCATAGGCGCCGGGCCACTTGTCCTTCATCCCGTCCCATGCGGCGATCTTCAGATAGCCGTTGGCAGGGTTGCCACAGTCAAAGACCTTGTCAGGCAGCGGTCCCTTGGCCGGATCGACGTCGCAACCATCCTCCCAGGTCGGGAATTCGACGAACTCGCCCGGCCAGACGGCTTCCGCGAAGTTCGGGGTCCAGTTGAAGAGTACGATCGGCGTCTTCTCCTTCTCGGCCGCCGCTATTTCCGCCCAGAGCGCCGCCGCCGAACCGGCGTTCACCACGACGAAGTTCATGCCCAGCGCATCGACCTTCTCCTGGTCGTGCTTCAGCCAGTCCACCGGCCCGCCCAGGAAGCGGCCCTTTTCCCCGGTTTCCGGGGTCACGAACTTGGCCGCGCAGTCGTTCAGGGCCTTCCAGTCTGGCAGGCCGGGGCAGGCTTCCTTGGTCCACATCGGGTACCACCAGTCCTCGCGGGTGATCGCCGCATGGGTGGTGACGTCATGAATGCCGCCCTTTTCCACCGCAGCGCGGAACGACTTGCCGAAGGCGCCTTCCCAGACCTCCAGCTCCAGCGTCGCATCGCCAAGGCGCACGGCCTCGTACACTGCCTGGCTGTCGGTCGAGACGTATTCGACCGAGTTGCCCATGCCCTCGAACATCTGGCCGACGACGTTGGACATCACGATCTGGCTCGACCAGTTGTGGGTCGGAATGACGATGGGGTCCGACGAATCCTCGGCCCAAACCGGCGCGGCAAGCGCGACAACCGCCGCACCAAGAAGCAGTCTGGTCAGTTTCTGCATGTGTTTCGATCCCTGTTCTGGTCCCACCGGACGCGGCGGCGACGTTTCCCCGGAAAGTCGAATGCTTTCCTGAGAGGCAAGGTTATGTACCGGATGTGAACGTGTCAGACCCTTAGCGTGAACAGGCTGGAGAATCTTGTGACAAAATGTTAACACGACGACACCGCAGTCCGGGACTTCGCCGCGCATGAGCACTGCTGCCCACATCGTCGTGATCGAGGATGACCCGGTGACCCGCACCGCGCTCGGCGGCTATCTGGAAAGCTTCGGCTACCGTGTCACCGCCTGCGCGGGGGCCGAGGCGGCGGAAAAGGTGTTGGCCCAGGAAAATCCGGACCTTCTGATCGTCGACATCAACCTTTCCGGCAAGGACGGACTTGAAATCACCCGCGAACAGCGCGCGCGGTCCGAAATCGGGATCATCCTTCTGTCTGGCCGCACCGATGACGTCGACCGCATCGTCGGGCTTGAACTTGGGGCTGACGACTATGTCTGCAAGCCCTTCAACCGGCGCGAGCTGCTGGCCCGGGTCAAGAACCTTCTGCGGCGCACCGCGGCCATGCGGCAGCTTACCCGCCGGATCGTGCATTTCGCCAGTTTCACCTTCGACACCGCGTCGCGCCATGTCAGCGACCAGGACGGAGAGGGCGTGCAACTGACCCGCGCCGAGTATGAACTTCTGCGCACCTTCGTCCTCAACCCCGGCATTGTCCTGTCGCGGGACCGGCTTCTGGCCAGCATCACGCACCGCCACAGCGATTCGGGGTCGCGGACAGTGGACGTGATGGTCAAGCGGCTGCGGGCCAAGTTCGGCGACGACCCCCGGCAACCGCGCATCTTTGGCACCTCGCATGGCGAGGGCTACGTCTTTACTGCGCCGCTGTCCTGACCCCCGCCAGGTCGTCCAGCGCCTGAAGTGATCGGGTCAGCGCCCGATCCGCCACTGCAGTCGCCGCCAGAAGGGCCCCAACCGCGCCGGGATCAGGGGCGGCATCGCGGCGCGACAGGTCGGCCAGCACCTCGCTCAGTTCGGGCAGGTCGAAGTTCCCGACCGCCCCCTTCAGCTGATGCGCCCGACGCTCGATGTCACTGGTGGCTCCCTGGCGCAGCGCCTCGGCCAGCGCCTCGACCTCGGGCCGCAGCCGGTCCAGCATTAGTCGCACCAGCTCGCGCGTGGCCTTCGGTCCCAGATCGGCCAGCGTCTCCTGCACCGCCGGCGCGACGCCGGTTCCGCACAATCGCTGCAAAGCCGCGGCAAGCGCTTCGGGGGTCAGCGGCTTGGCCACCACCGTATCCATCCCGGCATCCCGGCAAGCCTGGATGTCCCTTGGCTGGGCATGAGCCGAGACGCCGATCACCGGCAGCCGGTCCAGCCCCGGCAGACAGCGCAGGCGGCCCGTCGTCTCGATGCCCGAGATGCCCGGCAGGTTCACGTCCATCAGCACCGCATCGAACCCACCCGTCGCCAGCATGTCCAGCGCCGCCTCGCCCGTCGCCACGATCACCGCCCGGTGGCCCATCGCCTGCAAAAATCCTGCAGCTACCTCCTGGTTGACGGGGTGATCCTCGACCACCAGCACGTTCAGCGGTGGCAGCTCCGGCAGGTCCTGGGCGGGGCGCGCCGCCACCAGCGCCGCCCGCGCGAAGGGCAGATGCAGCGTGAAGGTCGCGCCCTTCCCGTGCTGGCTGACCACCGTCAGCACGCCGCCCATCAGGCCCGCCAACCGGCGGCTGATCGTCAGCCCCAGCCCCGTGCCGCCATGCGTCCGCGTCGTCTGCGGGTCGGCCTGCTGGAAGGCGTCGAAAATCCGCTCTAGCGCCTCGGGAGCAATCCCCCGGCCAGTGTCGCTGACCGTGAACCGCAGTCGCAGCGGATGGGCGTCAGGGGGTCCGGCCAACGCCAAGGCGATCCGCACTTCGCCCCGGTCGGTGAACTTGACCGCGTTGGACACGAGATTGAACAGGATCTGCCGCAACTTGCCCATGTCGCCGCGCAAGGGCGGCAGTGCGGCGTCGGGAAGTTCGGTGACCAGCCGCAAGCCCTTCTCCTCGGCCATCGGCGCCATCAGAAGCGCGATGTCCCCCAGTGCCTCGCCCAGATCGAAATCCTCGATCTCTTCGGCCGTCTGGCCCTGCTCCAGCTTGGAATAGTCGAGGATGCTGTTCAGAAGCCCCATCAACCCCTTGCCCGCCGCAAGCGCCGCGTCCAACCGCGCCACCTGAACCCGCGTCAGCCCGTCACGCGGCAGGTTCCGCAACATGCCAAGGACGCCATTCATCGGGGTCCGGATCTCGTGGCTCATCATCGCCAGGAATTCCGACTTCGCCCGGTCCGCCGCTTCGGCCCGGTCGCGCGCCGCGTCATGGGCGGCCACCTCGCCGCGCAAGGCCTCGGTCTGCTCGTCCACCAGTTCCTGCAATTCGCTGCGGTGCCGACGCAACTCCTCCAGATGGCGTTCCCGCTCGGCCGCCAATTCCCGGTTCGCGATGGCCTGCTGACGAAACACCTCCACCGCGCCTTCCATCTGCGCGATCTCGTCGGTGCCCGACCGTGGGACCTCGTCGCCCAGATCGCCCTGGGCCAGACCCGCCATCCGCACGGCAAGCGCGTCCAGCCGTCGGATCAGGTTGCCCCGGACATAGAACCACAGCACCCCCAGCGACAGCACAAGCGCCAGCATCGCCGAGAAGGCATACAGCCGCTGCGTCGCGAGGATCGCCTGTTCCGCCGACTGGCCCGCCCGTACCGCATTCGCCTCGATCCGGTCGGCCAGGGCCGAGGCAGCCGTCTCCAGCTCCAGCGCCGCGCGGCGCAACTCGGTCTCGGCCCCGCCAATCCGCTCGGTCACCGCCAGCACCTGCGCCACGTTCTCGAACAGCGCCGCCGTTTCCGGTGGCGAGGCCGGGGCCGCCCCGATCACCCTGAGCAGCACCCGCACCCGGTCCGCCCGCCGGGGATCCTGAACCGACTCCAATCGCCGCGAAATCACGCGGACCCGTGCCGCCAATTCGTCGCGCAAGAGCTGCAGGTCGGCCTGTGTCTGCACCCCGGCCACCCGGTTCAACAGAAGCCCCACTTCCGAGGCATGGGACCGCAACTCGAACATCAGCCCCATCTGGAACAGGTCCACCTCGATCAGCTTGTCCAGCGTGTCGAGCCTGACCTCCGGGTCGGCGGTGTCGGTCCCGTCCATCCCGTAAAGGCTGGAAATCACCGCCGAGGCCCCCATCTCGGCATTGGCCACCAGCGTGTCGGCGATCTCGGTCAACTCCACCGCCGCCGCAAGACCTTCGGCCAGCTGGGCATCGCGGCGGGCAATCAGGCTGATCCGCTGCCGCACCAGCCGGTCGATGGTGGTCAGCGCCTGTCGCAGGCCCGCCTCGGCCGCGAGAGCATTGGCAAGGGCATCGTCCGGCAACCCCTCCTGCCGCAGAAGCCGCGCCCGCAGCGCATTTGCCTGGTCGAACAGGAACGCCGCCCTCTCGGCCCGCTGCGCTTCGTCGGTGACCGCCGCAAGCTCGGGGGCAACCGCCACCACGCGGCTTGTCTCCTCGGCCACGCCCCGCACTTCGGAAATCGCCGGGATCGCCTCGGTCACCACCCGCGACTGGTTTGCCGCCACGTCCTTCAGCTCGAACCAGCCCAGCACGCCGGTCGCCGCCGGAAAGCCCACGATCAGCCCGATCGCCAGCAGCAGCCGTCCGCCAAGACTCGACTTGTAGCCGAAGTTCCGCAAGGCTCCCCTCCAGGGTTTGCGGGTGCAGGCTACCACCGAATCCGCGAAAGGGGAGAGACGATGCGCAAGGCCGTTGCGGCGGCGATCCTGGTGGCGGGCCTTGCCGATCCCGCCCTGGCCGAGATCTGGCAACTGGAAGCGCGCGCCATCCCCTTTGACGACGCAAGCGCCGCCGTGCCGCTGGCCTACACGCCGCTGGACCACGCCGCCCGGCCCTGGCGCTTCTGCGTCCTCTACCCGCACCTGAAGGATGCCTATTGGCTGTCGGTGAACTACGGCATGGTCGAAGAGGCCCGCCGCCTGGGCGTGGCCTTCGACGTGTTCGAGGCCGGGGGCTACCCCAACCTGAACCGCCAGATCGACCAGTTGAAGGGCTGCGCCAGCGACGAATTCGACGCAGTGATCCTGGGCAGCGTGTCCTATGCCGGACTGACCGCCGAGGTGGAACGGATCGCCCGCCTGAAACCCGTCATCGCGGCCGTCAACGACATCGACGACAGTGGCATCACCGCCAAGGCCAGCGTCCCCTGGACCGAAATGGGCGCCGCCGCCGGGCGGTTTCTGGCCGAACGCCACCCGAAGGGCAGCCCCCCCGTCCGTGTCGCCTGGTTCCCCGGACCGCAGGGCGCGGGCTGGGTCACCTTCGTCGAAGCGGGCTTCCGTGCGGCCCTGGCCGACAGTTCCGCCGAAATCGTAATGACCCGGTTCGGCGATACCGGCACCGAGGAACAGGTTCTGCTCGTCGAAGAGGTGCTCGAAGCCATGCCCGATATCGACTATCTCGTCGGCAGCGGCCCGATGGCCGAAGCCGCCGTCCCGATCCTGCGTGCCCGCGGGCTGGAAGGTAAGATCGCCATCGTCTCGACCTATCTCAGCCACGCCGTCTATCGCGGCGTCGTGCGCGGCCGCATCCTGGCAGCGCCCACGGATTCGCCCGTCCTGCAGGGCCGCCTCTCCATCGAGATGGCCGTCCGCGCGCTGGAGGATCGGCTGAATACGCCCCATGCCGGGCCCCCGGTCTGGACCGTGACCCCCGCCACCGCAGGCGATGGCGTAATGCAGGACTCGCTGGCCCCGGCAAGCTTTGTCCCGGTCTTCTCGCTGCCTCCCCCGGTGCCCGTCCCCGGCCCCTGACCCCCTCTGTTACAGCGCGCCAACGCCCATGTGACTGGCCTTTGCGGGGGCGGAACGGTCATATGCCCGCCAGTCCCTCGCCCCGGAGTCATCATGCTGCGATCCCTTGCCACCCTGCTTCTGCTGTCCACTGCCGCCCTCGCAGACACCGCCGATGGCGAGGCGCTGAAGGCGATGTCTTGGGACCAGATCGTGGATAAGGCGCGCGGCGGCACGGTGAACTGGTTCATGTGGGGCGGGTCCGACACGATCAACGCCTATGTCTCGGGCTATGTCGCCGACCGGCTTCGCGCCGACTACGGCATCACCCTGAACCGCGTCCCGATCACCGACGCCGCCGACATCGTGAACCAGGTCCTGTCCGAGAAAGAGGCCGGGGTGACCGACGCTGGCTCTGTCGACCTCATCTGGATCAATGGCGAGAATTTCCGGTCCATGAAGCAGGCCGACCTCGCCTTCTGCGGCTACACCGACCTTCTGCCCAACGACGCGCTGGTGAACTGGGACAATCCGGCCATCGCCAACGACTTCGGCGTCCCCGTCGACGGCTGCGAGGTGCCCTGGAACACCGTCCAGTTCGCTTTCGCCCACGACAGCGCCGTGGTGACCGACCCGCCCCGCGACATTGCCTCGCTTCTGGACTGGATCAAGGCCAATCCCGGCCGCTTCACCTATCCCGCGCCGCCCGATTTCACCGGTTCGGCCTTTTTGCGCCATGTGTTAATTCATGCGGCGGGCGGGCCGGACAGCCTCCTCGGCCCCTTCGACCAGGCGACCTTCGACACGACCGCCGCGAAGACCTGGGCCATCCTGAACGAGATCGAGCCCTTCCTCTGGCGCGAGGGCGCGACCTATCCCACCACCGTCACCCAGTTGAACGAGCTTTTCGCCAATGGCGAGGTCGACTTCAGCTTCAACTACGACCCGGCCCAGTTCGGCCTCGCCGTGCAGGCCGGGACCTGGCCGGAGACCACGCGATCCTTCGGCCTGACCGACGGCACCATCGGCAACACCAACTACACGCTGATCCCCTTCAACTCGCCCAACAAGGCCGCCGCGATGGTGGTGCAGAACCTGCTTCTGTCCGGCGAGGCGCAGCTGGAAAAAGCCAAGCCCGAAGTCTGGGGTGCCGCCCCCGCGATCGAGGTCGCGCGCACCGGGCCCGAGGTGCAGGACGGCCTCGCCGCGATCAAGACTCACCCTTCCGTCGTCCCCGCCGCCGACCTGGCCAAGGCCGCGCTGCCGGAACTGCAGGCCGACTGGCTGACCGCCATCGAAAAGGGCTGGGCCGAGAACGTCGGCAACTGACCGCGCCGCGTTCGGCTTCGGATCCACCTCGACACGCGCAAGGCGCGACGACGTCGACGACAGGCCCGCCTTGCCCCCCGCCCCACCTTGACGCAAGCTGCGCCGAGCCCGCCGCGAAAGGCCCCCTGGTGACCGACCGCACCCGCCTCGTCCTGCTCCTTGCCCCGGCCCTCCTCGTGCTGGGCGGGCTTTTCCTGACCGGGCTCGGCCTCACGCTCTTGCGTTCGTTCCGCTACGTGCCCGCGCTCGGCATGACCGAGCCCGACCTCTCCGCCTACACGGCCATCCTGACGGCACCCGGCTTCCTGAAGTCGCTCGTCCTGTCGCTTTGGATCGCCAGCGTCTCGACGCTGATCGCCGCCGTCCTGGCCCTGGCCACCGCCCTCCTCCTCCGCCAGACCTTCCCCGGCCGCGCGGTCATCAGCTTTCTGGTCCAGCTGAACCTCACCATCCCCCACATCGTCGGCGCCATCGGCATCCTTTACCTTTTATCGCAGTCCGGCAGCTTCGCCCGCCTCGCCCATGCCGCAGGCCTGATCGCCACCCCGGCCGAGTTTCCCGTCCTCACGCAGGATCCCTATGCCATCGGCATCATTCTCCTCTACGTCTGGAAGGAATTGCCCTTCATCACCCTGATCCTGCTCGCCAACATGCAAACCCTTGGCGAAGATCACGAATCCGTCGCCCGATCCTTGGGCGCGACGCGCTGGCAGGCGGTCCGGCACGTCCTTCTGCCCCTACTCATGCCCGCCCTCCTCGCCGCGTCGGCCCTGGTCTTCGCCTTCGCCTTCGGGGCTTACGAGGTCCCCCTGGTCCTTGGCGCCCATGCCCCGAAGGTGCTTCCCGTCCTCGCCTGGCAGGCCTCCACGGACAGCGACCTCACCACCCGTCCCGAGGCGATGGCGATGGCCGTGGTCATCGCGCTGATCGGTTTCGCGCTTCTGGCGCTGTATGCCCGGCTGGTTGGGAAGGACTCGCCCCGTGCGCCCTAGCCTGCGCACACTCGCTGGCCTGGCGCTGGCTGGCTTCCTGGTCCTGCCCCTGCTGCCGCTCGTCGCCTGGTCGGTCGCAAGGGGCTGGCGCTTTCCCGCCCTCATGCCCGACCAGGTCTCTGCCCAAGCCTGGACCTTCGCCCTCTCCTCGCAGGCCGGAGTGCTGGCAAGCTTTGCCACCACCACCCTGATCGCCACCGCCACAACGCTGCTCGCCCTCCTCGTCGGCCTGCCTGCAGGACGTGCCCTTGGCCTGTACCGCTTTCGCGGGCGCGGCCTCGTGCTCCTCCTCCTTCTCGCCCCGGCCCTGCTGCCGGGCATCGCCGTGGTCTTCGGCCTGCACGGCATCCTGTTGCGCCTGGGTCTCGCGGGGACCATGCCCGGGGTGATTCTAGCCCACCTGATCCCGGTGCTGCCCTACATGACCCTGGTCATGACGGCCGTCTTCGCCCGCTTCGACCCTGCGTTCGAGCAGCAAGCCCGCTCGCTTGGTGCGACACCTTTGCAGACCTTCCGCTCTGTCACTCTGCCCGCCATCATGCCGGGTCTGATGATCGCCTGCCTCTTCGCCTTCCTCGTGTCCTGGTCGCAGTACCTTCTGACGCTGGCCGTCGGCGCAGGGCGGGTCCAGACCCTGCCGCTCCTCCTGTTCAGCTTCGCCAGCGCCGGGCGGAACGACATCACCGCAGCGATAGCCCTTCTCTACATCCTGCCGGGCCTCCTGATTCTGGCCGTCACCGCACGCCGGATCACCGGCCGGGGCGCAGCCCTGACCGAAAGGCTGCACCCGTGACCACTCTCTCGCTGCACGGACTGCGCAAGACCTATCCCGGTGCCGGGCAGGCCGCGGTCCACGGCATCGACCTAACCGTCGAAAGCGGCAGCCTGACCGCGCTTCTTGGCCCCTCGGGCTGCGGCAAGACCACCACGATGAAGCTGATCGCCGGCCTCCTGACCCCCGACGCGGGCGAGGTGCGGCTGGACTCGGCCCCCATCACAACCCTGCCGCCCGAACGACGCGGCGTGACGATGGTCTTCCAGAACCCGCTTCTCTTTCCCCACCTGACCATCACCCAGAACATCGGCTTCGGGCTTCGGATGCGCGGCCTGTCCCCGGACCGGATCGAGGACAGCGTTGCCGCCATGCTGGCCCGCGTCCGCCTGGATGGTCTGGGCGACCGTCGGCCCGCGGCACTGTCGGGGGGGCAGCAGCAACGCGTCGCCCTGGCCCGCGCGCTGGTGCTGCAGCCCAAGGTCCTGCTTCTGGACGAGCCCTTGTCCAACCTCGACCCGTCCTTGCGCGACGAGATGCGCCAGCTGATCCGAGGCCTGCAGCAGGAAACCGGGATCACCACGCTCGTCGTGACCCACGACCAGGCCGAGGCCGTCGCCCTTGCCGACCGGATCGCGCTCATGCTGGACGGTCGCCTGGCCCAGCACGGGCCGCCGCAGGACCTGTACCGCCGTCCCGCCTCCATCGCCGTCGCCCGTTTCTTCGGGGGTGTGAACTTCCTGGCCGGAAAGTCGCAGCGCGGCATCTTCCATTCGCCGCTTGGTCCGCTCACCCTGCCCACTGGCGCGCCCGAGGGCGAACGGATCCTGACCCTCCGCCCCGAGGCGCTGCACCTTGGCCCTGGTCCCAACCCCCGCACAGCGCAGGTAAAGGCCGTCACCTTCTTGGGCACCCAGAACCGGATCGACCTGACCGTGGACGGATTGCTCCTGCAGGCCCTGACAACGCCCGACCTTGCCGCCGGCATGGCTCCCGGCACCAGCCTGACAGTCTCGCTCCCGCCCGAGGCGCTGTGGCTTCTTCCACCGGACGGAACGCGCGGCACAGGCGGACCGACCGGGCCTGTCCCCCCTACTCTCCGCGCGTGACCAGCAGCACCGCCCGGCCCCGGCCGGCGTGCTTGGCCGCGTAAAGCGCACGGTCCGCGGCGGCGAGCAGTTGAACAGGTTCAGGCACCGCAAGGTCCAGCGACCGGACGATCCCGATGCTGGCAGACACCTGGCAGACCTGCCCCTCGAATTCCATCGGCTGGCTGATGCGCGCGATGATCCGCTCGGCAATGGACTGCAGCATGTTCGGTTCGATCCGTCCGGCCAGGATCACGACGAACTCGTCGCCCCCGACGCGCGCCGCGCAATCCTCGGCCCGCAGTTGCTCGCGCAGGATGCGCCCGACGCTGCCAAGGACGAAGTCGCCCGCGGCATGGCCCAGGGTGTCGTTTACCGCCTTGAAGTAGTCCAGGTCCATCTGCAGAAGCCCGAACCCCGCCCGCGCGGCACACAGCCGCTCCAGCACCAGATCGGCCGCGCGACGGTTGCGCAAGCCGGTCAAGGAGTCGGTCATCGCCTCTTCCTCGGCCGCCATCCGCGCGCCTTCCAGCCGCAGGTTCAGGCCCCGAAGTTCATGCGTGACGGCGGCATTGGCCTCCGCCATGTAAAGAAGCTCCATCGCCAGGTCAGTCGCGGCGAAATCGGCATCGGTGAGCGACAAGGCCCGGACCGCCTTGATCAGGTCGATCCCGAAAGTCAGGTTCAGCAGGATGCGACCCGATCCCGGCAGACGCTGACCCAGGCCCCGCAGCCCGATGCGCAATCCCTTGCGCGGCAGAAGCCGGAACCGATTGCCGCCCCGCGCCAGCACCTGTTCGATGGTGACCGCCCCGCCGGGCGAGCGGACCTCGAACAGATCCTCGAACCGGGCACCTGGCACCGCGTCCGCCTGCAGCACCCGTGCCAGCGTCGGCCCAAGGCTGATCACCCTTCCCCCGCCATCCAGCAACAGGTGCATCGGCATGAACTGGGCGGCAGCGGCGCTGTCCAGCTCGATCCGATCCTCGCTGCGAAAGGTCTGCATCCCTATTTCCCCGGCAGCGCAAGGTCGAACCGCCGAGCGGCGGCATGGCGGCGATCTAGGATCGAGATCGACGTGCGATAATCGGCCTGCGCCTCGATCAGGCAAAGCGCGCCATAATCGTCGGCCATCGCGGTCAGAAGCCCGACCAGCACCCGTTGCGTCGCGCGCAGGTGCGACTGGCAGCGCAGCTCGAACCGGTCTTCGCCCAGGTCAATCAGGGTCACCTCCGGCAGCTCCAGGTCCGGCATCGCCAACCGCGCCCGGCCCGGCATTTCTTCCAGCGAGTACAGGAAATCTGCGAATGTCACCCCGCCAAAGCGCAAAAGCCGTCGGATCCCCTCGCGCTCGGGGTTGGTCACCAGATGGATGCCCACATCCTCCCAGATTGCGTCGAACGGGCGGCCCAGGACGTCGGCAGCAACCTCCGCGATGCGGTCGGCGGTGCCGGGCTCATAGCGCAGCATCGGCTCAAAGCTCATCACGCCCAGATCGGCGCCCAGGCAGACCTTCTGCCAGCGCGCCCCGCCGAACGTGTCGATCACGTAGCTTTGCAAGGACCGCAGCAACAGCGCATCCATGTCCGACCCCAATGCCGTTTCGGGGAAGAGGCTAACGCGCATCGGTTAACAACCTTTTCTCCTCATGGCAGAAACAGCAGCGCCTCCTCGCCCGTGCCCAGCTGGTTCAGCTCTGCCCCCGTCAGCGGCGGTGGAGCGGTCTGGTACTGCCGCAACAGGCGCGAGGCCGCCTCGGGCGTCAGATAAGAGCCATCGGGTCGCGTGGCACTTCGCCAGACCAGCATCCCGCTGTCATCCAGATAAAGCCCGCTGACCTCGATGTAGTCCGTCCCGCGCTGCAGGAAGAGCATCGCCTCCTCGCCCGGCCGCAGCGGCAAAAGGTCCGCCACCACCATCAGGCAGCCCGGTTGCCCGTTTTCCAGCTTCACCCGGCAGACCTGCAGCCAGTCCTGCAGAAGGTACTCCTCCGCCGCGCCCAGGATCACCTCGCGCATCCCCGTGGCCGTGGCCGGCTGCACCGGCATCAGCGCGGCAAGCTCGGCCGCCAACGCAGGCCTGGCGTCCGCCTGGTCCACTGTCTCTCCCGCCAGGGCAGCCGCCAGCGCCTCCTGCCCAGGCTCTTTCGCCCGCGCCTCCAGTTCCGCCAGCGCTGCCGCCCCGGGCTTGCCCCACGACCGCAGCGCAGCGGGATCCAGCGCCGCGACGCCCACGGTCTCGAGCCGCGCCAGCTGGCTTGCGGCCGAAATGCGTTCTGCGTTCAGCACCGGGGTCAACCACATCGCCGCCAGCACCAGGACCGCAAGCGCGATCCGGATGTTGCCCTGCCGGATGCGCTCCATCCATTCCCGGCCCAGCAGGACCGAAACGGCATAGACCAGCCCGTAGACCAGCCCTGTTCCCGCCACCAGAACGACGAACAGCCGCTCGGGCGACCAGCCGCGATCCGCCACCCGCAACCAAACCGCCCACAGCGCAAGCCCCGCCACCACGGGAAGGATCAGCGCCAAGCCCTGCGTGCAGCGAAGCAGAAGCGGGCTTTTCGTCGCATCCGCGTCCGCCTGGTCGATGGCGATCGAGACCAGCGCGATCCCCCCGCCCACCATCGTCAAAAGCAGCGTCGCCGGTGACAGCCCACCGGCCAGACCATCCAGCCCCCTGAACGGCAGCGCGACCAGAAAGACCGCCATCACCGCCAGCACCACCGGCAGGAACAGCCGGAACACCCGCAGGACCACATAGGGCGACAGAAGCTCGGCAAGGTCATGGATGACCGCCATGCCCAGCCCGAAGATCGCGCCGCCCAGTGCAAGGGCGAGCCCCTCCTGCGCCAGCACGTTACCGATGATGCCGATGCCAACGATCTGCAGCAGTTCGTCCGACAGGAAGATCACCAGCCAGACCAGCCCGGTGAAGGCCCCCGCCGCCGCAACACGCAACACGATGGACCAGGCCTCCAGGAAGAGGACCGGATAATCGGTCCACCGGCTGCGGACCCCGGCGATCAGGAAAGGCAGCGGCAGCGTCGCCAGCGCGAAGATCGCCAGGACCGGGATCGCCGCAAACAGGACCTGATCCACCGTCTCGAACCGCAGCGCCATCAGCCAGGTCAGCGCTCCGACGACCAGCCCCAGGCCCAGGCCCCTTGGCACCGCGCTGGTCAGGCCGATCGGTCCGGCCAATGCCATCACCGCACCAAAGCCCGTGGCCACGAAGACGAACAGCGCCAGCGTCGGGAAGTCGGCAAGCCAGGCGCGGTCCGCCGCCTCAAGGACCGCCCAGATCGCGGCCCCGCCCAGCGCGCCTGTCAGGGCAAGCCCGACCCGTGCGGCAATCTGGCCCGTCATTCGAAAAACTCCCGGCTCCGTCCGCCCTTATGCGTCCGGACGGTCTCCTCATAGTCAGGATTTCCGGCCAGTTGCCAAGCGTTAACATCTGCGGCAGGCTGAAACTGTACAACGCATCAGGATGTTCATGCCCGCCACGATCCGTCCCCTCCGGCCCGACGACCATGACCAGTGGCGCCACCTCTGGACCGGCTATCTCCAGTTCTACCAGACCTCGGTCCCGGAAGAGGTCTACACTTCCACCTTCGCCCGTCTCCTTGGCGACGACCCGCGCGATTTCTCGGCGCTGGTGGCCGACCAGGACGGCCATCTTCTCGGCCTGACGCATTACCTTTTCCACCGCCACTGCTGGAAGATCGAAGAGGTCTGCTATCTGCAGGACCTCTACGTCGCGCCCGAGGCCCGCGGCACCGGTCTCGGTCGCGCCCTGATCGAGGCGGTCTACGCCGCCGCCGACGCCGCCGGTGCCCCTGCCGTTTACTGGCTGACCCAGGACTTCAACCACGAGGCGCGACAGCTGTACGACCGGGTGGCGAAGGTCACGCCGTTCATCCGCTACAACCGTCCGCCACCCGGATGAGACGCGCCGACTGTCCGGACCCAGCCCTGCGGTAGCGTCTGCGGTCAGGCCAACCCGTCATCCCAGCCACTCCGGCCCACGATCCTGCCTGACTGAAAACCCGTTCCTCTTAGGACTCCCTCGACGACGAGAAGGCGAAGCCACACGGGGAGAGCCCCGGCCTTACTCCTGCAGGGTCTTCAGATACTCCGCGATCTGCACCAGCCGGACCGGGGTGGGCGTGGCAATGCCATCCCCGCCGTCATAGGGCACAAGGTCCCCTTGCAGCAGTGCCCCGAATTCCGGCATGGGCGAACTTTGGTCCTGCCGTCCGGGGGCAACACCCGTGTAGCCCCAGATCTTTGCCATCACCCGAGTGGCGGGAAAGACGCCGCCATTCTTCGCCGACAGTTGCGTCAGGTTGGCAGGCTTGCGGTCCAGCGCCGCCGCGCCTTCGCCGTCTCCCCTGCCCGACATCCCGTGGCAGGCCGCGCAGAAGTCGCCGAAGTCCTCGGCCCCGCTCGGCACCCGGTCCCTCTCGACGCACGCCGTCAGGGCCAGGGACAACGACAGGATCAGCACAGCATGGCGCATGGTGGTCTCCTTCTTGTGGCAGTGGATCAGGCCATGCCCGCCCCTGCCTTGATCTAGGTCACCTGCCCCGCCGTCAGGCGGACGATGCGGTCCATCCGCGCGGCAAGGTCCAGGTTGTGCGTCGCGATCAGCGCCGACAGTCCGGTCGACCGTACCAGGTCCATCAGCACCCCGAACACTTGGTCCGAGGTGCCGGGATCAAGGTTGCCCGTCGGTTCGTCGGCCAAAAGCAGCTTCGGCTGGTTCGCCAGCGCCCGACAGAACGCCACCCGCTGCTGCTCGCCCCCCGACAGCGCCGCCGGGCGATGACCCGCCCGCGCGCCGACGCCGACCTTGCCCAGCAGCTCCATCGCCCGCGCCTCGGCCTCGGCCTGCGCCACGCCATTCGCCAGCTGCGGAATGACCACATTCTCCAGCGCGCTGAATTCGGGCAGCAGGTGGTGGAACTGGTAGATGAACCCCACCTCGTCCCGCCGCGCCTCGGTCCGGGCCTTGTCCGAAAGCCCCCCCATCTCGCGCCCGTCCAGCCGGACCGTCCCGCTGTCGGGCACATCCAGCAGCCCCGCGATATGCAGCAGCGTCGACTTCCCCGCCCCCGATGGCGCCACCAGCGCCACCACTTCACCCTTGGCGACCGAGATCGACGCCCCGCGCAGCACGATCACCTCCGAGGGCTTGCCCCGGTTGTAGCCCTTTTCCACACCCTCCAGCGCGAGCATCTCACTCATAGCGCAGCGCCTCCACCGGGTTCATCCGCGCCGCACGCCGGGCCGGGAAGAAGGTGACGATGAACGACAGGCCCAAGGACAGCGCCACGGCCGACATCACGTCGCCCCACTGCAGCTTCGCCGGCAGCGAATAAATCCCCCGGATCGACGGGTCCCAGACATCCGCCCCGTTCACCCAATTGATGAAGCTCATGATCTGATCGATGTTCAGCGCGGTCAGGCACCCCAGCGCCACCCCCGCCACCGTGCCCACCAGCCCCGTGAACGCCCCGCAGATGAAGAAGACCCGCAGCACCGACCCCTCGGTCAGCCCCATCGTCCGCAGGATGCCAATGTCCCGCCCCTTGTTCTTCACCAGCATGATCAGGCCACTGACGATGTTCATCGCCGCGATCAGCACCAGAACCGACAGGATCACGAACATCACGTTGTCCTCGATGTCCAAGGCCCGCAGGAACGCGCCCGAACTGTCCTTCCAGGTCCACAGCATCGCCACCGGCCCCGCTGCCTGCAGGATCGCATCCCCATAGCTCTCGATGGCATCGGGGTTTTCGACCATCACCTCGATCTCGTCCGCACGACCCTCCTTGTTGAAGAAGCTCTGCGCCTCGGCGAAGGGCATGTAGATCCGCGTGGTATCAATATCATAGCGCCCCGCGCTGAAGATATAGACGACCTCATATGCATTCACCCTGGGCGTCGTCCCCATCGCCGTCCGCACCCCACCCGGAGCGATCAGCCGCACCCGGTCGCCGACGCTGACCCCCAGCTCCCGCGCGATCCCCGACCCCAGCGCGATCCCCTCGGGAAACCGCGAAAGGTCCCCGATGGCATCCGACCCCGCCCCGATCCGCGGAATGGCTGCGAACTCCTCCGGCGACATCCCGAAGACCTCGGCCCCCGTCGTGTCCTCGCCGTCCGAGACCATGAGCTTGCCCTTGATCAGCGGTGCCGCCCGCGTCACACCCGGCACTTTGGCAATCGCCGCCGCCATCGCTTCGGGCTCGGTGAAGCCCCGGATCATCTGCCCGTCCTCGCCCAGCACGCCCGACGAATAGACCGTCACATGCGCATTGGCCCCGAGGATGGTGTCCACGAACTCAGCCCGGAAGCCCGCCCGCACCGCCAGCGTCAGGATCAGCGCAAAGACCGCCAGCGTGATCCCGATCAGGCTGATCCAGGTCATCACGCTGACCCCGCCCTCGGCGCGCCGCGCCCGCAGGTAGCGCCAGGCGATCATGAATTCAAAGCCCGAAAACGGACGCGTGCTCTTTGCCATCTGCCTTTTGCCCTTGGGGCCCCGTTTGACCGCGGCGGCAACCTGAGCGACAGGGGCCGAAAGGTCAAGGCATCGGTCCCGGGCTGCCAAAGTACGGACCCCGCTCTCACGGCATGTTGCGCGGCGGACCCCTGACCGATGCTGTCCCTTTACTCATTCATTGATTCGTTATATAAGTCATTTGTTACATAACGGACTTCATCATGACTGACCTCGACCAATCCTTCGCGGCCCTTGCCGACCCCACGCGCCGCGCCATCCTCGCCCGGCTGGCGGAAGGTGAGGCCACCGTCCAGGACCTCGCCCGCCCCTTCGCAATCTCGCAACCCGCGATCAGCCGCCACCTCAGGGTGCTCGAGGATGCTGGCCTGATCGAGACCCGGATCGACGGCACCTCCCGCCCCCGCCGCCTGAAACCCGACACGATGGCGCAGCTCTGGGGCTGGCTTGGCCAGTACCGCGCCCTGTGGGAGGCGCAGTTCCAGCGCCTCGACGCCGTGCTCGACAGCCTGCCCGACGACGCTGCAAACGAAAGGAAACCCTGATGTCCCTCGACCTGACCCAACTTCAGACCGTCCTCGACGGCGACACCGACATCATCCTGCGCCGCAGCTTCGCGCATCCGCCGGCCAAGGTCTGGCGCGCCCTGACCGAACCCGCGCTCATCCGGCAGTGGATGGCGGTGGAAGGCCATCCGATGACCCGCTGCGCGTTCGACCCTCGCGTCGGGGGCAGCTTCCACTTCGAATGGGCAGGGCAGGATGGCAGATCCTTCTTCTTCTCCGGTCCCATCCTCGACGTCCGCGAACCCCACCACATCACCCATATCGAATACTTCAACGGCGACCCCGCCATGTCTGCGCGGATCACCACCGACCTTGCTCCGAACGGCACCGGCACCCGGATGACCATGGTGATGCGTTATGAGAACGCCGAGGCCCGCGCCGCCGCCATCGCCACCGGCATGACCGACGGCATGGAAGAGGTCTACGCCAAGCTCGATTCCCTGCGGATCGTAGGCTGATCGCCCCAAACCGTCCTTCGAAAGGGACCTCGCCATGCTGCACGACCAGGCCCAGCTGTCCCTCGACGGCGAGACCGACGTCACCATCCGCCGCCGCTTCTCGCATCCCCCGGCAAAGGTCTGGCGCGCGCTCACCGATGCTGCGGTCATCCGCCAGTGGCTCTCGCCCGACCTCACCGAGTGCCAGATCGACGCGCGTCCGGGCGGCAGCTTCCACTATGCCTGGCCGGAGTTCTTCTTCTCCGGTCCCGTCCTGGAAGCCGAGGCCCCGCATCACATGGTCCATGTCGAACACTTCAACGGGGACATGACCCAAGGCCCGACCGTCACCACCACCCTAGCCCCGGATGGCACCGGCACCCGGATGATCGTGGTGATGCGCTACCGCGACGCACAGTCCCGTGCCACCGCCATCGAACAGGGCTTCACCGACGGCATCGACACGGTCTACGGCCGGATCGAAGGCCTCACTATCGCCTGACCACCAAATCGGCCGGGTCTTCCTTAAGCGGAAACGCTCCCGCCACAAGCTTCCGGACCTCGGTCCGCCAACCGCCAAAACCTCGCCGTCTGCAGAGCGTCAATCCGGACCGCCGCCCGACAGCGCTCCGCCCTG
>JAIXSA010000135.1 GCA_027484915.1 Paracoccaceae bacterium | reverse complement strand
GCGAGGGGACCCGCTTTGTCGGACCGTTCACCGCGATCTGGTTCATCCTGTTCATGATCCCCTTCTTCCTTTGGGTGAAAGAGCCGCATACCGACCGCCGTCCGCTGCACCTGAGCCGCGCCTTCGGCAGCCTGAAGGATCTGATCCGGTCCCTGCGCTACCGGAGCAGTCTTTCGGCCTATCTCGCCTCATCCCTGTTCTACCGCGACGCGCTGAACGCGCTTTACGGGTTCGGCGGGGTCTATGCCTCGGGCGTCCTGGGCTGGTCGATCATCCAGATCGGCATCTTCGGGATCGTGGGTGCCGTCACGGCGATGGTCGCCGCCTTCATCGGGGGCCGTGCCGACCGGGCCTTCGGGCCGAAACCGGTAATCATGGTGTCGATCATTGTTCTGATCCTTGTCTGCCTGGTGATGGTCGGAATGACACGCGAAGGTGTCTGGGGCATCCCGATGGACCCGGCCTCGCGCCTGCCGGACCAGCTTTTCTTCGCCTGCGGTGCGTTGATCGGGGCAGCGGGCGGATCGTTGCAGGCCGCAAGTCGCACGATGATGGCGCGCCACACCACCCCCGACCGCGCGACAGAAGCCTTCGGGCTTTATGCGCTGTCCGGCAAGGTGGCGAGCTTCATGTCCCCCGCCCTGATCGCGCTTGTCACGACCATAAGCGGATCGCAGCGGATCGGCATTGCTCCGCTGGTTGTGTTGTTCCTGATCGGTCTGGTTCTGCTAAGCTTCGTCAGACCGAAAGGCGAGATGCCCGCATGATCCTGACCCGCGCCCTGCTTCTGTCGCTTCTCCTTGCGGCTCCGGTCCAGGCCGAAAAGCTTGCGAACAAGCTCTTCGGGGCGATGGACGCGCCGTCCAGCCAGGACTCGATGCCGATCGGGAGCTATGCCAAGGGCTGCGCTGCGGGGCTGGTGGAACTGCCCGAGACCGGGCCGACCTGGCAGGCGATGCGTCTGTCGCGGAACCGCAACTTCGGCCAGCCGGTGATGGTGCAGTTCCTGATGGACCTGTCGGCCACCGCCCGCGACATCGGCTTTGGCCAGGGACTTTACATCGGCGACATCAGCCAGCCGCGCGGCGGGCCGATGACCAGTGGGCACGCCAGCCATCAGATCGGGCTGGACGCCGACATCTGGATGCTGCCCCCCCGCCGCCTGGACCTGAGCGAGGCCGAGCGGGAGGAGATCAGCAGTATCCCCGTGCGCTCTGCCGACCAACGGACGGTGACCGAAAACTGGACCCGCACCCACCGCGAACTGCTGAAACAGGCAGCGAGCGACCAGCGCGTCGACCGGATCTTCGTTGCGGCCGCGGTCAAGATCGAGATGTGCAAGACTGCAAAGCGCGCCGACAAGAAATGGCTGCAGAAAATCCGCCCCGTTGCGGGCCATGACACACATTTCCACGTCCGCCTGAAATGCCCCAAGGGCGCCCGGCTGTGCGAGACGCAGACCCCCACGGTGGAGGAATTGTCGAAGGGCGGGGACGGCTGCGACGATACGCTGACCTGGTGGGTGACCGATTATCTCGACCCGCCAAAGTCCGACGGCAAGAAGCCCCCCGAGGACGACGCGCCCAAAAAGAAGGGCCCGCGTGAATTCACGATGGCCGACCTGCCGCGGCAGTGCAAAGGCGTGCTGGCTTCCGATTGACAGGGCGCGGCGGCGGGTATAGTCCGCCCCCGCCCTCATGGTGGGGGCCAAGTCTCCGCGACCTTGTAAAAACGGAAAGTCAAATGCGCACCCTTTTCCCTGGCGTTATCGCCATGGCGGCCATCGTCGTCGCCTCGAACATTCTGGTCCAGTATCCCTTGGGCGCCTTCCTGACCTGGGGGGCCTTCACCTATCCCTTCGCCTTCTTGGTGAACGAAATCGTCAACCGCTTTGACGGCCCGGTTGCGGCACGCAAGGTGGTTCTGGTGGGTTTCTTCACGGGGATCGTCTGTTCCTTCATCGGCACCCAGATCCAGGGCGAGTTCGGGCCGCTGGTCACGCTTCGCGTCGCCATCGGGTCGGGCGCGGCCTTTCTGGCAGCGCAGCTTCTGGACATCACCATCTTCAACCGCTTCCGCCGGGGTCTTTGGTGGAAGGCGCCGCTGATCTCTCCGGTGATCTCTTCCACCCTGGACACGGCGATCTTCTTCACCATCGCCTTCTCAGCCACCCTGACCTTCCTGGAACCCGCCGTGGACGTGTCCTGGGCCGCCCAACCGACGCCGCTTCTGGGCTTTGGACCCGACGCGCCGTTCTGGGTCTCGCTGGCCGTTGGCGACTGGTTGGTCAAGCTTCTGCTTGCCTTGGTGGCACTGCTGCCTTTTCGTTTGGCACTTGCACGGTGGGCCGCACGGGTTGCGTGATTTGTTTTGACAAACACAAAATCTGTGTCACGCTCCCCCTATCGGCAACCATTTTGAAAGGAGGTGATCCAGTGTCTAGAGTGATATTGGAGAGAGGTGTCGGGACAGTCGGGAGGGGTATTTTCTAAGGGCAGCCCCTGGAAAATAGACCACTGATTGGATTTGGATGCCCTAACTGGCCCATCTCCTTGGATCTCGGAAAGGGTTGCCTGAACAGGGCAACCCTTTCTCGTTTGTGAAGCCTAGGCGTGCCAAGCAGAACAATGGCTTAGACGCCCCTGCCGAACTGGCATGCCCCTAAGCGCAGACGACAAGGCGATCTTCCCAAGGGAAGGTACAACCCCGATCCTGCAGCATCAAACGGGACGTGATGGGCGATTGACCAAAGGGCGGCCCGGCGAACCATGAAGGAGACAAAGCGCATCTTCATCCATATTGGTGCGCCCAAGACGAGCTCATCTGCGCTTCAGGCATTTCTCGCGCATAATGCTGACAAGCTTGAGGAACCGGATGTCTAGCCGGCGCAGCGCATCGGGCAGCGATGACCTGTCCTTCTCGACCGACGACGTGGCGGCCTTGATGCAGGTCTTCAAGGAATTCATCGCACATCAGCCACCTCGCCCAACTGCGCCAAAAATCGCCGGTCTGCCTGAGGACTTTGATCCAGACGAATATTTCTTGCACAATCCCGATGTCGCAGCCGCTGGCATGGATGCGGCCGTTCACTCTCTCAGGCACGGCCGCTTCGAAGGGCGTGTGTTGAAGGCACGGCGACTGGAATGAGATCGGACGATCGCGCAGACTGACGCTTTCCCGGCCTGCCCCGGCCCTTGGCGGAGCTGACCGATCAGGACAACGGGCTTGGGCGCAGCGTGATCCGGTTCAGGCGTGATCCCTCGATATGAAGCTCTACCATTGCGATGTCTACGCCAAATCTTGGCAGGACATCGCGCCAGCCGCTGACGAAACTAGACCATGCTTCATCCCTGAGTAGATCGGTTTTGATGAACGGATACCCTGCATCAAGCATCCTCCTCCATGCGTGATGGGAAGGGCTTATATTCACTATTCCTTCAGGCTCGATCCCAAAAAGTTGCTTCATCCCGAATACAATATGCGTGGCTTGATCTGCAAGTTCCCGACTCAATTTCTCGATTGATTTCTCATAAATTTCAATCACGTCAGCCTTATTTTCCTTGACTGTTATCGAACCCCAAAAATTGCGCAACATCGGGTCAGACAAGTTTTTGCCGGCCCAGCCGAAGAAAAAGCTCTGCGCATGATAATCTGGATACCGGCTATCTGAAAGTGCGAAGAAGCCGGCGTTTCGCGCACGGATATCTCTCATGATCCCTGTCATTGGGGCAAATGGCCCAATGATGCTGTCGTTGGCGAATATCAGGCGGCCTGCATTCCACAGATCCGGTACCAGGCGCAGCATGTCAGCCCAGGCCGCGAAATCGTAGCCGCCATTCTCACGCAGAACGACCCCATCGGCGTGATCGCTCCATTCAGGAGCAATCGGAATGGCAAGGTCATCGACGATCAGGCACAGAAGGACCCTTACCCCCTCATTCCTAAGCGCCTCCAAGTACTTGAGCGTGTAGGGCAGAGGCGCCCCATGCGGCGCATGAGAGACGAACAGGCAGACATCCTGACCCAGCCAGGCAATTTCCGCGTCCTTGCGCCACGCCAAGCCAATCCAGCGATCTTGGGGAGTTTTCGGGGCAGAGAGTTTCCGCTCTTTCATAAGGTCGGAAAATGCCGAGCGGTGATATACTAGCCCTTCATTCATTGCACTCAACGCCTCGGCCGACAGGACACGGATGGCGCCATGCCGGTCAACAAGGACTTTCCGACCCTCAATCACTGCGGTCGATCTACTCTCGGCTTCGATACTGCGGCTGTAGCTGTGATGGACATAAGCGTCATCCGCGACACAGCTTAGATAGCCGCGATCCAGCAATCTGAAGGCCAGATCCTGGACCTCGAAATAGGCGCGCGGAAAGGCCAGCACGTCCAGCCCGCCGACCTCTTCATAGCGGTCACGATTTACCATCAGGCAAAAGCCGCTCATCAATGGCTTCTTGGGGTAACTGCGACGGCTTTTTGCAAGCACAAACCCCGCCGCGACATCAGGATCAGGATCAGGATCACCAGACTGGATGATCGACTGGAAATAGGCATCGTTCGACAAGGGCCCAGACATGGCATTACGCCCATCCGACCAAAGCGCGGACCACAGTTTCGTCAACCATCCCGGGGTTACGATGGTGTCGCTGTTGAGCATGACGAAGACCGGCGCAGAGCTTTCGGATATCCCACGCACCATGGTTCTTGTGAAACCAAGATTCTCCTCATTGCGCACGAGGAGGACCTTGTCATGCCGATTGGCATAGTCCTGCAGCCAGTAAGCCGTTTCGGGGCGGGATCTGTCATCAACCAGAATGATGCGCCCAAGCAAGGGGTCAGGCCAGCGCCCAATCGAATCGAGACAGGTCCTGACATCGTCTAGGGCATTATAGACTGGAATGATGATATCCACGCAGGCTTGCGCCGGAGTATGTGGCTCATCTCTGCGATCTTCGATGAAGTGTTCCAGCCCCAGCCCCGAGAGAAAATCCCGGAAACGGCCTGACTCGTTCTGATGAAACAACTGAAACCAGTAGTTGAATTGCTGCTGCTTTCCAACTTTTCTGACGTCGGCCTCGCACAAGCGGGCGAGGTCAAGCAGACCGTTCTCATAATCGTTCGAAGCGAGTTGCAGGTTTACCGTCAGGTCCTCGGCGACGGCGCCGTGGTCCTTGCTTGCAGACAGCCTTGAGATCAGGTTCCGTGCGTCTTCCAGTCTGCCCAAGGTCATTTGCGCTTCTGCCATCGCAGCCAGCGGCACCAAGGTTCTTGGCGACTTGGCCAGCGCCAACTCCGAATGATGGAGAGCCGTATGCGGCGCCCGCAAGCGCATGGCCGCCTTGGCAATCATTGCATGGCCTGCAGGGTCGCCCGGACGCGCGTTCAGGCCTAGCTGCAGTTGATGATAGGCTTCGGAATACCTGCCCACCTCGAGGAGAGAGATGCCGCAGGCAAAGCGCGCATCCGCGTCCTGAGGCCTATCTGCGACCGTCTGCATCAACAGGGAAAGCGCATCGTCCGTGCGGCCTTCTCGCTTGAGGCGACCCACCTCCCGAAGAACATCCTGCAATTGGACAGTCGCTGATGCCGCCTGCTTCACGTCCATTTCCGTTGCAATAGTTGATCGCGTTGGACTGACCACGAGGCTGTCCAGAAGTGCCTTATGCAGTGTTTCGGCGAACGCATCTGGCGAACAATCGCGCCGAATTGCGTCAATTCCGTTCCGACGAAGCTTCGACCAAAGCACATCATCTCGATACAGGTCCACGCAGCAGGCCGCGAAGTCTGCCGCGGAACTGGCGCTCAAAAGGTCCTGCCCATGAGTCCATCCCAGTTGCCTGGTCAGCAGGTCTGTTGCAACGACCGGCAAGCCGACCGAGGCGGCCTCATGCACCTTCATGGGAATTCCGGCAGCAAAACGTGTAGGCGCAATCAGAACTCTGGCACGTTCATACAAAGGATCGAGGTCGTCGATCCTGCCAAGAATGTGCACTCTGGGCCCCGCAAGCGCCTGGACCGACCGTGCGCCCGAGCGGCCCGCAACCTGCAGACGCCAGTCTGAGCCGATTTCGTTGTCGATGAGCGGCATGATCGTCGAAACGAACCAAGCGAGGGAATCGGTGTTCGGGCTGTTTTCGTCATCGAGAGCCCCGACAAACAGCATGTCACGGCGGGTTTCCGGACCTTCGCCCAAGGGTCGCGGGGCAAGGCTGTGACCCAGGACACGGACATCGGGGTGGCCGTGCGAACTGAAAGCGCCAGCTTCCAGACGTGAAACTGAAAAGACTGTCCGTGCCTTTGCAGCCAGTCCAAATTCGGCTTCCAGTGCCTTTTCGCAGTCGAACGCCTTATTCCCCTGCAGACGGGCAAGACCTGCGTCACGCTCGGCGAAAACTGCTTCAGCGTCATAAAGGACCGGCACCCGCAATGAGGCGGGAACCCCATTCCAGACCTTCAGAAAGGCCTTCATGTTATGCGGCCGGCTGACCAGAACGGCGTCAAATTCCGTGATCCGCGCTTGAAAAAGAGACATGAGTGTCGGAGGGCCGCCCGGAGAAACCGAAATTCCGGCTGGAAGATTCTGAATGTCCTTCTGCCCCGACGACCACGGAACCATCATCGGGAAGATGGTGACGGACCAACCAAGCGCATCGATGGCCTGCAGCACCTTTGCCGCACGGGGATATCCCGCCCCCAGACTTGGCACAGGGACACGATCATCGACAAACAACAGATGCGGCATGGCGCCAGCCTTCCCCCAGGTTTGGTTTCAACCCGCATCGCCGACGATGGTCGTCCGATCGTGGCGTTCGTTTGCGGTCTTGATCGGCCTTGGTCATTGCAAAGCCACCGCACCTTTCGGCCTATCGGGTTAGTGACCAGAAAGAATGACTGTCAACCCTGGACCCTGAAATCTTTTGGTCAGGCACACGGGAGGGCTGACCGAGGCAGGGCAACCCTTTCGCTATTTCCTGCCTTCGCATAGCTTGCCGGAATGCTGCACGTCACCGAAACCCTCGCCATCGCCGAATGGGAACTGTCCGAAAGCTTCATGCGGGCGTCCGGTCCCGGCGGGCAGAACGTCAACAAGGTCTCGACCGCCGTCGAACTGCGGTTCGAGGCGGAACGCTCGCCGCATCTGACGCCGGGCGTGAAGGCACGGCTGAAGAAGCTGGCCGGACGGCGTTGGACGACGGAGGGCGCCATCGTGCTACAGGTCGAGGAGACCCGAAGCCAGGCCCAGAACCGCGAGATCGCGCGCGAGCGGCTGGTGGAGTTGATCCGCGCTGCATTGGTCACGCCAAAGCGGCGGATCGCCACCAAGCCCACGTTGGGCAGCCAGCGCCGCCGTGTTGCCGCCAAGACCCAGCGGGGCGAAGTGAAGGCCCTGCGCGGCAAGGTGGGAGACGAAGAGTGACTCCTGCCGAAGAGGCCGCCCGCCACTGGGACGGCCGCATCCTTCGCCTGATCCGCGACCGCGAAAACCACGTGTTCGAGATGGTGACGCCCTCGGGTCGGGCCGCGCTTCGTCTGCACCGGGCAGGCTATCAGGACGCGGCCGCGATCCGGTCCGAGCTTTGGTGGTGCGCCGAACTGGCCAGCGCGGGCCTGCCAGTCCCTGCGGCCCTGCCCGCCCGCGACGGGTCGCTCTTGGTGGCAATCGCGGATGGCAGGCATGCCTCGGCCATCGCCTGGATGGAGGGAGAGGCTTTGGGAGAGGCCGCCCTGCCGAACAGACGCCGCTTGCCGGTGGTTCTGGAGCTTTACCACGCCCTCGGCGCGTTGTTGGCGCGGGTCCACCAGACGACCGACCGTCTGGTCCTGCCGCCTGACTTCACCCGTCCCCGCTGGGACTGGGAGGGTCTGGTGGGCGACGAACCCCTTTGGGGCCGGTTCTGGGAGCATCCTGCCGCCACTCCGGACCAGCGCACCACCCTGTTCCGCGCCCGCGACGCGTTGCGCGAACGGCTGACCGGCGAGATCGGCCTGATCCACGCCGATGTCCTGCGCGAGAACGTGTTGGTGAACAGTCGTTCGGTGTCCCTGATCGACTTCGACGACTCCGGTTTCGGCTTCCGCCTCCATGACCTCGGCACGGCGCTGGTGCAGACCGTCCAGCAGCCCGATCACCCGCTGATCCGCGAGGCACTGATGGCTGGATACGGGACAACGGATGTCGAAATGGTCGAGGCCTTCACCCTTGCGCGCAGCCTGGCTTCTGTCGGCTGGACCATGCCGCGCCTTGCCGCAGACGACCCAATCCACCGCAGCCACCTTGCCCGAGCGATGTTCTGCGCCGAACGCGTAGTGGGCCGCGCGTAACAGGAACGTAACAGGTAGACAACTGTTTTGTGACAGGATAGTCCGGGGCCGGAACGCAGGTCGGGCCCGCTTGCCCCGACACATCGGGGGACACCATGTTCAAGCTCGTCAAGGCCATCATGCCGCGGTCGGACAACTTCTTCGACCTGTTCGAGGCGCAGGCGAGGAAGGCGCATGAGGCCGCCCAGACCCTTCGCGCGATCCTGGACGGTGGTGCGGACACGGGCGAGAAGTGCGCCCGGCTCTCGACCCAGGAGGAAGAGGCGGACCAGATCAGCTACGAAGTGATGCAATCGATCCGCCGCAGCTTCATCACGCCCTTCGACCGCTCCGACATCAAGGCACTGTCCTCGGCACTGGACGACGCCATCGACCAGATGAACAAGACCGGCAAGACGGTGATGCTGTACGACGTCGCCGAATTCCAGACCAACATGCGGGCGATGGGCGACAGGATCATCCTGCTGGCCAACATCGTCGCCGACGCCCTGCCGCTGATGCGTGACATTGGCAAGAACTCGGGTCGTCTGCACCAGATGGTGGGCGAGATCAGCCGCATCGAGGAGCAGTCCGACCAGATGTACGACACCGGCCTGAAAGAGCTGTTCAAGGCGACGCCGAAGGACCAGGCGCTGGATTTTGTCATCGGGGCCGAGCTTTACGACCGGCTGGAAAAGGTCTGCGACCGGTTCGAAGACGTGGCGCATGTGATGGGCGACATCGTGATCGAGCACGTCTGAGATGGACGCGGGTTCGGTCACCTTCCTTCTGGTTTTCCTGATCGCGGTCGCCCTGTTCTTCGACCTTCTGAACGGGATGCACGACGCCGCAAACTCGATCGCCACCATCGTCTCGACCCGCGTGCTGTCGCCGTTCCTGGCGGTCCTCTGGGCCGCGTTCTGGAACTTCTCGGCCTATTTCATCGGGCATTACTTCGGGTTTGAGGCCAAAGTCGCCTCGACCATTGGCAAGGGTCTCATCGACCCGGAGATGGTGACGAACGCAGTGATCTTTGGCGCGCTGATGGGGGCCATCGTCTGGAACGTGCTGACGTGGCGGCTTGGAATTCCCTCGTCCTCGTCCCATGCGTTGGTCGGCGGGATCATCGGGGCGGGTGTGGCCAAAGCCGGCTTCCCGGCCATCATCTGGGGCGGACTGTCGAAGACTCTGGTGGCCATCGTCCTGTCTCCGGTCACCGGCTTCGTGCTGGGCATCCTCTTGATCGTGCTGATCAGCTGGCTTTTCGTTCGCGCCAACCCTGCGCGCACCGACGGCTTCTTCCGCAAGATGCAGCTTCTGACCTCGGCGCTTTATTCCATCGGGCACGGCTCGAACGACGCACAGAAGACCGCCGGGATCATCGCCGTCCTGCTTTACGCGAACGGGGTCTATTCTGAATTCACCGTCCCCGCCTGGGTCGTCCTGTCCTGCTTCACCGTGATGGGCATCGGCACCATGCTGGGCGGCTGGCGGATCGTCCACACGATGGGATCGAAGATCACTCGCCTGACCCCGATGCAGGGTGCCGCGGCGGAGACGGCGGGCGCGATCACGCTGTTCGGGGCGACGTATTTGGGGGTTCCGGTCTCGACCACCCACACGATCACCTCGTCCATCGTGGGCGTCGGCTCGGCGCGGCGGGTGCATGCGGTGCGGTGGGGCATCGCCGGTCGGATCGTCTGGGCCTGGATTATCACGATCCCCGCCGCCGCCGCGATGGGCGCGATCTTCTACTGGATCGGCGCGCAGTTCATGTAGGACAGGGGGTCAGACCACGACGTCCTGCACCTTCTGGTCTCCCACCCCGAAAACACGCTTGTAGCGTTCGATCTCGTCCTTCGGCCCCATCGCCTTGGCGGGGTTGTCCGACAGCTTGACCGTCGGCCGCCCGTTCGCAGACTGCGCCTTGCAGACGAGGCTGAACGGAGCCAAGGCGTCGTCTGCCACCAGACCCCGGAAATCGTTGGTCAGCATCGTCCCCCAGCCGAAGGACACCTTTACCCGGCCCTGGAACCGGGCGTAGAGCGCCTCGATGGTGTCGACGTCCAGCCCGTCCGAGAAGATGACGAGCTTCTTCGTCGGGTCCTCGCCCCGTTCCTTCCACCAGCGGATCGCCGTTTCGGCCCCCGTGGCGGGGTCGCCCGAATCGATGCGGATGCCGGTCCAGCCGGCCAGCCAGTCCGGCGCGTTCCGGAGGAACCCCTCGGTCCCATAGGTGTCGGGCAGGATGATCCGCAGGTTGCCGTCATGCTCTTCCTGCCAGTCCGCCAGAACCTGATAGGGCGCCTGGCGCAATTCGGCGTCCGTATCGGCCAGGGCACTGTAGACCATCGGCAATTCATGGGCGTTGGTGCCGATGGCCTCGACGTCGCGGCTCTTGGCGATCAGGCAGTTCGAGGTGCCGATGAACTTGGCCCCCAACCCTTCCTGCATCGCCTGGACGCACCAGTCCTGCCACAGGAACCCATGCCGTCGCCGCGTGCCGAAATCCGCGATTTTCAGGCCGTCGATCTTGCGCAGCCGCTCGATCTTCTCCCACAGCCGGGTCATCCCGCGGGCATACAGCACCTGAAGCTCGAACCGCCCCATATCATGCAGGACGGCACGGGACCGCAGCTCCATCAGCACGGCCAGCGCCGGGATTTCCCACAGCATCACCTCGGGCCAGCGGCCCTCGAAGGTCAGCTCGAACTGGCCGTCGCGCTTTTCAAGGTGATAGGCGGGCAGACGCAGCCCCTCGAACCACTCCATGAAATCGGATCGGAACATCTGGCGCTTGCCGTAGAACGTGTTCCCGCGCAGCCAGGTGCTCTCTCCGCGCGTGAGAGACAGGGACCGCACATGGTCCAGCTGTTCCCGCAGTTCGCCCTCGTCGATCAGATCGGCCAGCCGCACCCTGGACGACCGATTGATCAGGGTGAAGACCACGGTCGTGTCGGGTTTGTTTCGGAAAATCGATTGACACATCAGCAGCTTGTAGAAGTCCGTGTCGATCAGCGATCGCACGATCGGGTCAATCTTCCACTTGTGATTCCAGACCCTGGTCGCGATATCGACCATCTCAAGCCTCCAGCGCAACGCCAGCGGCGCGCATCTGGGCCTGGGCGTCGGCAAGGCTGCCGTTCAGGTTAATGGCTCGGCAGGCACCCTCCAGCACCGTTGCCTTGAACCCCAGCCGCGCGGCGTCCAGCGCCGAATAAGCGACGCAGTAGTCGGTGGCGAGGCCGACAAGGGTGACCGACGTCACGCCACGGTTCTTCAGATAGCCCTCCAGCCCGGTGGCGGTTGTGCGGTCGTTCTCGAAGAAGGCGGAATAGCTGTCGATCTCGGACCGGAATCCCTTGCGGATGACAAGCTGGGCAGGATCGGTGCGGAGGTCCTTGTGAAAGTCGGCGCCCGTGGTCCCTTGCACACAATGGGTGGGCCAGAGGACTTGCGGGCCGTAGGGCATCGTCGTCAGGCTGAAAGGAGCGGCCCCGGGATGGTTCGCGGCGAAGGAGGCGTGGTTCGCCGGATGCCAGTCCTGGGTCAGGACGACTGTCGTGAAGTCCCCCATCAACCCATTGATCCGGCTGATGATTTCATCGCCCCCTGCCACGGCCAGTGCGCCGCCAGGGCAGAAGTCGTTCTGAACGTCGATCACGATCAGCGCGTCGGTTGCGGGTCTCATGGCGGCCTCCTCGTGGTGATCCTTCCTGCGTAAGGGCGGGCCCAGGAGGCGTCAAGCGAAGCGCTTGAAATTCGGGGAGCTTCGGCGCAAACGGGGACCATGCTGACCGTTGCCGCGCTTTATCACTTTGCCCGCTTCCCCGACCCTGCTGCGCTGAAGCCGGGGCTGCTGGAGCTCTGCGTTGCGCAGGGGGTCAAAGGCTCTCTGCTTCTTGCGCCTGAGGGGATCAACGGGACCATCGCGGGGACGCGGGAGGGGATCGATGCGGCCTTGGCGGCGATCCGGGCCCTGCCGGGCTGCGCGGGGCTGGATTGGAAGGAAAGTTTTGCAGAATCAATGCCTTTCGGGCGGATGAAGGTGAAGCTGAAGCGCGAGATCGTGACGATGGGGCAGCCCGATGTGGACCCCTTG
>JAIXSA010000104.1 GCA_027484915.1 Paracoccaceae bacterium | reverse complement strand
GGTGTCGTATACGGCCCACGCCAGCGACGTGGAACGGGCGGCGCGGTCGTCGTGACGAACCAGGATCACGAAGCGAACTCGGGTGTCTGGCGGCGGCTGGCCGAGGAGGGGATCGAGGTCCGGGAGTGGAAGATCGACCGGGCGACGGGGTCGCTGGATCTGGAGACGCTGGATTCGCTGCTGGCGGATGGGAAGGTGAAGCTGGTTTGCTTCCCGCACTGTTCCAACGTGATCGCCGAGATCAACGATGTCGCGGCGATCTGCGCGATGGCCAAGGCGGCAGGCGCGCGGACGGTGGTGGATGGTGTGTCCTATGCTCCACACGGGTTCCCGGATGTGGCGGCGCTGGGGTGCGATGTGTACCTGTTTTCGGCCTACAAGACCTTCGGGCCGCATCAGGGGATCATGGTCCTGCGCGAGGGGTTCGGGATGGAGCTGCCGGGGCAGGCGCATTTTTTCAACCACGGGACTTTGTACAAGCGGCATACGCCGGCAGGGCCTGACCATGCGCAGATCGCGGCCTGTGCGGGGATGGCCGATTACATCGATGCGCTGGCCGAGCGGCATGGCATCGCAGGTGATCCGGCGGCGCGGAACCGGGGGGTGCATGACCTGATGCGGGCGCAGGAGGTGGCGGTGATCCAGCCACTGCTCGACTATCTGGGCCAGCGGAACGATGTGCGGCTCCTTGGGCCGCGTTCCGCCGAGAAGCGCGCGCCGACGGTGGCGGTGGAGCTGGACCGGGTGGCCGAGCCGGTCAGCGAGGAGTTGGGCCGCAACGGGATCGCCTGCTGGGCGGGAGATTTCTATGCGGTGCGGCCCTTGGAGGCGATGGGGATCGACCGGGCGAAGGGCGTGCTGCGGATGTCGGCGGTGCACTACACCAGCGCCGATGAGGTCAGCCGCCTGATCGCGGCGCTGGACCGGGTGCTCTGACGTCAGCCTGGCGGAGCGCTGACGCGCAAGCCTTTGCGTTTGTCCCTTGCGCGTGAAGAACGCGCAAGGGACGGCGTTGGGGGTTTTCCACCCCCAAACCCCCGAGGATATTTCTCGCCAGGTGAAAGGGTTAAGTGATCTGGTCCATATGGGCGGGCGTATTTGTCCCTTGAGTGAGAAGGCTGGGGAATGTCCGAGACACCGTTGATCCTGTGGTTCCGTCGCGATCTGCGGCTGGGCGACCAGCCGATGCTTGCGGCGGCGGTGGCCTCGGGGCGGCCGTTGCTGCCATTGTTCATCCTGGACGCCGAGACCGAGGCGACCGGGGCGGCGCCGAAGTGGCGGCTGGGGCTGGCGGTTGCGGCCTTTCAGAAGGCCCTGGAGGCGCTGGGCGCGCGGTTGGTTCTGCGGCGCGGTCCGGCGCTGGAGGTGCTTCGCGCGCTGGTGGCCGAGACGGGGGCGGGCGGGGTCTGGTGGTCGCGGCTTTATGATCCGGCCAGCGTTGCGCGGGACACGGGCGTCAAGGCGGCGCTGAAGGGTGACGGTGTCGAGGCGCGTTCCTTTGCCGGGCATCTTCTGCACGAGCCCTGGGATGTCCAGACCGGGCAGGGCGGGTTCTACCGGGTGTTCACGCCGTATTGGAAGGTAACGAGGGGTTTGGGTGTCGCGGCACCCGAGGCTGCGCCAAAGAGGGCGCGCGGGGTGGCGGCCTGGCCGGGCTCGGACCGGCTTGAGGACTGGCGGCTGGGCGCGGCGATGAACCGGGGGGCGGAGGTCGTCGCGCGCTATCAGGCGGTGGGCGAGGCGGCGGCGCGGGCGAAGCTGGGTGCGTTCCTGGAGGGGCCTGTCGCGCGGTATTCCGAGATGCGGGACCTGCCGGGGGTCGCCGGAACCTCGCGCCTGTCGGAGAACCTGACCTATGGCGAGATCGGTATCCGCGAGGTCTGGCATGCGGGGCTACGGGCGCGGGACGAGGGTCGCGCCGGGGCGGAGAGCTTCCTGCGTGAGCTGGCCTGGCGGGAGTTCAGCTATCACCTGATGCACCACACGCCGCACATCACCAGCGGAAACTGGAAGCCGGAATGGGACAGCTTTCCCTGGCGCGGCGAGAGTGCTGCGGTGGAGCGATGGTGCCGGGGGATGACGGGGGAACCCTTTGTCGATGCGGGCCTGCGCGAGATGTATGTGACCGGCACGATGCACAATCGGGTGCGGATGATCGTGGGGAGCTACCTGACGAAGCATCTTCTGACGCATTGGAAAATCGGTGCCGACTGGTTTGCCGACTGCCTGACCGACTGGGACCCGGCGGCCAATGCGATGGGCTGGCAATGGGTTGCGGGATCTGGGCCGGATGCGGCGCCTTATTTCCGGGTGTTCAACCCGGCGGGTCAGGCCGAGAAGTTCGATGCGGATGCGCGCTATCGGCGTCGCTTCATCGCGGAGTTGTCGAAAAACCCGGGGCCGGAGGCGCTGGCCTATTTCGACGCGGTGCCCCGATCCTGGGGATTGCGGCCGGATCAGCCTTATCCGAAGCCCGTGGTGGACCTGGCCGAGGGTCGAAAGGCTGCCCTTGCGGCATATGGGGCACGAAATGCTTGAGCAACGCATCGCCTTTGGTGAAAGTGTTGGCGATAACGACCCTGGGGGTGGGCCGATGGAAGTGTTGACGACGGTGAAGGGGGAGGCAGGTTTGCCGCGCTACTTCGCCACGGCTTTTGAGACGGCGAAGCGGCTGGGCGAGGGCCGGCTGGACTTTGTGCTGCCCGATGGGCGCCGGTTCCGGATCGAGGGCAAGGTCCCCGGCATCGCGGCGGAGATCCGGGTGGTGAACCCGGACCTTTTCGCGCGACTGGTGCGCGAGGGGGACCTCGGCTTTTGCGACGCCTATCTGGACGGCTGGTGGACGACGCCGGACCTGCAGGCCTTCCTGGACCTGATCCAGCGTCCGGCCAACAACGTGGTGGGTGACGGCTATCCGGGCATGAGCCTTCTGCGTGCCTATGAGCGGCTGCGGTTCTGGCTGCAGTCGAATTCGAAGCGGCAGGCGCGCAAGAACATCAGTTACCACTACGATCTGGGCAACGACTTCTATCGGCTGTGGCTGGACGAGACGATGACCTATTCCTCGGCGATCTTCCAGAACCCGCAGGAAAGCCTGGAGACGGCGCAGACCCGGAAATATGCCAGCATGGTCGACCAGATGGGTGCCCGACCGGGTGATCATGTGCTGGAGATCGGCTGCGGCTGGGGCGGGTTCGCGGAATATGCGGCGAAGGAGCGGGGCCTGAAGGTCACGGGCCTGACGATAAGCCAGGCGCAGCACGATTATGCGGTGGCGCGGATCGCGAAGGCGGGGCTGTCGGACCGGGTTGAGATCAAGCTGCAGGACTACCGTGACGAGCGGGGCTCCTATGACGGGATCGCCAGCATCGAGATGTTCGAGGCGGTGGGCGAGCGCTACTGGCCGGTCTATTTCGGGGCGCTGCGCGACCGGTTGAAGCCGGGGCGGCATGCGACGTTGCAGATCATCACCGTGGCGGATGCGCGCTGGGAATTGTACCGCAAGGGCGTCGATTTCATCCAGAAGTACATCTTCCCGGGGGGAATGCTGCCTGCGCCGTCCGTTCTGCGCGCCGAGGTCGAGAACGCCGGGCTGCTGGTCAAGGGATCTATCGAATTCGGCGAGAGCTACAGCCTGACCCTGCGGCGCTGGCATGAGACCTTCAATGACCGCTGGGGCGAGGTGAGGAAGCTTGGCTTCGACGACCGGTTCAAGCGGATGTGGGACTTCTACCTCGCCTCTTGCGCGGGGGCCTTTCAGGGTGGAAACTGCGACGTGACGCAGATCACGGTGACGCGTCCCAGTTGAGGGATAGTGCATGGCAACTCCGATGCCGACGGCTGCAAAGGCAATGGCCGCGATATGTTTCGCGGTCGTTGGCTGGGTTCTGGCGAATTACTACGCGCTGAACATGCCGGATGCGGCCGCCGCCGGGCCGATCCGCGAAGGAGCGGCCGTCGTTGGTGTGATCATCGGCTGGTCGGTGATGGGCAACTCGGTCGGCAAGGGCTATGTCGAGGCGGCGGGGGCAGGGATCAAGACGGCGGTGATCCTTGCGGTCGTGGCGCTGTTCCTGCTGGCGCTGGCCGAAATGCTCGAGAATTCGGTCCGGATGCGGTATGAGGACGCGATGGAGGCGATCCTGGCGGTTGTCGACACGATGGCCAAGCGGTCGCATGCGCTGTTGTCGCTTGGCGTCTTCGGGACGATCCTGCTGGGCGGGATCATCAGCGGCCTCTTGACCGAGAATGCCGGTCGGCGCTGGAAGTGACCCTGCCAGAGGACTGGCCGGCGGAACTGCGCGAGACGGTCGCGGCGGGCGGCGCGGAGTGCGCGCGTTTTCTGGTGGATGTGCTGGGAGCGGACCAGGCGCCCGAGCTGGTCGCCGCAGTCCTGCGCTATCATGGGCATCTTACAGCCGCCGAAGTGCGTCGACGTCTGCCTGCGCTGCGGGTCGAGGCGGCAAGTCGGCAACGCGCGGCAGCGGCTCCGCAGCGGGGATTGCGGGTCGGGTCGGGTGAGGTGGTGGCGGAAGTGCCGCATCCCTCTCACGCCGGGTTCTTTGCGCTGGACCTTTGGAAGCTGCGGCACCGGCGCTTTGACGGCGGCATGAGCCCGGAGCTGACGCGTGAGGTCTTTGTGGCCGGGGATGCGGTCACGGTTCTGCCCTATGACCCGGTGCGGGACCGCGTCCTGCTGGTGGAGCAGCTGCGGATGGGGCCCTTGGGGCGCGGCGACCCCTTGCCCTGGCAGCTGGAGGCTATCGCGGGGCGGATCGATCCGGGCGAGACACCCGAGGAAGCCGCACGGCGCGAGGCGGTCGAGGAAGCCGGGCTGGTGCTCGGGGCGCTGGAGAAGGTTGCGGAATACTACCCGACGCCGGGGGCGGTGACGGAGTATCTCTATTCCTACGTGGCGCTTTGCGATCTGCCGGACGGGGTGGCTGGCGTCTTCGGGGCCGCGGAAGAGTCCGAGGACATCAAGGGGCACCTGATCGGGTTCGAGCAGTTGGTCGAAGTGACGTCCGCGGGTGAAATCGGCAATGCGCCCTTGCTGCTGACGGTGCTTTGGCTGCAGCGGGAACGGGCGCGACTGCGGGGGTAGGGAGGGTGGGCGGATCACCCACCCTACCGACTGCAGCGCGTAGGGTGGGCGATCCGCCCACCGCCCGTCAGAGGTTCAGACTGACCCAGGCGCCGTTCCGGGCCGAGGAGCGGACGCAGGCGTCGACGAAAGCCACGCCCTCCAGCCCGTCTTTCAGGCCGGGGAAGGTGGTGCCGTCGGGGACGGGCGTGCCGGTCTTGGCGGCGCGGATGGCGCGGGCGGCTTCGGTGTAGATGTTGGCGAAGCCTTCCAGGTAGCCTTCCGGGTGGCCGGGGGGGATGCGGGTCAGGCGTCCAGCCTCGGGTCCCGAACCGGCGCCGCCGCGGGTGATCTTGCGCTTTTCCTGGCCGAAGGGGGTGAACCAGAGGTAGTTCGGGTCCTCCTGCGCCCACTCAAGCCCGCCCTTGGTGCCGTAGACGCGCAGGCGCAGGCCGTTCTCGTTGCCAGGGGCGACCTGGCTGCACCAGAGCATGCCGCGCGCTCCGCCCTGGTAGCGCATGAGGACATGGCCGTTGTCGTCGACCCGGCGGCCAGGGACGAAGGCGGTAAGGTCGGCGGCCAGCGTGTCGAGCGTCAGGCCGGTGACGAAATTCGCCAGGTTGAAGGCGTGGGTGCCGATGTCGCCGGTTGAGCCGCCAGCGCCGGAGCGGGCGGGGTCGGTGCGCCAGTCGGCCTGCTTGTTGTCGACCTCTTGCGTGAGCCAGTCCTGGACGTATTCGACGTTCACAAGGCGGAGGTCGCCGAGGTCACCGTTGGCGATCATCGCCTTGGCCTGCCGGATCATCGGGTAGCCGGTGTAGTTGTGGGTCAGCGCGAAGACGACCCCGCTCGCTTCGGCCGCCTTGGCGAGTTTCTTGGCTTCGGAGAGGGTCGCGGTCAGCGGTTTGTCGCAGATCACGTGGATGCCGCGCTTCAGGAACTGCATCGCGACGGGGGCGTGCATGTGGTTCGGAGTCACGATGGCGACGGCGTCGATGCCGTCCTTGCGGCGGGCCTCCTTCGCGGCCATTTCGGCGAAGGACGTGTAGGCGCGGGGGACGCCGAGGTCCTGGGCAGAGGCCAAGGCTTTCTCGGGGTTGGATGAGAAAGCGCCCGCAACCAGTTCATATTGATCGTCAATCCGCGCGGCGATGCGGTGGACGGCGCCGATGAAGGCGTCGCGTCCTCCCCCCACCATGCCAAGGCGCAGGCGTTCGGGGCGGGCGGTGTGGGCTGCGTCGATGGGCATGTCTTACTCCAGTCCAAGCATGCGGCGGTTGGCGGCGCGGTCGGTGCCCGCGTCGGCGAAATCGTCGAAGGCTTTCTCTGTCACGCGGATGATGTGGGCGTCAACGAAGGCGGCCCCTTCGCGGGCGCCGTCCTCGGGGTGTTTCAGGCAGCATTCCCATTCGACCACGGCCCAGCCGTCATAGCCATACTGGGTGAGTTTCGAGAAGATGCCGCCGAAATCGACCTGCCCGTCGCCGGGGGAGCGGAAGCGGCCAGCACGGTTCACCCAGCTTTGGAAGCCGCCGTAGACGCCTTGGCGGCCCGTGGGGTTCAGCTCGGCGTCCTTGACGTGGAACATCTTGATCCGGTCATGGTAGATGTCGATATGGTCAAGGTAATCAAGATGTTGCAGCACGTAGTGCGAGGGGTCGTAAAGCATGTTTGCGCGCTTGTGGCCCTTCACGCGGTCAAGGAACATCTCGAACGTGACGCCGTCGTGCAGATCCTCGCCGGGGTGGATCTCGTAACAGACGTCGACGCCGCAGTCTTCGGCATGATTGAGAAGCGGGGTCCAGCGGCGGGCAAGCTCGTCGAAGGCTTCTTCCACCAGACCCGCGGGGCGCTGCGGCCAGGGGTAGAGGTAGGGCCAGGCCAGGGCACCGGAGAAGGTCGCGTGGGCGGTGAGGCCGAGGTTCTTCGAAGCGGTCAGGGCCTTCTTCACCTGGTCCACGGCCCATTCGGCGCGGGCCTTGGGGTTGCCGCGGACGGACGGGGCGGCGAAGCCGTCGAACTGGGTGTCGTAGGCCGGGTGTACGGCGACGAGCTGGCCTTGGAGGTGGGTCGAAAGCTCGGTCACCTCGACCCCGGACTCCTTCGCAATTCCCTTGAACTCATCGCAATAGGTCTTTGACGACGCAGCCTTTTCCAGGTCGAACAGCCGACCGTCCCAGGACGGGACCTGCACGCCGACATAGCCGCAGTCGGCGGCCCATTCGGTGATCGACTTCCACGAATTGAACGGCGCGGCGTCGCCTGCGAACTGCGCCAGGAAAAGGGCCGGGCCCTTGATCGTTCTCATCTTCATCCTCCACTTCGGCCCTTAGCGGCCCGGTTCCACCTTGACCGGTACTTCGAGGCCCTGCCTTTCAGTCCAGTCGCGTTTATCGATCGCCGCCACAAGGGCGTGGGCAAGGAATTCTCCAGCACGGCCCACATCCTCGGGCACGATCAGGATATCCTTCCGGAAGCGTCGCAGGACCGCGATGGCTTCCTTGGCGACCACGTCGAAGTCAAGCCCCAGCACCCGGCCCGATTGTTCCGCCCCGGCGATGGCGGCCATCGCGGCGGTGGTCGACCCGACGAGAAGGCCGTCGGGCGGGTTCGGCTGGGCGAAGCGGGCGGTGACGGCTGCTTCGACAGCTTCTCCCCCGGAATCGGAGGTGACGTCGGCGGCAACCTCGAACGGCACGCCAAGAAGGGCGGCCTCGTCCGAGAACCCGAAGGTCATGTGACGCGCGTACATGTGCGCGCGCGGGGGGGCGAGGAGGTAGAGCCGCTTGCGGCCACGCTCGACCAGGGCGCGGGCGCCCAGCCGTCCGAAGGCTTCGTTGTCGAAGTCGAAATAGGGGTGGTCTATCCCCATCGCGGTGCGGCCATGTGCGGCGAAGGGAAAACCGTGGTCGTGCATGTAGCGGATGCGGGGGTCGTTTTCCTTGGTCTGGTTCAGGATGATCCCGTCGGCGCTTTCGGTTTCCACGATGTAGCGGATCGGGTCGAGTGGGTCCTGGTCCGGGAAGAAGGGCATCACGACAAGGTGGTAGGCGGTGCCGCGCAGGGCGTTGGCGATGGAATAGATCAGCCGCGAGGTGTGGTTCATGATGTCCGTCTCGGTCGACAGGACCAGCGCGATCACGTTGGTCTTGCCGGTGCGCAAACGGACCCCGGCGCGGTTCGGGCGGTAGCCGAGTTGTTCGGCGGTCTCGCGGACAAGGCGCTTGGTGTCCTCACCGATGTCGGGGGCGTCCTTCAGCGCACGGCTGACAGTGGCGATGGCAAAGCCGGTCGCGGCGGCGATGGTCTTCAGCGTCGGGCGATGGGTGTCCGAATCAGAGGCGGGCGGATCAGTGAGGGTGGCCATGCTCCCCCCTGTTTGCATGCGAACAACCCAAATGACGAGCGCGAATCTCCGGGAGTGATTCGGCAGAAAGAGCCACCTTTGCACCTGCAGCGCCAGAGGCTGGCCCCCGGACGGGAAGGGTCCGTCCGGAAAGGGATTCAGCGGTATTTTGGCGGTGCAGCATGGGGGCGATCTTCCCGGCTTTTTCCGCGCGAATGGGCGCGGGTAATCCCCTCATGAAAACTTGGAGAGAGGGCAGGAACAAGCGAAAAGATGTGTTGATTGGCAAAACTATAACGTTATAGGCTATTTCTATAACGTTTTAGAAACCGGGAGGAACGGTATGAAACTTTCTAAGTTGACGGCGCTTCTTGCGATGTCCGTGGCGATGCCCGCCATGGCGACGGAGCTTGAGGTCACCCACTGGTGGACCTCGGGCGGGGAAGCCGCCGCGGTGGCAGAACTTGCCAAGGCGTTCGACGCCGGCGGCGACAAGTGGATCGACGGTGCAATCGCCGGTTCGGGCGGCACCGCGCGTCCTATCATGATTTCGCGCATCACCGGCGGCGACCCGATGGGGGCCACCCAGTTCAACCACGGCCAGCAGGCCATGGAACTCGTCGAAGCCGGCCTCATGCTGGACCTGACCGACGTCGCCGAGGAGAACAACTGGAAGGACATTATCTTCCCGTCGTCCCTGCTGGACGCCTGCACCATCGACGGCCGCATCTACTGCGCGCCTGTGAACATCCACTCGCCGGAGTGGCTGTGGCTGTCGAACAAGGTCTATGAGGATATCGGCATTCCGGTTCCCAAGGACTGGAACGAGTTCGTGGCGACGGCGCCGCAGGTCGAAGCTGCGGGAAAGATCCCGCTGGCGCTGGGCAACCAGCCCTGGCAGTCGAACCTTGCGTTCGGTGCGATCACGACCGCCGTTGCCGGGCTTGACGTCTGGAAGCAGGTGAACGTCGAGAAGAACATGGATGTCGCGGCCGGCCCGGAAATGGCTGCCGTGTTCGCTGCGGCTGCCGATGCGCGCAAGCTTGCCGCAAAGTCGACCGTGCAGGACTGGAACCAGGCCACCAACCTAGTCATCACTGATGAGGCTGCCGGCCAGATCATGGGTGACTGGGCGCAGGGCGAATTCCAGGTTGCGGGCGAAGTGGCCGGCAAGGACTATACCTGCCTTCCGGGCCTGGGCCTGAACGCTTACCTGTCGACTGGCGGTGACGCGTTCTATTTCCCGAAGCTGGACGACCCCGAGAAGGAAGCCGCGCAGAAGCGTCTGGCCAAGATCCTGGTTGAGCCCGCCACCCAGGTTGCCTTCAACCTGAAGAAGGGCTCGCTGCCGATCCGTGGCGACGTCGACCTGTCGGCTGCCAACGACTGCATGAAGAAGGGCCTCGAACTGCTGGCTAGTGGCAACATCCTGCCGGGCGGCGACATGGTCTGGTCTCCCGACGTCCAGACCCAGGCTGGCGACCTGATGGTCGAATTCTTCAAGTCTGACATGGCCCCTGAAGAAGCCCATGCGAAGTGGGTCGAGATCCTGAAGTCGGGTCTCTGATACCGACCTGATCTACGGGGCCGTCCGCACGGCGGGCGGCCCCTTCTGCATCCGGGACCACCAGGGGGGAGTAGCAGCGCATGGCTTCGACAGCGCGCAGCGGACGTCTGTTCCGCAATCTGAACGCAAAGATCGCTGCAATTCCGATGGTGCTGACAGCACTTGTGGTGTTCGTCGGCGGCACGATCTGGACGGTCGTCTATTCCTTCACCAACTCGAAACTGCTGCCCAGGCTGAACTTCGTCGGCCTCGACCAGTACGAGCGGCTTTGGGAAAGCAGCCGCTGGCTGACTTCGATCGGCAATCTGGTCCTATACGGGGTCTTCGCCCTGATCTTCACGATCGCCATAGGGTTCCTGCTGGCTGTCCTGATGGATCAGAAGATCCGGTTTGAGGACACGTTCCGGACCATCATGCTTTATCCCTTTGCCTTGTCGTTCATCGTGACGGGCCTGGTCTGGCAGTGGATTCTGAACCCCGAGTTCGGCATCCAGGGTATCGTGCGCGACTTGGGGTGGGAGAGTTTCACCTTCGATCCCCTGTACAACCCCGACATCGTGATGTTCGGCCTGCTGATCGCGGGTCTCTGGCAAGGCACAGGCTTTGTGATGTGCCTGATGCTTGCCGGTCTGCGGGGCATCGACGAGGACATCTGGAAAGCGGCGCGGGTTGACGGGATTCCGACCTGGAAGACCTATCTTGTGGTCATCGTGCCGATGATGCGGCCCGTGTTCATCACCACGCTGGTTATCGTCGCTTCGGGGATCATCAAGCTTTACGACCTTGTCGTTGCGCAGACCTCGGGCGGGCCGGGAATGGCCAGCCAGGTGCCCGCGATGTATGTCTATGACTACCTGTTCACGGCACAGAACCTTGGGCAGGGGCTGGCGGCCTCGACCATGATGCTCCTCAGCGTGCTGATCGTTCTGATCCCCTGGGCTTACCTGGAATTCGGAGGGAAGAAGCATGGCTGACGTGTCCATGGCCGCGATGTCCGGCCCGCGCGGCGCGAAGCCGAAGAAGGCCCTCTCGGGGCGCAACATCATGCTGTATGGCACGCTGATCGTCGTGTGCCTGTACTACATCCTGCCCTTGTGGGTGATGGTGATGACCAGCCTGAAGGGCATGCCGGAAGTCCGGATGGGCAACATCTTCGCCCCGCCGGTCGAGATCACCTTCCAGCCCTGGGTCAAGGCCTGGTCCGAGGCCTGCACGGGCCTAAACTGCGACGGTCTCAGCCGCGGCTTCTGGAACAGTGTCATCATCACCGTGCCGTCGGTGATCGTGTCGATCATCATCGCATCGGTGAACGGCTATGCGCTGATCAACTGGAAGTTCAAGGGATCGGACATCTTCTTCACGATCCTGATCTTCGGGTCCTTCATTCCATATCAGGTCATGCTGTACCCGATCGTGATCCTGCTGCGCGAACTGGGAATCTACGGCACGCTTTGGGGCCTGGTGATGGTGCACACGATCTTCGGGATGCCGATCCTGACACTCTTGTTCCGCAACTACTTCAGTTCCATTCCGGAAGAGCTGTTCAAGGCTGCCCGCGTCGACGGGGCCGGGTTCTGGGGCATCTATTTCCGGATCATGTTGCCGATGAGCCTGCCAATCTTCGTGGTTGCGATGATCCTGCAGGTCACAGGCATCTGGAACGACTTCCTGTTTGGCGTTGTCTACACCAAGCCTGAACTTTACCCGATGACGGTTCAGCTGAACAACATCGTCAACTCGGTCCAGGGGGTGAAGGAATACAACGTCAACATGGCCGCGACCATGCTGACTGGTCTTGTGCCGCTTATTGTCTACTTCGTCTCTGGCAAACTCTTCGTGCGCGGTATCGCCGCCGGTGCCGTGAAAGGCTGATCCATGGGTAATTCGATTGAAGTCAAGGACCTGACGCTGAACTTCGGCTCAGTTTCGGTTCTGAAGAACATGAACCTCGACGTGGCGGAGGGGGAGTTTGTCGTGCTTCTGGGCCCCTCGGGTTGCGGGAAGTCTACGCTGTTGAACTGCCTCGCGGGGCTCTTGGACATCACTGACGGGCAGATCTGGATCAAGGGGAAGAACGTCACCTGGTCGGAGCCGTCAGAGCGGGGCATCGGGATGGTGTTCCAGAGCTACGCGCTTTACCCGCAGATGACGGTGCGCGGGAACCTGAGCTTCGGCTTGAAGAACGCCAAGGTGCCGCAGGCCGAGATCGACAAGCGGATCGCCCGGGCGGCAGAGATCCTGCAGATCCAGCCTTTGCTGGACCGGAAACCGGCGGCCCTTTCGGGCGGTCAGCGCCAGCGGGTTGCCATCGGTCGAGCCCTGGTGCGGGACGTGGACGTGTTCCTGTTCGACGAACCGCTGTCGAACCTGGACGCCAAGCTGCGCAGCGAGCTGCGGGTGGAAATCAAGCGCCTGCATAATCAGCTTGGCAACACGATGGTCTACGTGACCCACGACCAGATCGAGGCGCTGACCCTGGCCGACCGCATCGCGGTGATGAAGGGCGGCGTGATCCAGCAGTTGGCCGCGCCGTTGGAGATCTACAACCGTCCGGCAAACCTGTTCGTGGCGGGGTTCCTTGGGAGCCCGTCGATGAACTTCCTGAAGGGGAAGACGGTGGATGGAGGCAGGGCGTTCCAGTTCGGTTCTACCAGGATCGACCTTGCGGGATACGAGGGCGGGGCGGTGCTGGTGCGGGACAATGCGATCCTGGGCGTCCGACCCGAGCACATCACTGTGTCGACGACGCCGATTGCGGGTCCGTCGATGCCGGCGGAAGTCGAGATTGACGAACACCTGGGAGCCGACAGCCTTTTGTGGCTGAAGGCCGAAGGGACCAACATGAGTGTGCGGGTGCCCGTCGAAGGCCGGTTGCCCGCGGGGACGAAGGTGCATCTGGGGCTCGATATCCCCAAGGCCTCGCTCTTTGACTCGAAGACGGAACAAAGGATCTAAACCATGCTCGATCTGGCGGGGTGCTGGACGCTTTCGGATGAAAGCGGCGCCCATGTCGTGCCCTTCGACCTGCCGGGGGATGGTGTCTCGGCACTGGTCAAGGCTGGGGTGATCCCCGAGCCCTACTGGGGCCGGAACGAGTATGAGTGCCGGTGGGTCAGCGAGCGCGACTGGGTGGCGCGGCGTAGTTTCACGCATGACGGATCGTCGGCCGAGCTGGTGGTCCAGGGTCTGGATACCGTGGCCGAGGTGCGGCTGAATGGCGTCACGGTCCTGTCGGCGGCCAACGTGCATCGGCGGTGGCGGGTGGATGTGTCTGCGGCGCTGAAGGCGGGCGAGAATGCGGTGGAGATCCACTTTCGCTCTCCGGTGCGCGAGGCTTTGGCGCGGGCGGCGCGGATGCCGTTTCCGATCCCGTACCAGCAGGTGAACGGCGCGATTGCCTTCAACAACATGCTGCGCAAACAGCAGTGCGATTTCGGCTGGGACTGGAACATCGCCCTTGGGATCTTCGGGGTCTCGGGCTGTGTCAGGCTGGAACCGGTGGGGCCACGGATCGGCGATGTGCTGGTGGATCAGGTGCACTCGGCGGGTCAGGTGGAGGTGCGGCTGACGGTTCATGCGACGTCTGAGGATGTGACGGCAAGTCTTTGTGGTATCACGAAAACTGCGCCTGTCGTGGGTGGCGTCGCAAAGCTGTCACTGGTGGTGCGCGACCCGGTCTTATGGTGGCCTGCGGGCCAGGGCGCGCAGGTGTTGCATGACCTTGTGCTCACGGGTGGCGGGGCGCAGGCGGTGAAGCGGATCGGCCTGCGCGACATGAAGCTGGTCTCTGAGCCCGACGCGGCGGGGCGGTCCTTCGGGGTGCGCGTCAACGGCCGGGCGGTCTTTGCCAAGGGGGCGAACTGGATCCCGGCGGATGCTTTGTTCGGGCGGATCACTGCGGACGCGGTGCGGGGCCTTCTGCAGTCCGCCGTCGATGCGAACATGAACATGATCCGCATCTGGGGCGGCGGGCGGTATGAGCCGGACTGGTTCTACGACCTCTGCGATGAGCTGGGGCTGATGGTCTGGCAGGACTTCATGTTTGCCTGCCATCTGTATCCCTCGACGCCTGAGTTCCTGGCCGAGGTGGATGCCGAGGTCCGCGACGTGGTGGGGCGGATCAATCACCACGCCTGCATCGCGCTGTGGTGCGGCGACAACGAGTTGATCGGGGCGCTCACCTGGTTCCCGGAAAGCCGGAAGGACCGCGACCGCTATCTGGTGAACTACGACCGTCTGAACCGGACGGTGGAGGCTGCGTTGCTGTCGGTCCTGCCGGGGGCGAACTGGTGGCCGTCGTCGCCTTCGCCCGGGCCGCTGGCGTTTGGGGATGCGTGGCATGATGACTCCAGCGGTGACATGCACTTCTGGAGCGTGTGGCACGAGGGGAAGGATTTCGATCACTATCGGGATGTAAGCCCTCGGTTCTGTTCAGAATTCGGCTTCCAGTCCTATCCGTCTTTGTCCGCCATCCGGCGGTTTGCCGACGAGGCGGACTGGAACATCGCGGCACCGGTGATGGAGAGCCATCAGAAGAACCCGGGCGGCAATGCGCGGATCGCCGAGACGATGTTCCGCTACTTCCGCTTTCCGGTGGATTTCCCGAATTTCGTCTATGTGAGCCAGGTGCAGCAGGCCCTGGCGATCAAGACGGCGGTGACGCATTGGCGGTCGCTGAAGCCGCACTGCCAGGGGACGCTGTACTGGCAGCTGAACGACACCTGGCCGGTCTGTTCCTGGGCGAGCCTCGACCACGGCGGGAACTGGAAGCTGCTGCATCACATGGCCGCGCGCTTCTATGCGCCGGTGATGGTCACCGCGGTGCCGAAGGATGGGGGCATCGTGCTGCGCGCGGTGAATGACCGGGCGGAGGCGGTGACGATCACTGTCACGGCCAATGCGGCGGCGATGGATGGGTCGACGCGCAAGCTCGGCGAGGCGACGGTCACGATCAGCCCCGATGCGGCGGTGCAGGTGCTGACGCTTGCCCCCGATGCGCTGCGGCTGGATGAGGTGCTGGCCTTCGTCTGGAGCGGCGATGCGCAGGGCGGGGACGTGCATGCGCCGATGCCATGGAAGACCTATGACCTGCTGCCTTCGGGTCTGACGGCGGATATTCAGCGCGACGGTGCGGTGTGGAAATTGACATTGCAAGTCAAGGCACTCGCCCCGTTTGTTGCAGTAGAATCTGAAGTTCCTGGCCGCTTCTCGACCAACGCCGTGACCATGTTCCCCGGCTATCCGGCCACGATCACCTTCACCCCCGAGGACCCCTCGGTGGTCCCCACCTTCACACTACGAGATCTCCATTCCGCCACCTACGGCGGCTGACGAAAGGCAAGACCCATGTTCAGCTATCAACTCTATTCCTCACGCAATTTCCCGCCCATGTCGAAGACCTTCGAGATGGTGTCGAAGGCGGGTTACACGGCTGTCGAGGGCTATGGCGCGCTCTATGCCGATGATGCGGCCGTGGCGGCGACGCAGGAGGGCCTGAAGGCCACCGGCCTGACCATGCCGACGGGGCACTTCGGTCTTGGGCAGCTGGAAACAGATGTCGAGAAGGTGCTGGGCATCGCCAAGGCGCTGAAGATGGAGCGGCTCTATTGCCCCTACGTGATGCCGGACGACCGTCCCTCGGATGCGGCGGGATGGAAGGCATTTGGTGCGCGGCTGCAGAAGGCGGGCGCTCCTTACAAGGCGGCGGGCTACGGGTTCGGCTGGCACAACCACGACTTCGAGTTCAAGGCGCTGGCGGATGGCTCGATGCCGCAGGACCGCATCTTCGAGGGTGGGCCGGGGCTGGAATGGGAGATGGACGTGGCCTGGGTCATCCGGGGCGGCTCGGACCCCTTGGCCTGGATCGAGAAGTACAAGGACCGGATCACGGCGGCGCATGTGAAGGACATCGCCCCGGCGGGTGAGAACAAGGACGAGGACGGCTGGTCGGACGTGGGTCACGGGACCGTGGACTGGAAGACCATCGTCGCCGCTTTGCGCAATATCGGGGTCAAGCACTTCGTCATGGAACACGACAACCCGAAGGATGACGCGCGGTTCGCCACGCGTTCGATCGCTTCGGCCAAAACTTTCTGAGGAATAGGGAAAATGGCAAATCTGGGTATCGGGATCATCGGGGCGGGCAACATCTCCAGCGCATATCTGCGGCTGGCGCCCCTGTTCAAAGGTCTGGAGGTACGTGCCGTCGCCGACCTGAACATGGAGGCCGCAAAGACGCGCGCCGAAGAGTTCAACGTCAAGGCGCAGTCGGTGGATGACCTTCTGGCGAACAAGGACGTGGATGTGGTGATCAACCTCACCATCCCCGACGCGCATTACGCGGTGACGAAACGCATCCTTGAGGCGGGCAAGCACGCCTATTCCGAAAAGCCGCTGGTCCTGACGCTGGAGCAGGGCAAGACCCTGCGCGATCTGGCGGCGTCGAAGGGGCTGGCCGTGGGTTGTGCGCCCGACACATTCCTGGGCGGCGCGCACCAGCAGGCGCGGGCGATCCTGGACGAGGGGCGTGTGGGTCAGGTCACCTCGGCGGTGGCTTGCGTGCAGAACCACGGGCCGGAAGGCTGGCACCCGAGCCCGGAGTTCTTCTTCCTGCCGGGGGCGGGGCCGATGCTGGACCTTGGGCCGTATTACGTCGCCAACCTGATCAACTTCCTGGGCCCGGTGAAACGGGTGGGTGCGATCACCTCGTCGCAGACGCCGACCCGGACAATCGGCTCGGGCGCGCGCGCCGGGCAGGAGATCCCGGTCAAGACGCCGACGAACATCCATGCCCTGCTGGAGTTCCACAACGGGACCGTGGTGAACCTGACGACCTCGTGGGACGTCTGGCACCACAAGCGCAACCACTTCGAGCTCTATGGCACCGAGGGCACGCTCTACGTCCCCGACCCGAACTTCTTCGGCGGGACGGTCGAAGTCGCGGACAAGGGGGGGACGCTGACCGAGGTGGCACCCTGGGATCACCCATTCGGCGTGCCGAACCAGGAGCATCCGCAGCGCGGGCCGCTGGCGAACTACCGCACGGCGGGGCTGGCCGACATGGTCGCGGCCTTGCAGGGCGGCCGGGATGCACGTTGCAGCCTGGAGCGGACGTTGCACGGCGTGGACGTCATGACCGCCTGCCTGACCTCGGGCGAGACGGGCGGGTTCGTCACGCTGACCACCACCTGCACCCGGCCCGCAGCACTTTCGCCGGCTGAGGCGCGGGCGCTTCTGCGCTAAGGTTTGGCTTAGGCCTGGCACCTCCCTGACGGGCTGGCCGTGGGCGGGCGGAGGGACCCAAGGGGTTCTTCCGCCCGTGACACTGAAGAGGTTGATGATGCTGGAAAACCCCGTGATCCGCGGCTTCAACGCCGACCCGAGTTTCTGCAGGGTGGGCGAGGATTACTATATCGCGACTTCGACCTTCGAGTGGTATCCGGGGGTGCAGATCCACCACTCCCGTGACCTGGTGAACTGGCGGCTGGTCAGTCGCCCCCTGCGGAGGGCGGCGCAGCTGGACATGCGGGGAAACCCGGACAGCTGCGGCATCTGGGCACCCTGTCTGTCGTATGCCGACGGGCGGTTCTGGTTGGTCTATACGGATGTGAAGCGCCTGGATGGGGCCTTCAAGGATGCACACAACTACATCGTCACTTGCGCCACCATCGACGGGGACTGGTCGGACCCCAAGTACGTGACCTCCTCGGGCTTCGATCCGTCGCTGTTCCATGACCGGGACGGACGCAAGTGGTTCGTCAACATGCGCTGGAACCATCGCGGCAAAGGGACCGGGCTGAACCCGGCCAACGATCTTTTCGATGGGATCGAACTGCAGGAATGGCACCCGGAGGAGGGGCTGCTGGGCGAGGTGACGACGATCTACACGGGCACTGATCTGGGCCTGACAGAGGCACCGCATCTCTTTTGGCACGACGGCTACTACTACCTGACCACGGCCGAGGGCGGCACGGGCTATGACCATGCGGTGACGCTGGCGCGGTCGCGGGACATCCGGGGGCCTTACGAGACGCATCCGCAGAAGCACGTGATCACGGCGCGGTTCAACCCGGAGAACCCGATCCAGCGGATGGGGCACGGGCAATATGTCGAAGGGACTGACGGGCGGTTCTGGCATTCGTTCCTCTGCGGGCGGCCGCAGAATGGTCAACGCGGTCTCTTCTGCGCGACGGGCCGCGAGACGGGGCTGGCCGAGGTGGTCTGGCGCGACGGGTGGCTGTGGCTGAAGGACGGGGGGATGCTGGCTCCGACCACGGTCGATCTGCCGGCGGATCGTGTTGTGCCGGGGTCGGTGGAGTATGATTTCCGGGGGCCTTCGCTGCCGATGGATTTCCAGTGGCTGCGGACGCCCCAGCCAGAGCGGATTTTCCAGATGACCGGAATTGCCTTGCGGCTGATCGGGCGGGAAAGCCTGGGGTCCTGGTTCGAGCAAAGCCTTGTCGCGCGGCGGCAGGATGAGCCAAGTTATGAGGCGGAGTGCGATGTCGTCGCGGACCCGCCCAACTGGCAGCGGGCGGCGGGGCTGATCACCTATTACAACCGGCACAAGTTCCATGCGGCCCTGGTGACGCGCGAGGGGGGCGAGCGTGTGGTGACGCTGGTGTCCTGCCTTGGCGACTGGCCGGGCGAGGCGCTGACCTTCCACGGGCGCTTCCCGGTGGCCGAGGGTAAGGTGACGCTAGGCGTTGCGGTCGACCGGGCGGTGCAGCGGTTCAGCGTCAATGGCGTGGCGGTCGGGCCGGAACTGGATGCCTCCATCGTCTCGGACGAGGGCGGGCGCGGGGAGCATTCCAGTTTCACCGGGGCCTTTGTCGGCGTCGTGGCGCATGACCTGACGGGGCAGGGCTGGACGGCGGATGTGACGCGGTTCCGCTATGCGCCCAAAGCGGGTTGAGGATTTGATCAACTCTTGATTGCCGGGGAGATGGCGTCATAAAGGGCCTGAGCCGAAGGGAGCCCCGATGGACGCTGACAGCCGCAAGATCCCCAGCCACGAAGTGACCTACGCGCGGCTGCGGGACATGATCCTGTTCGGGCATCTGGCGCCGGGGGCTCCGGTGACGATCCAGGGGCTGATCGCTGATCTGGGTGCCGGGATGACCCCGGTGCGCGAGGCCATCCGGCGTTTGACGGCAGAGGGTGCGCTCTTGCCGCAGGGCAACCGGCGGGTGGCGGTGCCGGAACTGTCGGCGGAGCTTCTGGAGCAGGTGGCCTTCGCCCGGCTGGCGATCGAGCCGAAGCTGGCGGAACTGGCGGCGTCGAAGCTGACGGCGACGCAGATCGACCGGCTTGAGGCGATCGACGGGGCGGTGAACCGGGCCATCGACGGCGGCAAACTGCCGGACTACCTGGCGGCGAACCATGCCTTCCATTTTGCCTTGTATGAGGCGGCAGAGGCCCCGGTGCTTCTGGACCTTGCGCGGTCCTTGTGGCTGCGTGCGGGGCCGAGCCTGCGGGCGGTGATCGACCGCTATGGGCGTGAGGCTGCTCCGGACCTGCACCGCGAGGCGTTGGCGGCGATGCGGGCAGGGGATGCGCAGGGCTTGGCGCGGGCCATCGAGCAGGACATCCAGCAGGGCGTGGACCATGTGCGGCAGGCCTTGGCCGAGGGTCATTGACGGTTTTCGAATTGAGCGCTGACGCGCGAGGCTTTTGTCTCGTCGTCGGGCTTCGCCTCCTCCTCGGGAATGCCTCCGGCGGGGATATTTGCGCAAAGATGAACGGGGTTCTGCGCGGTCTAAGAATTTGATCAAATTTCTTGAATGGCGGCGCGTTTGATCATATCCTGGCGGCAAGACGGGGCATTCGGCCCTGCTGATTCCGCGAGGTCACCCCATGAACATGATCACCAACCACATGCCCACGGCCGAGTTGCAGCGCCTGGACGCCGCGCACCACTTCCACCCCTTCACCGACAAGGCGGGGCTGGCGGCCAAGGGCGCGCGGGTTATCACGCGGGGGGAAGGCGTCTGGCTGACCGACAGCGAGGGGAACCGGATCATCGACGGGATGGCGGGCCTGTGGTGCGTGAACATCGGCTATGGGCGCAAGGAGCTTGCCCAGGTCGCGGCGCGGCAGATGGAGGAGCTGGCCTATTACAACACCTTCTTCCAGACGACCCATGTCCCGGCCATCGCGCTGGCGGCGGAGATCGCGAAGCTCGCGCCCGGTGATTTGAACCACGTCTTCTTCGCGGGCTCGGGGTCTGAGGCGAACGATACCAACATCCGCCTGGTGCGGCGGTATTGGGACGTGAAGGGAATGCCCTGGCGGAAGACGATCATCGCGCGCTGGAATGGGTATCATGGGTCGACCATGGGGGGCGGCTCGCTGGGCGGGATGAAGCCGATCCACGCGCATGGCGGCAAGATCGACGGGATCGAGCATATCGACCAGCCCTACTGGTGGGGCGAGGGCGGGGACATGACCGAGGACGAATTCGGCCTGGCCCGCGCGCGGCAGCTGGAGGAGAAGATCCTGCAGCTGGGGCCGGACAACGTGGCGGCCTTCATCGGTGAGCCGGTGCAGGGCGCGGGTGGGGTGATCATTCCGCCGAAGACCTACTGGCCGGAAATCCAGCGGATCTGCGACAAGTATGGCATCCTACTGATCGCGGATGAGGTGATCACCGGCTTTGGGCGGACGGGGAACTGGTTCGGGTCGCAGACCTTCGGGATCAAGCCGCATATCATGACCATCGCCAAGGGCCTGTCGTCGGGGTACCAGCCGATTGGGGGTTCGATTGTTTGTGACGAGGTGGCCGAGGTGGTCGGCGGTGGCGGGGAGTTCTTCCACGGCTACACCTACTCGGGCCATCCGGTTGCGGCTGCGGTGGCGCTCGAGAACCTGCGGATCATGCAGGAGGAGCACATCGTCGAGCATGTCCGCGACGTGGCCTCGCCCTATCTGCGGGAGCGGTGGGAGGCCCTGACCGACCATCCGATGGTCGGCGAGGCGAAGCTTGTCGGGCTGATGGGGTCCATCGCGCTGACCCCGAACAAAGCCAAGCGGGCGAAGTTTGCCAGCGAGGCCGGGACCGTCGGCTACAAGACCCGCGAGCGGTGCTTCGCCAACAACCTGATCATGCGGCACGTGGGGGATCGGATGATCATCTCGCCGCCGCTGGTGATCACCCCGGCCGAGATCGACGTGCTGATCGAGCGCGCGAAGAAGTCGCTGGACGAGGCCTACAAGATCGTCAAGGACGAGGGGCTCTGGGTCGAGGCCTGAGGGCGCGCCGCGCGTGGACACTTCTTCCAGTCCTTGAGAATCAAGGACTTGGCCGCGGGCGTTCAGGAAGCGTTAAGGAATGGGCGGCGCGTCGGACATGGGTCCGGCGCGCCGTTTCCGTTTCGCCGGGTGGGTGTTGGACGAGAGCGGAAAGACTATCCGACCCTATGCTGACGGGGCAGATCGCTGCGCTGAGCTGGTCCGGCAGCGGGTCGCGAGCTGGACGTGCCGCAGCCCCTGGGCGCGGTCGTGATGGTGCGGCTGCCGGTTGGAGAGCGTGAGGCCATGACGCGGTGCTGGAGGCCATGACGCGGTGCTGGATTGCAAGCTCCCGCTGGGATTGCCGGAGGGCGGACAGAGGCTTTCATCGGCTTGGCCCCGACGCGCTGGTTCAGTCTGGCGGACTTGGCCGCCCGGGTGGTGGCGCTGATCTCGCTGTCGCCGGTCGACATCCATGTGATGGCGCAGGGGCTGAAGGCAGAGGACGCAGTGAAGCTGGTGAATAAAGCCTGTCGCTGAAGGTGCTGGGGATCGACAAGCTTTAGCAAACCACGAAAGGATGAATGATGTCGCTTGATGCTGCGGTTCTGCGCTTTGCCGGGGTGATGGTGCTTATCAGTGTTGTTCTGACAGCTTATGTCTCGCGCCTGTTCGTCTGGTTCACCGTGTTTGTTGGGCTGAACCTGCTGCAGACCACGTTCACCTTGAAACTGTGCGCTGTGCTTCATGATGAGCGCTGCGGCCAACAAATGGCGGGCATCCTCAACCGCAACGTGCGGTGG
>JAIXSA010000050.1 GCA_027484915.1 Paracoccaceae bacterium | reverse complement strand
TCCAATTTCCGGCGGAAATCGGTCGGGAGTTCTTGAGAACTCGGGCGATGCACGGCGTCAGAGCCCCTCGAACGCGCACAGGGCGTGGACATCCATCCCCATCGCCTCAAGCTTCTTGCGTCCGCCCAGGTCCGGCAGGTCGACAACGAAGGCGCAGCCGACGACCTCGGCCCCGAGGCGTTCGATCAGGCGGATGCCGGCCTCGGCGGTGCCGCCGGTGGCGAGAAGGTCGTCGACCAGCAGGACCTTTTCGCCGGGCTGCATGGCGTCGTCATGCACCTCGACCACCGCTTCCCCGTATTCCAGCTTGTAGGCCTGGGAGATGGTCTGGCCCGGCAGTTTCCCTTTCTTGCGGATCGGGACGAAGCCCGTGGACAGCTGGTGCGCCACCGCGCCGCCCAGGATGAAGCCCCGCGCCTCGAGACCAGCGACCTTGTCGATCCGCATGCCTGCGTAGGGCGCGAGCAACTGGTCCACGCACATCCGGAAGCCGCGCGGATCGGCGAAGAGGGTGGTCACATCGCGGAAGAGGATGCCTTCGTGCGGGAAGTCGACGATGGTGCGGATGTAGTCCTTGACGGTCTTGCGGGGGGTCATTTCGGGCCTTTCAGAGGACGCGTCCGGCGACGGCGTCGAGTTTTGCAAGAAGATCGGGGTCGCGCTCGTCGGGCGCGGTCATGATGGCGTGGGACAGGGCGCGGTCGCAGCCTTGGGGGCATGGCTTGCGGTCGGGGTCCATCAGGCCGGGCAGGCGGGCGACGAGGCCCCTGGCGGCGGCGGCGTTGGCGTGGACGACGGCGATGACTTGCGCGACGTCCACCGCGCCGTGGCTGTCGTGCCAGCAGTCGTAGTCGGTGACCATGGCGAGGGAGGCGTAGCAAAGCTCGGCCTCGCGGGCGAGGCGGGCTTCGGAGAAGCCGGTCATGCCGATCACGTCGGCGCCCCAGGTGCGGTACATCCGGCTTTCGGCGCGAGTGGAGAACTGGGGGCCCTCCATCGAAAGGTAGGTGGCCCCGGTGTGGACGGTCAGCCCCTCGTCCCGCGCGGCCTGGACGGCAAGGGCGCCGAGGCGGGGGCAGGTCGGGTCGGCGAGGCTGACATGGGCGACGCAGCCGGGGCCGAAGAAGCTGGGCGCGCGCTGGGTGGTGCGGTCGATGTACTGGTCGACGAGGACGAAGTGGCCTGGTTCGAACTCCTCCCGCAGGGAGCCCACGGCCGAGACGGCGACGAGGTCGGTGCAGCCCAGCCGCTTCAGGGCATCGATGTTGGCGTGGTAGGGGACCGAGGTGGGGCTGTGGACGTGGCCGCGGCCGTGGCGGGGCAGGAAGGCGACGGGGAGGCCGTTCAGGCGGCCCACGAGGACCTCATCCGAGGGCCGCCCCCAGGGGGTCTTCACCTTCACCCAACTGGCCCCTTCGAGGCCGTCGATCTGGTAGACCCCCGATCCTCCGATCACGCCGAGCATGGTCTGCATGGGGGACTCCCGCTGGTTCAACGGGGGGGAGGATAGCGGGGCGGGGCGGGCGTGGGAAGGGGGCGCGCCGCGCGTGGGCAGTTTTGGAAGGTGTGGGATTTCAGGGGGTTGGCTGCGGGCGTTAGGGAAGCGTTAGCAATACCCTGACGGGCGGTCGACGTGCGCTTCGCTTCTCCTAGCGGGGCGCGTGGGCCCTGCGACGAGGAGACGACGTCGAACGAGGAGCAATCAGGCGCGGCGCGGTTTCAGGTGGTCAAGGCCCCATGCGGCCAGGCCCACCACCAGCCCCCAGAACGCCGCGCCGATGCCGAAGGCGGCCATGCCCGAGGCGGTGGTCACCAGCGTCAGGGTGGCAGGCAGGCGCTGGTCGGGGTGGGTGAAGGCCCCGGTCAAGGCACCCATGAGGGGACCGAGAAGCGCCAGCGCCACCAGCGCCGCGACAACGGGGGCCGGAAGGGCGGCGATCAGTTGCAGGACGGTGGGGCTGAGCAGCCCCAGGATCACCCAGGCCGCGGCATAGGCCAGCCCGACGATCCAGCGGCGCTCCTTGTCCGGGTGGACGTCCGGGCCAAGGCAGATCGCGGCGGTGATCGCGGCCATGCTGACGGTATGCGCCCCGAAGAAGGCCGTGACGGTGGAGATCACGCCGGTTGTGGTCAGCGCGGCCGAGACGGGCGGCTCGTAACCCGCAGCGCGCAAGGTCGCAAAGCCCGGCAGGTTCTGCGAGGCCATTGTCACGAGGTAGAGGGGCAGGGCGAGGCCAAGGATGACGCCGGGCCGGAACTCTGGCGCGGTGAACTCCAGCACCGGGGCGGTGAGGCGCAGCGTGGACAGGTCCGCCCCGGCGAGAAGTGCCAGGACGATGCCGGTGATGAAGGAGGCGAGGGTGGCCATCGCCGGGTTCCACAGGCGCACCACGAGGAAGACCGCGACCATCGGCAGCACCAGGGCCGGCAGGGACTGCGCGGCGGTCGCGCCCTTCAGGCAGAACGGCAGCAAGACCCCGGCCAGCATTCCGGCGGCGATGCCGTCGGGGATCCGGGCGACAAGTGCGCCGAGCGGCCGGATCAGCCCGGTTGCGGCGATGAGCAGGCCGGTGACGACGAAAGCGCCGACGCCCTCGGCGAAGCTGATGCCCTGCGTCGCGGCGATGAGGGCCGCGCCGGGCGTGGACCAGGCCAGCACGACGGGGACCCTGGAATTCCACGACAGGAGGGCAGAGCCGACCGCCTTGCCCAGGCTGATGGCAAGAAGCCAGCTGGCCGTCTGCTCGGCGCTGGCCCCAAGCGCCGTGGCGGCGGCCAGCAGGATCGCGACCGAGGCGGCATAGCCGACCAGTGCCGCGACGGTTGCGGCAGAAAGGACCGAGGCGCGCATCTGGGCTCCCAAGCGACGGATGTCGCGGGATCATTCGCGCGGGGCTTCGGCGGCTGCAAGGGGAAAGGGCGGCGACCCGCAGGGAGGAGGAGAGCGGGCCGCCGCCAAGATCGGCGCACCCCGGGAGGAGGATGGGGCGTCCGATGGCGTTCGGGCCTTTGCGGCCCGGAAAGGGGGGCGACGGTGTCCAGGGAGGAGGAGAGGACACCGTCGCTAGTCCGTCCGGCCCCGGGAGGAGGGTGGGGCCTTGGGATAGAGGGCGCGGTGGGGCCAGGGAGGAGGAGAGGCCCCGCCGCGCGGACCAGGCTACCCGGGAGGAGGGTGGGCGCCCGATGG
>JAIXSA010000134.1 GCA_027484915.1 Paracoccaceae bacterium | reverse complement strand
GCGACCACGTCCAGGGTGCCGACAAGGGCGCTGACATGGACGTCCTCGTCGGCTGCCGCGGCAACGCCGTTGCACGAGAGAGCCACTGACGACAAGCACGGCGCTGGGCATCAAGTCCAACGTCGGACCCAAGAGCCTCCCTCCCCCCACCGTGGGGGAGGGATGGGGTGGGGGGCAACCCCGCCAAGCCCAATTCTGCCGCACCGAAGGAGGACCCCATGCCCAAAACCAAAGTCGCCCTCGTCGGCATCGGCAAGATTGCGCTGGACCAGCACGTCCCCGCCCTGAACGCCTCCTCCGACTTCGAACTTGCCGCCACCGTTTCCCGCAGCGGCAAGGTCGAGGGCGTTCAAGCTTATACCGACTTCGCCGCCTTCCTGGCCGACCGCCCGGACATCCCCGTCGTTTCTCTCTGCATGCCTCCCGTCCCCCGCTACGCCTACGCCGAGGCTGCGCTTATGGCAGGCCGCCACGTCATGCTGGAGAAACCTCCGGGCGCGACCCTCGCCGAAGTCCACGCCCTCGAAGCCCTCGCCAAATCCAAGGGCCTCACCCTTTTCGCCACCTGGCACAGCCGCATGGCCCACGCCGTCGCCCCTGCCAAGGCCTGGCTGTCAGACAAGACCATCCGCCAAGCCCACATCACCTGGCGCGAGGACGTCCGGAAATGGCACCCCGGCCAGGACTGGGTCTTCGAACCCGGCGGGATGGGCGTCTTCGACCCCGGCATCAATGCCCTCTCCATCCTCACGGGAATCCTGCCCAGACCCGTCCACCTGACCCGCGCCACCCTCGAATTCCCGTCCAACCGCCAAACCCCCATCGCCGCCCAACTTACCTTCTCCGGTAACGTCACCGCCGACTTCGACTGGCGTCAGGAAGGCCCCCAGACCTGGGACATCGACATCCAGACCGACACGGGCCGCCTCGCCCTCCGCATGGGCGGCAACGTGCTGGAGATCGACGGCAAACCCTCTGCCGGTGAGAATACCATCATGGGCGAATACCCCGCCCTCTACGCCCGGATGGCGCACCTCGTCCGCTCCAGGCAATCCGACGTCGACCTCGCCCCGATGGTCCACGTCGCCGACGCCCTGACCCTCGGCGAACGCCGCATCACCAACGCTTTCGACTTCTGAAAGGACCCAACCATGCTGACCGGCAAACACCTGATCGCGGGCGACTGGATCGGGAATGACCAGACCTTTACCTCTTCCCCCGCGCACGGCCCCTCGCGCCAGTTCTCCGTCGGCACCCCCGCCCACGTCGCCGCAGCCTGTGACGCCGCCGAAGCTGCCTTCCCCGCCTATGCCGCCAAAACCCGCGCCGAACGCGCTGCCTTCCTGAACCGCATCGCCGACGAGATTGAGGCACGCGGAGCCGAGATCACCGAGATCGGCACCCAGGAAACCGGCCTTCCCGCCGCCCGCCTCGAAGGCGAGCGTGGCCGCACCACGAGGCAACTCCGCCTCTTCGCCGCCCGTATCCTGAAAGACGACTGGCTCGACCGTCGGCACGACGCGGCGCTGCCCGACCGCCAACCCGCGCCCCGGCCCGACCTCAAGATGATCCAACGCCCCATAGGCCCCGTCGCCGTGTTCGGCGCCTCGAACTTCCCCCTCGCCTTCTCCACCGCCGGGGGCGACACGGCCTCCGCCCTCGCCGCCGGGTGCCCCGTCGTCGTCAAGGGCCACTCCGCCCACCCCGGCACTGGCGAGATCGTCGCCCAAGCCATCGATGCCGCCATCAAGGCCACGGCCATGCCCGCCGGGGTCTTCTCCCTGGTTCAGGGCGGCAAGCGCGACGTCGGCGAGGCCCTCGTGCAAAACCCCCACATCAAGGCCGTCGGCTTCACCGGCTCCCTCGCCGGGGGCCGCGCGCTCTTCAACCTCTGCGCCCAAAGGCCCGAGCCTATCCCCTTCTTCGGCGAGCTCGGCTCGGTGAACCCCATGTTCGTCCTCCCCGCCGCCCTCAGCGCACGCGGAGAAGCCATCGCCAAAGGCTGGGCCGGATCGCTTACCCTGGGCGCGGGCCAGTTCTGCACCAACCCTGGAATCGCCGTCCTGATCGACGGCCCCGAAGCCGACAGCTTCGTGCAAGCTGCCAAGACCGCAGTCGGCGCTATTGGACCGCAAACCATGCTCACCGACGGCATCGCCGAAGCCTACCGCGCAGGCCGTGACCGCGTGGCCAAAGGCAACGGGGTTCGCTCTGTCCTGACCACCACCTGCGACCTTCGCAACGCCACCCCCTACCTCTTCGAAGTCTCCGGGCAAGACTGGCTTGCCGACCACGCCCTCGCCGAGGAAGTCTTCGGCCCCCTCGGTCTCATCGTCCGCGTCCGTCATGCAGCGGAAATGCAAGAGATCGCCCGCTCGCTCCAGGGCCAGCTCACCTGCACTCTCCACCTCGACGATGCCGACATGGACCTTGGCCGCGCCCTGATGCCGATCCTTGAACGGAAAGCCGGACGCGTCCTCGCCAACGGCTTCCCCACCGGTGTCGAGGTTGTCGATGCCCAGGTCCACGGCGGGCCCTATCCGGCCTCGACCAATTTTGGGGCGACATCGGTCGGCACCATGTCTATCCGCCGCTGGCTCCGCCCCGTCGCCTACCAGAACATGCCCGCTGCCCTCCTCCCGCAGGACTGGGCCTGACATGGCGAGCATCACCACAATCGGACGGATCGGCGACGCGGATGTCCAGCAGGCCACCTTGAATGCCCACGGGCTGAAGGTGGTCCTCCTTACCTGGGGCGCGCGGCTGGCCGAGCTCTGGGTCCCCGACGCCAAGGGCGCACAGGCCGACATCGTCCTTGGCCACGACAGCCTGCAGGACTGGGAAGCCTACGGCACCTACCTCGGCGCCACCTGCGGCCGCTACGGCAACCGCATCGCCGGGGGCTCCTTCACGCTGGACGGCCAGAGCTATGCGCTCGACCGAAATGAGGGAACAAAGACCCTCCACGGCGGTACCAGGGGCTTCGACCTCAGGACATGGGACATCGCCGACCACTCAGATACCCACGTCACCTTCGCCCTGACCTCACCGGACGGCGACATGGGCTTTCCCGGCACCCTGCAGGCCCGGACCACCTACCGCATCGATGCGCAGGGCCTGACCATCGAAATGACGGCCACCACCGATGCGCCCACCATCGTCAACCTTGTCAACCACGCCTACTTCAACCTCGCGGGCCAGGGTGCGGGCGACATCATGGCCCAGCACCTGCAAATCGAGGCGGACCACTACACCCCCGTCGACGGCCAGCTCATCCCGACCGGAGAAATCCTGACTGTCGAGGACACCGCCTTCGACTTCCGCCAGCCCCGCCCCATCGGCGCGAAACTCCCTGGCCCGAACGCTTTTGACCACAACCTCTGCCTTTCGGCCCCCCTGGACGCAAACGGCCTCCGTCCCTGCCTTTCCGCCACCGACCCGGTGTCCGGTCGCCGCATGACACTCTCCACCACCGAGCCCGGCGTCCAGCTTTACACCGGCGCGCACTTCGACGGGTCGGGCAAGCAGGGCGCACGCTACCCCCGCTTCGCGGGCTTCGCCGCCGAAACCCAGCGCTTTCCTGATTCGCCCAACAATCCCCAATTCCCCTCGGCCCGCCTCGACCCAGAACAGACCTACCGCCACGTGATGCGCTTCGACTTCACGCCTGCCTGACACCGCAGTAGGCCAGCCGGAACTCTTTGAATGGACCGAACTTCGCAGCGGTCGGGCCGGATCCCTCGACGCCGGTTACAGAGCCGTGGTCCTGGCCATCGAACACGGCGAAGCTGAAGAAACCAACGCCCACAGCTAAGCTTCTGATTCCAAATGTTTGAAGTCCTGCCCGCGCGCGGGCACCCTCACCCGCCCCAGGTATCCGACAGCCTGAATCCCAGCGGAAACGGATCAGACGGGTCCAGACCGATCTGGCTGATCCCGTAGATCCACGCCCGCCCCGCAACCCGGTTCCGCACCGCCTTGTACGGGCCGACCTGGGTCTCCTCGACGAACTCCGTCACGAACTCGCCCCCGATGGTCGACCGCGAAACAACCCGGTCCCCCACCTTCACCATGCCCCGCGCAAACCGGGCCGCCATGTTCGAATTCGACCCCGTCCCGCATGGCGACCGATCCACCCGCCCTGGCCGCATCGTCGTGCAAGTCCGCACCGCCCCATCCTGCTCGTCGGACCGGTACATCACGTAGGAAAGCCCGTTCAATGCCGCTTCGACCGGATGCACCGCAGGCTCTGTCTCGGCAATCCGCTTCCGCAGCTCCACCCCCACCGTCGCCAGCTCCCGCGCCTTTTCCGGCACGATGGTCAGACCCACCTGATCCACGTCGACCAGCGCGTAGAAGACCCCCCCGAAGCAGAGGTCATACTCCACCGCCCCCCACTCCTCCGTCTCGATCACCCCCCGCTTCGTCAGGAAGGCAGGCGGCATGTCCAGCGTGACCCGCACAACCTTCCCGCCCTTACACTCCGCCGTCGCCACCACCAGCCCCGCCGCCGTGTCCAGGGTGACCACGCTCACCGGCTCCACCATCGGCACCATCCCGGTCTCCAAAAGGGCCGTCGTCGCGCAGATCGCGTTCGACCCCGACATCGCATGCGCCTGGTCCGGCTGCAGCACGATGAACCCGACATCCGCGCGCGGATCACAGGCCGGGGTCAGCAGACAGAACGACCCCGCCGGACCTGACCGGGGTTCCGAGCATAGCCACCGTCGCAGCCCGTCATCCACCGCATTCAGGTGGTGCAGCTTCTCGGCCATCGTCGCACCGGGCACATTAAGTATCCCCCCGGTGATCACCCGCCCGATCTCTCCCTCACAGTGGACATCCACCGTTTGTATTGTCCGGTTCCAGCGCACTGCAGCCCCCTCACGCCCAGTTCAGGATCGGCTGCATCGCCGCCGCGAACTCGGCCTTCTCGGCATCGGTCAGCGGGCCGAACGGCATCCGGCAGTCACCCACCGGGTTCCCCTGCAGCTCACAGCCATACTTCAGCTTCTGCACGAACTTGCCCGATTCCAGCACATTCATCGCGGGCCACAGGACCTGCATGATCTCTTTCGCCCGCACGTGATCACCCGCCCGGAAGGCCGCATCCATCTGACACACCAGCTTCGCCATGCAGTTTGCCGGACCACAAATCCAGCTGTCCGCCCCCCACTGCATGAAATCCCAGGCAATGTCGTCCGACCCCGAGACCAGCTGAATCCGCCCCACATAGCGCTGCGAAATCCCGATGGCCCGTTGCAAGACGCCACTGCTTTCCTTGATCCCGATGATCCGCGGATTGTCGGCCAGCGCGTCCAGCGCCTCATACCCGATCTCGACACCGTCCTTGCCGGGGTAGGAATAAAGCACGATGTTCATGTCCGTGGCGTCGATCACCGCGTTGAAATGACGGATGATTTCCGCCTGCGTCGGCTTGGTGTAAAAGGGAACGGCCAGCAGGACGGCGTGATACCCCAGGTCCTTGGCCCGCTGGGTATTCGCGATCACCCCAGCAGTCGACGGCGCATTCGTCCCCGCGATCAGCGTCTCACCGGGCTTGGCGAACCCCTTCACAAAGCGCAGCACATGGTCACGTTCATCATCGCTCATCAGATTGTATTCGCCCGACGACCCGCAGGGCACCCAGCCCGAAACCCCCGCTGCACGCAGCAAGGTCAGGTGCTTTTCGAAGGCAACAAAGTCGACCTCACCCGTCGTATCGAACGGGGTGACAAGCGCGGGCATCACGCCGGACAGCTTCAGCATTCAGGGGTCCTTCCGGGGGTGGCAATTTCCGTGCAACATGACGACAGCATGACGACATGTCAAATCGAGAATGTACCGTGTCGACTTGTTCCACGGATTTCGGCTATGCTGCCCGAGCAACTGTCATGAGGCCCGCCATGCGTGACGAGACTGAACCGAAACGGGTCAAGGGATCAGGCGTGAAGTTCGCGTATGAGACACTGCGGGACGAGATTCTATCCCTCGACCTCGAACCGGGTGCCGTCCTTGACGAAACTTCGCTGGCCGAGCGGTTCGGCATGTCCCGTTCCCCCGTGCGCGAGGCGCTGATCCGTCTGGCCGGGGATGATCTGGTGGTCACGCTGTCCAACCGCTCTACCGTCGTGGCCCCCATCGACGTGCAAAGCTTCCCGAAATACGTCGAAGCGCTCGACGTGGCGCAGCGGATGAATACCCGCCTTGCAGCCGAGCTTCGGACCGACCTCGACCTCAAGACCATCGCCCGTCGGCAGAAGGAATTCGTCGCGACCGTCCACAAGGGCGAGCATCTGGCGATGTCCGAAGCGAACATGAACTTCCATATGGCCATCGCCCACGCAGGGCGGAACCCGTATCTGTCAGCCTTCTACGAGCGCCTATTGAACCAGGGCCGCCGCATGCTGCACCTGCACTTCAACTATCTTGAGCAGGGCGGGGGCGAGGTCCTCTTGACCGACGAACATGACGAAATGCTTGCCGCGATCCGCGACCGCGACGTGGCGCGGGCCGACGCCTTGGCTCATGCCCACACGCGGCAGTTTCGGGACAACTTCATCAACTACATGAAGCAGAACTACCTGACCGACGCGCCCATCGTGTCCTTTGGGCCTGCGGCCTAGCCGCCCTTCAGCCGCTGCAGCAAAAACACTTCGCTCTCAGGCTTCACCGGGGCCGCGCGGTTGTTGGCGATCACCTCGCCGTCCACCGCCACCGACAGCCCCGCCTTTATCGCCGGCCCCAGACCCGGATGCGCCTTCTCCAGCGCATCCAGCATCTGTCCCACGGTCGCGGCGTCAACCTCCACCACCTCCTGGCCCTCGGCGAACCGCCGCAGGCTGGCCCAGAGATGGACCTTCGCCATCAGCGCTTCGCTTTGATCGCCGCCAACACCTTCGGCGGCGAACACGGCAGGCTGCGGATCCGCGCGCCCGTCGCACCGGCGATGGCGGACGCGATGGCTGGCAGCGGCGGGGTGATCCCCGTCTCACCCACGCCGCGGACGCCGTAGGGGTGGCCGGGGTTCGGGACCTCGACGATCACCGTGTCGATCATCGGCAGGTCAGAGGCGACCGGGATGCGGTAATCGAGGAACACCGGGTTCTGCAGCCGCCCGTCGGCGCCGTAGACGTATTCCTCGTTCAGCGCCCAGCCGATGCCCTGCGCCGCGCCGCCCTGGTACTGGCCTTCCACGTAAGCCGGGTGGATCGCCGTGCCCGCGTCCTGCACCACCAGATAGCGCAGCACCGTGGTCCGCCCTGTTTCCGGGTCCACTTCCACGTCGACAACATGGGTCCCAAAGCTCGCCCCATACCCGCCCGCCGTCACCTCATGGTGGCCCGAGATCGGCCCGCCGGTTCCGCCCATCTTCGACCCGATCTCGCCGATGGTCATGGGCGGGAACTTGCCTGCGTTCGGACCTGCGGGGTGCGCAGCACCATCCTTCCACTCGACGGCCTCCGCATCGATCTCCCACTCCGCCGCCGCGCGCTTGCACATCTCCTTGATGGCCTGGTTTGCCGCCTCGACCGCCGCCTTGCCGCTGGCAAAGGTCGCCCGGCTGCCGTGCGTCGGCTCGTTGACGCCCAAGGCGCCGGTTTCCACCACGTTCACCCGGACATCCTCATACGGGATGCCGAGCGTCTCGGCGACCATCAGGCCGATGGAGGCGCGGCTGCCGCCGATGTCGGGCGTGCCGATCATCACCGTGGCCGTCCCGTCCTCACCCACCGCCAGCGACACCGAGGTCTCGCCCCCGTGGTTGAACCAGAAACCCGAGGCGACGCCCCGGCCCTGGTTCGGGCCCAGCTTCACCTTGTAGTTCGGATGCGCCTTCGCGGCCTCCAGCGTCTCTTGCAGACCGATCATGGTGTAGACCGGCCCGTAGGACGACTTCGACCCGTTCCTAGCCCCGTTCTTAAGCCGCACCTCGATGGGGTCGAGGTTCAACTCGCGGCACAACTCGTCCACCATGCTTTCCACCGCGAACGCCGCCATGGGCGAGCCGGGAGCGCGATAGGCCGCCGCTTTGGGGCGGTTGGCGATGACCTCCACCGCCTCGTGCTTCAGCGCGGGAATGTCGTAGCAAGCGAACGCACAAGGCAGCGCTTCGCCGATGGGGGACATGCCGGGGAAGGCCCCGCCCTGCATCCGGAAGAAGATCTGCCCCGCGGTGATTGTGCCGTCCTTCTTCATCCCGATCTTGACATCCATCGAGGCCGAAGCCGTCGGCCCCGTCGCGCGCAGAACCTCGGACCGCGACATCACCAGCTTCACCGGACGCCCGCCCGCCTTCTTCGACAGGGCCAAGGTCAGCGGCTCCATGAAGATCGTGGTCTTGCCGCCAAAGCCGCCGCCAATTTCCGACGGGGTGACCCGCAGGTTCGCCGCCTCGATCCCCAGCACCGCCGCCGACATCCGGCGGATGTACCAGTGGCCCTGCGTGCAGACCCACATCTCGCCCCGGCCATCCTCGCCCATCTGGCCGACAGCCGCGTGGGGTTCGATGTAACCCTGATGGGTCGCCTCGGTCTTGTAGGTATGTTCGCGCACCACGTCGGCGGCAGCAAAGCCCGCCTCGACGTCGCCATGCCCGAACTTCATGTAGCGGGCGACGTTGCCGTGCATCCCTTCCGGAACCGAATAGTCCGCCACGCCCGGACGGATGACCGGGGCACCGGGGGCCATCGCCGCATCGACGTCGGTCACATGCGGCAGGACCTCATAGGTCACCTCGATCAGCCGCGCCGCGTCCTGCGCCAGCAGGGCCGAGGTCGCCGCGACCGCTGCCACCGCGTGGCCGTCATACAGCGCCCGGTCCCCCGCCAGCGTGTTGTCCTGAAGGTTCAGGTCCTCACCTTCCAGCCCTGTGGGCATGTCCGCCCGCGTCACCACGGCCTTCACCCCCTCCAGCGCCAGCGCCTTCGATGCGTCGATCTTCACGATCCGCGCATGGGCATGGGGCGACCGCACCACGGCGGCGTGCAGCATCCCGGGCAGGGAAAAGTCCGCGCCATACCGGGCGCGCCCCGTGACCTTGTCCAGCCCATCGGGCCGATTGGGCCGGGTGCCGACGTACTTGTATCCGGTCTTCACATCATCCCGTGCCATCACGCAGCCCCCCTATGATCCTGACGCATTTCCGCAGCCGCGTCCTGCACCGCGCGGACGATCTTGTCGTATCCCGTGCAGCGGCACAGGTTGCCCGCCAGCCAATACCGCACCTCAGTATCCGTCGGGTCCGGGTTCCGCTCCAGCAGCGCCTTCGCGGCCACCAGAATGCCCGGGGTGCAGAAACCGCACTGCAAGGCCGCATGTTCGATGAACTTGCGCTGCAAAGGGTGCAGCTCTTCCTTGGCCATGCCTTCGATGGTTTCCACCCGCTTGCCGTTGGCTTCCGCCGCCAGCATCAGGCAGGAACAGACCAAGGTCCCATCGACGGTGACCGAACAGGCGCCGCAGTCGCCCGTCCCGCAGCCTTCCTTGGTCCCGGTCAGATCCAGCTGGTTCCGCAGCGCGTCCAGCAGCGTCTCGCGCGGGTCGGCGAGGAACTCGACCGGGTCGCCGTTGACGGTGGTGGTGACGTGAATCTTGCTCATTTACTTATCCTCTCGCCCGGTCATAGGCGATCTTCGCCGCCCGCCGCGCCAATACGCCCGCCACTTCGATCCGGAACTCCTTGGTTCCCCGCTTGTCCGAGATTGGCTTCGCCTCACCCTCCGCCGCCTTGGCGAGCGCCGCCAAATCCGCATCGTCCAGCGTCGTGCCGATGATTGCCTTGGCGCAGGCCTCAGACAGCAGAACTGTCGGCGCGACCGCACCCAAGGCCACCCGAGCCTCGACTACCTTGTCGCCCTCCAGCCGCAGGCTCACCGCGCAGCCGACCACTGCGATGTCCATCTCGGTCCGCGGAATGAACCGCAGATAGCAGTCCCCGCCGTTCTTCCCGCGCGGCGGCAGGGTGATCGACGAGATCACCTCACCCTTCGCCAGATTGGTCTTCCCCGGCCCCGCCGGCACCTGCTCCACCGCCATCTCGCGCGACCCGTTCGGCCCCGTGACCGTCACAGTGGCCCCCGCCGCGATCAGCCCCGGCACCGAATCCGCGGCGGGCGAGCCGTTGCACAGGTTCCCTGCCAGCGTCGCCCGGCCCTGCACCTGGGTCGAGCCGACAAGGTTCATCCCCTCGACCACGCCCGGCCAGTCGCGCACCAAGTCCGCATGACCACCCAGCACGATCCCCGGCACTGCGATCCCGATCCGCCAGCCTCCCTCGGCCGTGCGCTCGATCTTGTCGACGCCCGGAATGTGCTTGAGGTCGATCAGGTCGTCCGGTTGCACCATCCCGGCGCGCATCTGCACGAGGACGTCCGTCCCCCCGGCCAGGAAGCGCAAGGTCCCGGTCGCGGACGCGGCAATCGCCGCGGCATCCGCAAAGCTTGTGGGTGTGTGGTATCGCATGTCTTCTCCCGACCGTTGGGCAGGCAGTCTTCTGTCGCCATTCGGCGCCGACTTTGATGCAGGCCGCGCCAAGCCGCAATGCCAGTCTGCGACGCCTTCAGTCTGTCGCCGACGTCATGCGCAACGCAAGCGACATCTGGCAGTCTCAGCCGGGATCTTCCTCCAGCAAGCGCCGCAGCAGCACGGCCACGGTGGTTTCATTGAAGGGCGATGCCAGGACATGGGCACCTTCGGCCTCGGCCTCGCTGACCATGCCACGGAACGCATAGGGCACGTTCAGGCTGTGCAGTGCAATTCCGGCCGGGGTCCGGCCAAACCCTCGCGGTTCGTGGTGGATCAGCACTGCGCGCGGGCGCCGCATGGCCAGTTCGCCAACGGCCGCGTCTGGCGTCGGGAACACCACGACCTCTGCCTCCGGGTCATGCACCCGAATCGCATGTGACAGGTCGTCGGCGACGATCTGGTCGGGTTCGATGACGAAATACCGATTCTTCAATGAATTGCCTTTGGCTCGTTGACGTTCTTCCCCGCGACCATGAAGCTGTATCGGGACTTCCGCATTAACCTGTGATGATATTGGGCCCAAATCGATGACCGCCGTCACAGATTGCCTTGACTGCCCCCTGCGCTGCCGTCGGCTGTTCGTCCCGATGACCGAGGACGAGCTGGCCTTCCAGCGTCGCTTCAAGGCGGGCGAGCGGCTGGTGCCCGCCGGCGGCGACATCCTGGTGCAGGGCCAGAAGTCCTCGGCGCTCTATACGCTTCTGTCCGGCATGGCCGTCCGCTCGGTCACCCTGGAAAGCGGGCGGCGCCAGGTCATCAGCTTCGTCTTCCCCGGCGACCTGATCGGCCTGCAGTCCGGGATCATGGGTGAAGCGCGCCATACTGTCACCGCTGTCACCGACACGGTCCTGTGTCTTTTTCCCCGCGACCGGGTCTGGAAACTTTTTCGCAACCAACCGGCGCGCGCCTATGACCTGACCTGGATCGCCGCTGTCGAGGAACACTTCCTGGGCGAGACGGTTGCCACCCTTGGTCAGCGGGATGCCACCCAGCGCATCGCCTGGGCGCTTGTCCGCGTCTGGCGTCGGCTTGCTGCAATCGGTATGGACCAGGACGGCACGGTGCCGTTCCCGTTCCGGCAGCAAGACCTGTCGGATGCGGTTGGACTGTCGGTTGTGCACACGAATCGTGTGCTGTCATCGCTGCGGGGCGCCGGGCTGGCGCGGATTGCCGGGCGGCGTCTGGAAATGCTGGACCATCGCGGGCTGTCCAAGCTGGCGCTCATGGACATGGAGAAGGAAGATGTGCGGCCGATCCTCTGACCGAAGCGCGCCGCAGTGAGGGGATTCCTTTCCGCGCAGCTTCCCAAGCTGGTCTTCCTTCTGGCGTTCCTTCCCGGGCTGGCGGTGACTGTCGCCGTCTATTCGGGCGCGGAACGTCGGCTCGAGGCGGAATTCCTCCGCGTCGCGGACCTTGCCATCGACCGGGTGGTGACCCGCTTGCAGCAGCACGTCGTCGTGCTGCGCGCCGCCCGCGGCCTGCTGTCCGCCACCCGCGGCGGGATCGACCGGGACGAGTTTCTGCGTTTTCTCTCCTCGGTCGACATCGTCAACGAACTCTCCGGGGTTCAGGGCATCGGGTTTGCCCGGATGATCGCCAGCACCGACACCGCCCTTGCGGAAGAGGAAGTGCGTGGGCATTACGGCTTCGACATCGAAGTCCTGCCCGCCACTGACCAGCCCTGGCGCACGCCAATCGTCCTTCTGGAACCTCAGAACCCGCGCAACAGGGCCGCGCTGGGCTATGACATGTATGCCGATCCCGTCCGGCGGCAGGCGATGGACCTTGCAATCTCGACCGGCGACGCCCGGGTGACTGCGCCCGTCCACCTCGTGCAAGAGATCACCAGCGACAAGCAGACCGGCTTCCTGATCTACCTTCCCTTCGTCGAGACGGCCCAGCCGGCTGGCATAAGGTCCCGCCCCGTGGCGGGTTTCGTCTACGCCCCGTTCCGCGGCGGCGACCTTATCCGCGCCGCGCTGACGGTCGGACCCCCGCTTCCCGTCGCGTTGCGCATCGTCGATGCCGAGGCTCCGAATACCCCGCTGTTCGACAGCAGCGCCGAGGCTGGCCCCGGCTCGCTTCACCACAGCCGCAATCTTCGGATCCTGGGCCGTGACTGGACTTTCGACGTGTGGTCCGAACGCGCCAGCATCGGCAACGTGCGGCACCTCAACAGCGTGCTCCTGGGGCTGACCAGCTTTCTCTTCGCCGCCGCGGCCGCTTACGCGGTGGTCGCCCGCCAGAAAGAGGCAGTGCAGGCCCGCGCGGTAGCAGCAGCTGCCGCCCGCGAAGCCGAATACCGTGAGCTTCTGCTGCAAGAGATGAAGCACCGGATTAAGAACCACATCGCCCGCATCCAGTCGATCGCCCGGCAAAGCGCGCGGGGTGCAACGGATGTGAAGGCCTTCACCACTGCCTTCGATGCCCGCCTGCAAGCCATGTCCGCCGTGCAGGAGATCCTGGCCGGGACTGCGTCCGCCCAGGCCGACCTCCGCTCGGTCCTGGTGAAGGAACTGCAGCAAAGCCTGGACGCGACCGAGGTCGACCATCTGATCGACGGCCCCCCCGTCCGGCTCGATGAACGCCAGGCGCACGCCTTTGCCCTTGTCGTGCACGAACTGGTGACCAATGCGATGAAGTACGGCGGGCTGTCCGTGGCGGGTCAGGGACTGGCGATCCGCTGGTCGGTCGGAACCAAGGCCGGGTCTCACGTGCTTGACCTGCAGTGGAACGAGCAGATCTCCGGGCTGTCTGCACCCGCCGCGAACGGCCCCGGATTCGGCTCCCGCCTGATCGAGGCCAGCTTGAAGGGCGAACTGCAGGGCACCCTCACCCGCGACTACGGGCCGGAAGGGCTGGCGATCCGCATCACCTTCCCCCTCGACCCGGCGCTGAACGGATCGCGGAAGTAAGAAGCCCGCACCCATCGGAATGGGTGCGGGCCAGTCGAGCGCTGCCCTAGGGCGTGCGACAGCAGCACGACTTTCCTTATGGCTTCTGGTATTCGGGCAGGGCTTCCAGCTCTTCCTTGGTCATGTTGACCCAGATCCGGACAGCGCCACCTTCGGACTGCGCCACGGTCAGGCGGTCCATCGGAATGGCAACCGACCGCGCGCCGATGCCAAGGAACCCGCCGACATCCAGAACCACGTCGGTCACTTGACCTTCGCCGGTCAGCACCAGGTCCGACACTTCCGCGATGGACGCGTCGTTCGTGTCGCGGACATCTGCACCCGTCAGCAGTTCCGAGGTCAGGGTGTCGCGCTCGATGGCGGTATAGCCTTCGGGCAGTGTCATCGTGCCGTCGTCCGCCACGGCCGGAGCGGTGCTTGCCGCAGCTTCGGTGTCGGACCCTTCAGCCACGGTGCCGTCGGCCGGCATCTCGGTGTCGGTCGCATTCCCGACGCCCTCGGTACCTTCGGTGGTGGTCGAGTCTGCGACCGCCTCGTCGGTTGCCGTGCCTTGCGTCGTCGTGTCGTTCGCCGCAGCGTCAGCATTCGCGTCGGCATCGGCGTTTGAGTCACCCTCGGCCATCGGCTCGGCGCCCGGCATCACGTATTCCGGCGCGCCTTCCAGGGTGGCGCGGTCCGATTGCAGCACCAGGAACCAGTCGTCGGCGTCCGTGGCGTCGTCTTGCACGACCTTCAGCGCGGCCATGTCCACCGCAACCTGGCGTTCGCCCATGCCAAGGAACCCACCGATGTCGACCAGAACCGCATCGACCGTGCCGTCGCGGCCCAGGATGATGTCGTTGACTTCACCGATGTCTTCCCAGCCTTCCTGCACGCCTTCATAGGCGTCGGTGTCCAGGGCGGCTTCGCTGGCATAGACGCGGGCGCCTATCACTTGCGAGGCCGAAAGCGACGGCCCCGCGGCTTCGGTCTGGAACGGAGAGGCGGCATCTTGTGCCATCGCAGGCAATGCGAAGCCGGCCGCCAGAGCGGTTGTAAGTAGCAGAGCTTTCACGTGAATCTCCTTGATTTCGTGCGTTGCTGCGGTGCCAAGCCGCTTGTGTGCCACCAACGCCCTCTCGCAAGGATGAGTTCCTGACCCCTCGCTCCCGTCCTTCCAGCATTGGCAAGATTTCGCCAATCAAACCATCTCGTCGGGAAGCAGCGGAAAGGCTCGCCCGAAGTCCTCGGCCGATTTCAGGTCGTAGGGCAGCAGGAACCCGCGCCGCCGGTCGGGGGGCAACTTTGAGTTCCGCGATGCCAGGCCCCACCAGGCCGGAACCGCGCGGCCAAGGTCGAAGAAATCCGCCCCCGCCCCTTTGGGCAGCCAGTGCGCCATGAGCTTATGCCGCAGGCGCAGGACCTCGTCCGTCCGGGTCAGGACAACCCCCGCCTCGGTATCCCATCGCAACGAACGGCCATTCATGTTGGCCGAGGACACGATGGCGCTACGGTCGTCGAAGATGCTGACCTTGGCATGGATATAGACCAGCGGCGCCCCCCGCAGCTGCGCGCGACCCGTCGCCTGAGTCCGACGCGGCTGGGCTGCACCGCCCACGAAGAGCCGCCGCCCGAACCCCCGGCGCAGGATGCGCAGGCACTTGGCCTGCAGGAACTCCCCCAGCCGGGCGTCAAGGCCCGTCGACCCCTCGAAGGCCACGTCGTCGGGCGCTGCAGGCAGGATCAGGATCATCCGCAACTCCGGCTTCCGCCGCGCTTCCTCGGCCAGACACCGCGCCAGCCGACGATCCCGGAAATACTGCGTCTCGACATAGATCAACCGCTCTGCCCGACCTATCGCGTCGCGCTGGGCCGCCTCGATCTCGGCCACCGCAGGTTCTGGCGAGATGAAGCGCCAAGCCCCACGCCCGCGCCGCCGCGACAGAGTCCGAATGAACCGCAGCCCGGCGCGGTCCGGTGCAGGGTTACCGGGCTCGGCCACGCCCGCGATGATGTCGAGGAACCCCAGAAGATGGGCGCGCGCATCGCTGGCGATCGGCCCCTCCAGCATCAACTGCACGTCATGCCACGTATCGTGGCCGGCCTGCCGATGCTCGGGCGTGTCGTAGAACCGCTCGTCCAGGTCCAGACCGCCGATGTAAAGCCGCCGCCCGTCGAACACCGCCAGCTTCTGGTGATGGGTCGCCGGATAGAGCGGCGGCACGTGGAAAAGGCGGGGCCGTGGCATCGCGTCCTTGGCCACCAGCATCCGGCCGACCCCCGGCATCTCGCGAAGCGCGCTCAGTCGGTGCGCCTTTACCTGTCGGCGGAGCCACCCCGCCACCCGCCCCAGCCGCGTCCTCACTACCGGCCAGAACAGAAGCCGCGGCCAGATCCCGGCCACGGCCGAATGCATCGAGGGGACGACCACAAGACTTGCCCCAGGCCCGGCCATTTCCGCCGCCGCCCAGAACATCCGCACCGTCCGCCACGTCGCGCGGTGCAGCCGCGGGCGGGCGACCGGATCGAAATCCGACAGCACGATCCGAACGGCGACGCCCCGCCGCAGGGTGTGAATCATCAGATCAAACCAGGTTGCCCCGACGGCCCGTGCCTCGGCCGACCGCAGCTTCGTCTTCAGGTCAAAGACCCTGAACCCCGCCACGATCTCGCGCTCAGCGGTCAGGAAAGCCCGCTCCAGAACCGGATAGGCCTCTGCCGCCGTGACGAGGACCTCGACCGGCGGCCGGACGGCGGGATGACGGTGGATAGCGGCCTGCGGCACGTCGGCTCCCGGTATTGCGTCGCGGGTCAACCCCGCCCGCAAGCCCCGGTTCCCGCGGCCTTACGCCCGCAAGGTCGCGGTGGACGAGAAGAACATCGCCTGACTGACGGCCGAGCGGACCTGCTCTTCCGTGTAAGGCTTGTTGATCAGGAAGGCCGGTTCGGGCCGCTCGCCGGTCAGCAGTCGTTCTGGGAAGGCGGTGATGAAGATCACCGGGATATTCCCGAACTGCGCCAGGATCTCGTTGACCGCCTCGACGCCCGAGGAGTTGTCCGCAAGCTGGATGTCCGCAAGGATCAGGTCCGGCTTCTCGGCCGCCGCCATCTCGACCGCCTCGGCATGGGTCCGCGCATTCGACGTCACGCGGTGTCCCATCCCCTCGACGATTGCCACGATGTCCATCGCGATGATCGCCTCGTCCTCGATCACCAGGACCGACCCGCGGACCGACCGCTCCATTTCCTGCACGGCAACGTCGACCAGATGCCGCGCCTCGGTCGCATCGATCCCCATGATCGCCCCGACCTGATCCTGATCGAATCCTTCGACGGTGTTCAACAGCAGCGCCTCGCGCGAATTCAGCGTCAGACCGGCCATATGCGCCTGCGCCGCGCTGGACAGCTGATCGTCGGCATCGGTGACGGGAGCCCCCGCCGTCGACCAGATCGAATGGAAGACCGAGAACATCGAAACCTTGGAATCGGGATGGGCGCCAAGCAGCGTAGGATCTGCGATGATCGATTCCAGGACCGCGATGGCATATTTGTCCCCGCTTGACTGGTTCCCGGTCAGCGCACGCGCATAGCGACGCAGATAGGGAAGGTGACGGGCCACCGTTGCGGAATGATCGACCGCTTCCTGTGCGAACATAAAATCTTCTCCCCGATTGCACAATTCATCGGGAACCAAACGCCTGAAACGGCGTTCAGTTCCCGTCACTGTGCAAAATTTCTTGGCCATCATGATAGGCTGGAACCAGACATGAGTGCGAACGTTGGTGGCGCAGGAATTGGGAATGGAATGTCATGAAAAAGGATAAGGAGGAGGATGTGCCAAACCGGCAGGCCATCCGCGCGCAGATCGACGAGAACCTGAAAAGGGTCTATGCGGCCACTCTGAATGAGGAATTGCCCGACAGGTTCCGAGACCTGCTCGAACAACTCAAGAGCAAGGCTGCCGGGACGGGCGGGTCGGAATGACCGCAGCATTCCCAGCCCCCCAGGAAGATCCCCGGGATCGACTTGCCGGGGCTATCCCGAAGCTGCGCGCCTTTGCAATCAGCCTGGCGCGCGATGCCACGATGGCCGACGACCTGGTGCAGGACACGATCCTGAAGGCCTGGTCAAACATCGAGAAGTTTGATCCTGCCACGAACCTGGACGCCTGGCTCTTCACGATCCTGCGCAACACATTCTACTCCTCGCTGCGCAAGACCCGGCGCGAGGTTCAGGACAGCGACGGGGTCCATGCATCGGGTCTTTCCGTGAAACCTGCGCACGACAGCCACATGGCCATGCAGGAATTCCTGAAGGCCTTCGACAAGCTCAGCCCCGAACACCGCGAGGTGCTGATCCTCGTCGGCGCATCCGGCTTTTCCTGCGAGGAGGCCTCCGAGATGATGGGCGTCGCCATCGGCACGGTGAAAAGCCGTGCTAGTCGTGCACGGAAACGTCTGGCAGAACTGCTCCACCTGAAAGACGGAGAGGACATGTTTTCCGGCACCGACGGAGCAACCCAGGCAGTCGTCATGCGCACGGCTGCAGCCGGATTTTGATCCGTCATCTGACAGCCTTCCTTTCTTTCAGCAGCCTTGGCGTGCGCCTCGGCTCGACCATCATCCTTGCGCTTATGCCGCTGGGGGTCCTGTCCGTCGTCCAGACCCGCGACGCCCTTCATCAAGTCGACACGACGACACTGAAGGGCGTTGGCGGCTCGGCGCTGCAGGCCATGCGTGTGCAGATCGAGGTCATCAAGGAAGCGCAAGTTTCCGCCCGCATCCTGGCCTCTGTCATCGGTCGGCCCTCGGCCGGCGGGCCCTCCTGCGTGCAGCAGGTATCATCGGTTAAGCGCGAGATCCCGCAGTCCACCGTCGTTGCCTTCGTGCCGACAAGCGGCCTTGTAACCTGTGCCTCGACCGGCAAGGTCTACGACCTTTCGGAAAATCCCGAGTTCGTCGAGATGATGAAGCTGCCCCTGCCCAGCCTGATCTACGACGCGCATGGACAGATCTCGAACGAGGCGATCGTGGGCGTCCGCCACCCGGTCTTTGACGACGACGGCACCTTCATGGGCTTTGTGGTGATCTCGCTGGCCTACAGCGCCCTGTCGCCGGGCAACTACGTCGATTCCGTCGCGATGTGGAACCCGGTCTACTTCGCGTCCTTCACGGGCGACGGCAAGGTCCTCGTCTCGTCGCAACCCGACCTGCCGCCGGAAGAGGCCATTCCCGGCGACCAGGCCATCTCTGACCTCGTGGCATCGGCCGACACTGCCTACTTCGTCGAAGACGATGACTCGCGCAGCATCCTGTCCGTCGTGACGGTGGCCCGGAACTTGTTCCTGGTGTCGGTCTGGCAGCCAGACAGCACAAGCTTCTGGACCGACGTCGCCGTCCCCTATCTCATGCCGGTGCTGACCTGGGTGGCCGCACTTGCCGCCGCCGCCTTCGCCTCGAACCGCCTTGTCGTGCGTCATGTCCGGGCCCTGTCGCGGTCGATGACCGACTACGTCTCCTCCCGGCAGCGGATGCAGATCCCCGACATGGAAGGCGCGCCCGATGAAATCCAGCGCCTTCACGCCGCCTACGAAGGCATGATCCGCACCATCGAGCAGGAAGAGGCCGAGTTGCAAAACCTTGTCGTCGACAAGGACGTGCTGATCCGCGAAGTCAGCCACCGCAGCGGCAACAGCCTTCAGATCATCGCTTCGATCATGCGGATGTACCGGCGCGAAGCTGCGGATCAGAAGCTGCGCTCGGTGCTAGACGGGCTGATCAACCGGGTCATCGCGCTGTCCTCTACCCATACCAGCCTTTACACATTGTCGGGGCAGCGGGACGTGTCGGTGGATGTGATCCTGTCCAACGTCATCAAGCGCCTGAAGGAAATCCACGGCGTCGCGCTGGCCGTCGCATCCAAGCGCCTGCAGCCCGTGCAGATCGACGCGGAAGTCGCTGTCCCGCTTGCTCTGGCCCTGGCGGAAGCGATCGGTTGCTATTTTTCGCGCGGGGGGCTTGGCACGGACGAGGTTCTGGTCACGCTCAGCGAAACCGATGGGACCATTCACCTCAGCGTTGAAGGGCCCGAGGTGGCCGAGCTGCGCCCGCAGGCCGATCAGGGTCTGGTGTCCCTGCCGCAACGGATGCTGAAGCAGTTCGCCGCCCAGCTTTCCGGCACCGTCAGCATCCGGCTGGAAGAAGGTCGCGCCTCGGTCAACCTCGTCTTCCCCCGGCGAAGCCCCCTGCGCCGCACATAGAAGGACCGGCCCGCGATGGGGCCGGTCCTGTTCGCAAGGTCGGGGCTCAATGATGCCGGACGACGGTTCGACGCGGTTCGGACGGTGTGAACACCGCCGCCGCGCTTTCGATGTCGCTCTTTAGCGCCGAGCCCAGTGTCTGCGCCAGTTCGCTGGCCTTGACCGCTTCGGATTTCGCCGCGTTGATCGCATCGTCCAGCAGCCGGTCCCGCGCCTCGCCCATCAGGCGATCCTCGGTCTCGGTCTGCGGGAACAGGAACGCCAGTCCCGCCCCTGCCGCAGCCAACATCGCGCCGGTCAGCAGGGGATGCTCCTCGAACTGCACCCGGCTTTTCTCGGCGATTGCGATGCGGCCCAGGTAGATGCGCTCACGGGCCTGCAACGCCTGGTCCCGTGCCGCGCCGGTAAGCGACTCCAGACCCTTGCCCAGGGCGGTCCGCGTCTCGGCGGCCAGCGCCGACACCACCTCGGCCCGGTGCTTGGCCAGTTGCGCGGCCGGAGCAAGACCGCGCCGCGCCGCGTCGTCGATCTGACGCAGCATCTGACGGGCGTTCTTCCGCAACCCACGCGCCTCGACCAGCCAGTCCTCCTTCGGGTCAACCGGTTCATCCGCCGGAGGCCCGCCCTCGTCTTCCCAGCGTGTCAACGCCTCGAAGCGCGTGCCGGGCGCAACCGGAGTCACCACCGGACTAGACCTGTCGCTCATGGCCTTGCGCCCGAAGATAAGGGCCGCGATGGCAATCCCGGCAGCTGCCGCAGCCATCGGATGCTCGCGCACCGCGCCATCCACTCGCGACACCAGGGGTCGGGCCTGCGACATAAGCGCCGCCTTGCCATCCGCGATCAGCGTTGCCGGGTCCAGCCGGTGGCGCAGCGCCACCAGCGCCTGGGCCAGCGCCTGCCGGTCGCGTTCCAGCGACTGTTCGATTTCGGTCATGGTTCGCTCAGACATGTCGTGCTCCCGTTTCAGTCAGTCCGGCCTGCACCGCCTCGGCATCGCGCCGGACACCGCGCAAGGCCCGGTCGGGCCAGACGCCACGCAGCTTCAGCGCCGCGCGCCCGGCCAGTACCAGAATCAGCGCCAGCACACACAGGCAGATGCCCACGATCAACGAGGCCCAGGCCGGGCCCAGCCCCGTCGCCGCCAACGCCGCGACGGCGGCACCGGCGAGGACATTCAGGCCAACCAGAGAAAGGATCGCCGCAACGGCGATCTTCACCAGCCCGCCCACGGCCTGCTTGATGCCTTCGGTCGCTTCAGCCTTGGCAAGCGTCAGCTCGCCCCGGACCAGCCGGCTCAGGCTTGAAACCACCTCGGACAGCAGCGTCCGCATGCTTTCCCGTTCTGGTTCGGCCCCGCGCATCAGACCCGCGGTCCCTGGCCGTAATCGCTGTCATGCTCTGCCATCCGGCGCTTGCTGGACGACCGGATGAACCGCGCCGCCGCAAATCCGGCCACCGCCGCCGCTGCCATGAAGGCACCCGGATGACGTTTTGCCAGTATCTTGACGTCCGAGGTCAGGTCCGCGACCGACCGCTGCCGCAATGCGTCAGACGCCGCGTGCAGCCCCTGCGCAACCGAGGTCATCACCCGCGATTTCAGCGCATCGCTCTCGCCCTCGGCCGAGGCGCGCTCCAGCGTCGCGGCCAGCCGCTCGCCCACATCCGACAGGCTTTCGCGCGCCATGTCCGCCTTCTCGACGGCCACGTCCTTCACGGCAGAAAGGGTCGAGCCAGCCCCGCTGACAATCGCCTCCTTCGTGCCCTGCGCCATGTCCTGCGCTTTCTCCATCATGCTGCCCATGCGCGAACGGCCTTCGTCCATCGCATCCGACGCCGCGTCCTTGGCCGACGAGACGGTGTCGCGCACCGACTTCCCGAATTCGTCGACGTTCTGCTTGACGGTTCCTGCCGCACTTTGGACCGCATCTTTCGCAGCCTTCCCCGCGTCCTGGACCTTGCGCTCCATCTCGCCGGTCGAACCCGACTGCATCTGGTCCCGATGTGAGGTGTCCTTGTCGCTCGCGTTCATCGCAGTTCTCCTGAAATCCGTTTGGGATACTTCTTGGGATACTTCGTGCGGCCCCCGCGTCGCGGCACCGTCACTCTGCAGGTACAAGTCGCCAAGCGCCCATACGGTTCCCGCCAGCCGTCGTCTTGGAATTCTTCCTGGCCCAAGGGAACCGATCCCGCAAGAGCGGTGTTTTTCCAGCAATATGTCGCCCCATCCTCGCGGGGCCTGTTGAAATCAAAGGAGAAAACCCATGCTTGGCTGGGCCGTGACTTTCCTGATCATCGCGATCATCGCTGGCGTCCTTGGCTTCGGAGGCATTGCCGGCACTTCGGCCGGGATCGCGCAGATCCTCTTCGTCATTTTCATCATCCTGTTCGTCATCTCGCTCGTGCGCGGAATGATGACACGGTGATCTCTGTCCCCTAAGGAAGCGGTCCTTCCCTGCCGTCTTCCCTGACTGGGCTGCGATGACCTCGCAGCCCATTTTTTTGGGTTCAGACCGCGTGCAGCGCGACGGTCGGCTCAGGCGACTGCCGGAACCACCTTGCGTTCGCAGATGCGCAACTCGGTCGAAATCCCGTCCAGGTCCAGCGTGCCACCGATCCGCTGCAGGAATTCGACCAGCGATCCGACGGCGCGACCATCTTCAAGGATCAGGTCGATCCGCCCGCCCCGCCGCCGACGCAGGGCCGGCCGGAAGGTCAGCACGGCACACATCAGCGAAAACACCGCGTCGCTTTCGTCGCCGTCGGCGGCAAGGATCAGACGGTCCAGACCGCCCGCCGCCTGCAGGGTCGAATTCAACGCGCTTAGCGAGGCGCTCTGCCGGAAATCGGTCAGAACCATCTGTGCATCGGGCAAAGTAAGCTCCGCCAGGGTCATCTGCACCAGCGACCGCCCGGCCACGAAGACCGTCGCCCCTTCCTCAAGCGCAAGCGTTTCGCGCGGCAGGGCCAGCACCGCCTCGTTGATCAGGATCACCTTCCGTCCGGTTTCCAGTAGCGCCATCTCCGGCCTCCTCGCACTCCACCCACCCGCAACGCCGAACAGCGGGTGAAGTTCCCCGGCCCGGCCGGTTGATCCTGCCGCCGGACGGGAACCGCCGATCATCTAGAGACGTTTCCTTCCTGGGCAGCGCCGGGGGAAATCATGCCAAAAAACGATGACGCCGCCGTGACGCGGCAGGACCGCCCCGACCTCTGGACCGGGACCGGTCACTCCATCGTCTCTCTGGCCACCCTTGCCACCATCATTGCGGTTTGCGGGATTCTCTATGTCGCCCAGGACCTGTTCCTGCCCCTCGCCCTGGGGATGCTTTTTGCGTTCATCCTGACGCCCGTCGTGAACTACCTCCGCCGCTGGGGCCTGCGCGACACCTGGGCGGTGATCGCCACCGTGATCTCGGCGGGGGCGCTGGTGGCAGCCTTCGTCCTGATCATCGCCTACCAACTCAGCCAGATCGGCATGAACCTTCCCCAGTATCAGGGCAATGTCCTGACCAAGGTCGACACGCTGCTTGATGCCGGGACGGACAGCAAGGTGATCGCCCACCTGCAGGGCATGGTCGAGCGCATCTCCGAGCGTATCTCTGCCGACCCCAAGGCGTCGGACCCGACCATGAAGGTCGAGGTCGTCGAGCAGCCCGGCGTCCGCGAATGGCTGGTCGACATCATCCTGCCAGCGCTGACCCCGGTCGGCATCTTCGGCCTGATCTTCGTCGTCGTCATCTTCGCGCTTCTGGAACGCGCCGCGCTGCGCGACCGGTTGGTGCAGTTGATCGGTGGGTCGAACATCCTGGCCACCTCGCGCCTTCTGGCCGAGGCCGGGGGGCGCGTGTCGACCTACCTCCTCGCACAGCTTGTCGTGAACGTCATCTATGCGATTCCGATCTGGCTGGGGCTCTGGGTGATCGGGGTGCCGAATGCGCTCTTCTTCGGTCTTGTTACGCTGGTGATGCGCTTCGTGCCCTACATCGCCTCGGCCGTCTCGGCGATCCTGCCCCTGCTCATGGCCTTCGCCGTCTCGCCGGACTGGTCATTGGTCCTCTGGACCGGGGCCCTGTTCCTGGTGGTGGAACTCGTCACCTCCAACATCATCGAACCGTGGTTCTACGGCAGCCGGACCGGCGTTTCCCCGCTTGCCGTGATCGTTTCCGCCATGTTCTGGACCTGGCTCTGGGGGCCGATGGGCCTGATCATCGCAACCCCACTCACCGTGTGCCTGGTGGTGATCGGCCACCATGTCCCCAGCCTGCGCCTGTTCCCGATCATGTTCGGCGACCAGCCCGTCCTGGCCGATTCCGCCCGGCTATACGACCGCCTATTAGCCGGTCGCATCGTCGAGTTCACCGAGGCCGCAACCACCTCGACGTCCAAGCGCTATCTGGCGGACTACTACGACAAGACCGCGATCCCCGCGCTGGCGCTGGCCCAGGCCGATCATTCGGCGGGACTTCTCACCGACTACCAGACCCAGCGCATCGCCAATGCCGCCTGGACCCTGACCGAGGAACTGGAATCGGTGATCGAGGAGGAACTGGCCCTTGCCGCCGAAGGCCCGGACCCGGCTGCCGAAGGCAAGGCCTCGCTCGTCGCGAACGGTGTTCTGGACGGCATCGGTCGCAAGATCCTCGTGATGGGTGCGCTGACCCGGCTGGACGAGGCCGCCGCCCGGATGGTGGCACAAGCGCTGACCGCCGAAGGGGCCGAGGTGGTGACGCTTCCCCCCCGCGCGTCCTTGCCGCGCATGCTGGGCGATTTCGCGCCCGAAACGGTGATTGTGCTGTCGCTCGACCCCGCACGCGGTGCAGCGGTGGACCTGCAGATCCGGCTTTTGCGCCGCCGCTTGCCCGGTGTGAAGCTGGGCATAGCGCTCTGGCCCGAACCGTCCGACACCAAGCCCGCCCCGCCGGGCAAGGGCGCGGCCGACTTCGCCGTCGCCGGCATGGAAGAGCTGTTCTCCCATGCCTTCGACAAGAAGGCCGCCGTGGCAGCCTAGCGCGGGGTCAAAGCTCTGCCTCGCCGCGCGTGCCCAGATCGGGCGACTTGCCCTTCACCGCGCCCGTGACGATTTCGGCAATCCCGCGCAACAGGCCCGGACCGTCCCAGACGTCGGCATGACCCGGATCGATCACCAGGGTGACCACGTCGTGCACCTCTGGTCCCTGCGGCCAGAACACCTGCGCGCCGGGGTTCCATAGGTCCTTGACCAGGCCCTTGTCCGGATCGACCGTCGCCTGCCCGACCAGCGCGACATGATCGCCGCGGCCCTGGTAGCTCAGAAAGACCGAGCCATCGACCCGGATATCGCGCGCCGCCGAACTGTCGCTTTCGGTCAGGATGTAGATGACGCCCTTCTCAGGCGTGGGGATGGTCGACATCGGCCGGCCGCGCAGTCCGTCGGCGCTGCGCGTGACCAGCATCGCGATGTCGATGTCCGTCAGCATCTCCCAGACCCGCGCGGCCTCGATCGACGGGATTGCGGGCGGGTTCGGGGTGTTTTCATGGTCGCTGACCAGTGCCATCTGTCGTCTCCGTTGCTGTGGGGAAGTCCCGATCCCAACGCCCCGGCAGCCCTGCAGGTTCCAGCCGCTACCCGGCGGCCTCCTGCCAGACGGTCACCGATTGCCATTCCAGTCCGACCCGCCCGCTTTCGATCCTGTCGCACCCGATTGGATCGCACGCGCTGTCGATGCGACGCTTCCACGTTCCCTCGGGAAGCTGGAACTCCGCCTCATCGCCCGGGTTCAGCACGATCATGACGTCGCTTTCGGCCCGATGGTACCGCAGCCCAAGTGGAGCATCCTGCCCCCAGCCATCCTCGGTCAGCGGTCCGTCCGGCCCGTGCCAGGTAATCTCCGGCCCGTCACCTTCGCCCGGACCCCGGGCAAAGCGCGAATCCGGCACGCCCACCTCGCGCCGGAAGGCCACCAAGCTTGCCACCGCCGCGACAAGCCGCTCGTCCGCTGCATCCCAGTGCAGCCAGGCAATCTCGCTGTCCTGGGCATAGGTGTTGTTGTTTCCACACTGCGTTTGCCCGAACTCGTCGCCCGCCAGCAGCATCGGCACACCCT
>JAIXSA010000008.1 GCA_027484915.1 Paracoccaceae bacterium | reverse complement strand
GCCTCGGCCGCGCCCTTGTCGAGTGTCGTCTCAGCCATGCTTCCCCTCCCGAAAGCCTGTCGGACTGCGCCCCTAAAGCGCGGACGTCGCCTGCCAGATTTCTTCCATGTAGCTGCGGATCGTCCGGTCGGACGAGAAGAAGCCACTGCGCGCGGTGTTCAGTGTCGCCATCTTCCACCAGCGATCCTGGTCAAGATAGGCCGTGTCTACATCGGCCTGGGCCGCATCATAGGCCGCGAAATCCGCCGCGACGAGGAAGTAGTCGTGGTGCCAGACCCGGTGCACCAGGCCATGATAGCGGTCCGGCTCCTCGGGACTGAACCGCCCCTCGGCGATCATCTGCAGCACGTCCATCAGCGGCTGGCTAGCCTCGATCGCCTTCTTGGCGTGATCCGGGTCCTCGCGACGCTTTGCGACCTCTTCGGCGGTAAGCCCGAAGAGGAAGAAGTTCTCGGCCCCAACTTCCTGCAGGATTTCGACGTTCGCACCATCCAGCGTCCCGATGGTCAGGGCGCCGTTCATCATGAACTTCATGTTGCCCGTCCCCGACGCCTCTTTCCCGGCGGTCGATATCTGTTCCGACAGGTCCGAAGCCGGGATGACCCGTTCCGCCATCGTCACGTTGTAGTTCGGCGGATAGATGATCTTCAGAAGATCGCCAGTCACCGGATCGTTGTTAACAATCTCGGCCACGTCATTGATAAGACGTATGATTTCCTTCGCCACAGCATAGCCGGGTGCAGCCTTGCCGCCAAATATCTTCACCCTTGGCACCCAGCCCGCCTTCGGGTTCGACCGCACCCGATGCCAATGCGCGATGGTCTGCAGGATGTTCAGAAGCTGGCGCTTGTATTCGTGGATCCGCTTGATCTGCACATCGAACATCGCGTCCGGCGAGACCTTGACCCCCATCTCGCGCCCGATCCAGTTCGACAGGCGAATCTTGTTTTCGCGCTTGGCTGCGGCAAACTGGCCCCGGAACACGGCGTCCTCGGCCAGCGGCTCCAGCTGACGCAGCCGGTCCAGGTCCGCTTCCCAGCCTGGCCCGATGCCTTGCGTGATCAGTGTCGACAGCGGCCGGTTCGCCATCCGCAGCCAACGACGGGGGGTCACGCCGTTGGTCTGGTTGATGATCCGACCCGGATGCAAACCGTTCAGTTCAGGAAACAGGTTCTTCTTCACCAGATCCGAATGCAGCGCCGAGACGCCGTTGACCTTGTGGCTCATGATGAAGGCAAGCTCGCCCATCCGCACTTCCTGGTGCTTGACGATGCCCACGTAATGCGGCCGGTTCGGATAGGCGCGGCGATGCCAGCTGTCGATCTTCTCGACGATCTGCATGTGGCGCGGCAGGACGTTTCCGAAGGTGTAGGTCGCCCACTTCTCCAGCGCTTCCGGCAGTAGCGTGTGGTTGGTGTACCCAAGGCAGGCCCGCGCGATGGTCAGCGCCTCGTCGAAGGGCAGGCCATGCTCGTCCGACAGCAGCCGGATCAGCTCGGGCCCCGCGATGGCGGGGTGCGTGTCGTTCATCTGGATCGCCACATGCCGCGGCAGCGCCCGCAGGTCCGAGTGGTTCGACAGGAACCGCCGCAGAATGTCCTGCAACGCGGCGGAGGTCAGGAAGAACTCCTGCTTCAGACGCAGTTCCTTCCCCTGATAGGTGGTGTCGTCGGGATAGAGCACCCGGCTCAACGTCCGGGCCAGGGTCTCCGGTTCCGCCGCGGCCGTGTAATCGCCCCGGTTGAAGCGTTCGAGGTCGAAGTTCGTCGTCCCCTTCGCCCCCCAAAGCCGCAGCGTGTTGGCCCATTTCCCCTGCCAGCCCACGACAGGCGTGTCGAAGGCTTCTGCCGTCACGGTCTCTTGCGGATACCAGGTGTCCTTGCCGTCCCGGCTTTCGACGTGACCCTTGAAGCCTATGGTGTAGCGGCTTTCGGGCCGGGCGAATTCCCAGGGATGCGCCTGCGCCAGCCAGTTTTCCGGCGTCTCGATCTGGCGGCCTTGGTCAAAGTGCTGGCGGAAAAGGCCATGCTCATACCGGATGCCATAACCATAGGCAGGGCAGCCCAGCGTCGCCATCGACTCCATGAAGCAGGCGGCCAGCCGCCCAAGGCCCCCGTTCCCCAGGGCCGCGTCCGGCTCGTCGTCGATCACCACCCGGATGTCCTGGCCGAAATGCGCCATCGCCTCGGCGGCCATGTCGTAAAGGCCAAGATTGATCATCGCATCTTCCAGGATGCGCCCGATCAGGAATTCCATCGACAGGTAGTAGACGCGCTTGCGGTCCTCGGCCCAGGTGCGGCGGGTCGAAGCGAACCAGGGCTCGACGATCTGGTCGCGGATCGCATGGGACAGGGCTATACGCCAGTCATGCGCGCTGGCGTGCGGAGCATCCTTGCCCACAGTAAAGGTCAGGTGCCGCAGGATGCTTGCCTGCAGGATATTCGGGGTCACGCTCAAATCGGTCACGGGTTTGTCCAGCAAGGTCGTCTCCTGGGAAAGCCTAAGCGCCGGCAGGCGGCGGTCAAGCGGGCTTTCGGGGCGGTGGGTCACAAAGCCTCTGTTACCGCAAACAATAAGTCTACTTAAGTGATTTAAAGCGGTTTGGAAATCTGATTCGGCGAATTTCCCGGCAGGTCGGCAGGGATGTCGCAGTTCGGGGCCAACCCCTTGACGCGGGCCGCAAGCTGGGCCCCAATCCGGGATAGCGAGGACCTTCCCATGACAACACTTTCCGTTCCAGACATGAGCTGCGGCCACTGCAAAGCCACGGTCGAAAGCGCTCTAGGGGCCGTGCCCCAAGCAGGCGAGGTCAAGGTCGACCTAACCGCCCGAAAGGTGGAAGTCTCGGGCCCTGCCCCAGTGGCCGAATTGCTGCGGGCGCTGGACGCGGCAGGATACCCGGCGAGCGTCGCCTAAAGGCTGGGCCCCGGCTCGATCCGGCTGCCGTCGCTGAAACGCGACAGGCGGAAGCGGGTCAGGTCATGGCCAGTAGGCCGCCCCGCCACGAGGTCGGCCACCACGCGCCCCATGCCAGGCCCTATGCCGAAACCATGCCCGCTCATCCCCGTGGCGATGGTCAGCCCCGGGATCGGCGCATGGTCCACGATGGGCACGACGTCGGGCAGGCTGTCGATCATGCCCGCCCAGGCGGCCTTCAGCTTCGGGCGGCCCAGTGACGGGAAGGCCTTGGCAAAACTGTCCTGCACCTCGCCCAGCGTCGCCATGTTCGGAGCGGGGTTAAGGATGCGCTGACGCTCAAAGGGACTTGTGCCGTCCAGGCCCCAACGGCGCGGTGTGCTCCAGGCGTCGGGAAAACCCTTCGGCGCTGCAAGACGGAAGTTCGTTGACCGGAAATCCTTTTTAAGCACGGGCAGATAGACGCCCAAGGTGCGAAACGCATCACGCCCGATGAAGAAGTCATGCCGCGCACCGGGGGCGATGGAATAGCCCCCGTCCGCCCGCCGCCGGAAGGCAAAGTCGTCGTCCGCGGCATTGCCGGGAAAGATCTCCGGCATCGGTTCGGTCGCTGCGACCGAGGCCAGAACCGAAAGCTGCGGAATGCCGATCCCATGCTGCCCGAGGAACAGCCGAGACCAGGCCCCCGCCGCGACGACCACATGGTCGCAGGCGATCCGCCCGGCCTCCGTCACCACGCCCGCAACCTTGCCCGCCGCGAGGTCGAGGCCCCGCACCGCACAGGCCTCGCGGATCACCACGCCCTTTTCGACCGCCGCCGCCGCCAGAGCCGGAACCGCGACCCAGGGCTCGGCCCGCGCGTCCGAGGCGGTAAAAAGCCCGCCCTTCCACGGCGCCACCGCCCCCTTCAGCATCGCCATCGTCTCAGCCGCCGTCAGCAGTCGCGTGTCCAGCTGATGCGCGCGGGAGTGTTCCGTCCAGGCCTCGAAGCCCGCGATCTCGCGCTCTGTCTTGGCCAGATAGAGCACCCCGGTCTGCCGGAACCCCAGGCCGTCACCCATCTCGGCGGCCAGCCGCTTCCAGATCGACAGGCTTTCGACCATGATTGGCAGCTCGCCTGGGTCCCTGCCCTGCTGACGGACCCAGCCCCAGTTCCGCCCCGACTGCTCGCCCGCGATCCGTCCCTTTTCGCAGACGACGACCGACAGCCCCTTTTCCCGCAGGAACCAGGCCGTCATAACACCGATGACGCCGCCGCCCACCACCACCACATCCGCACGCTCGGGCAGCGCCCCGGCGAAGCGGACGGGCGTGGCCTCCGAAATCGGAAAGCTCATGCGCAGCGCTCCAGCAGCCTTTCCATGAAGCGCTGCCCGGCCTGGAACTCGGACACCTCAAGATACTCGTCCGCCTGGTGTGCCTGGGCGATGTCGCCCGGCCCGATCACCACCGCCGAATAGCCCGCATCCTGGAACTGCCCCGCTTCGGTGCCATATGACACGACCCCGGTCGCATTGTCGCCAGTCAGCGCGCGGGCCAGGGCTTCCGCCGCCCCGTCCACCTCGGGGCGCAACGGCGACACATCGAAGAACTTTTCCAGCCGCACCCCCGCTTCGGGCCGCCTGGCCTTCAGCGCACGGTCCAGCCGCTCGGCCTCGGCGCGGAAGGCCCCCGCATGGGCTTCGGGGTCATCGTCCGGCACGCAGCGCATCTCGACCGCGAAACGGCAGTCCCCCGCCGTGATGTTGTCTGCCGTCCCGCCCTGGATGCGGCCGATGTGCAGCGTGGTGAAGGGCGGATGGAACCGCCCGCCGATAGGCCCTGGCGGCTTTGCCTGGATCACGTCGTTGTGGTCGTTCACCCACTGGATCAGCCGCGCGCTTTCCATGATCGCCGACACGCCCTCGGGCAGCAACGAGGAGTGTACCTCATACCCCTTCACATGCACCGCATAGCCCGTGCCGCCCTTGTGCCCGGTGATCACCTTCATCCGCGATGGCTCACCGATGAAGGCGATCTCGCCCTTGGGCACCACGTCCTGCATCGTCTGGATCATCGGCGGGGCACCCGTGCATCCCACCTCCTCGTCATAGGACAGCGCCAGTTGCACCGGCCGCGCCACGCCCCGAGCCTGCGCCTCGACCACCGCCCAGACCGCCAGCGCCACGAATCCCTTCATGTCGCAGGTCCCGCGCCCATAAAGCCGGCCGTCGCGTTCCACGACCGTCCAGGGGTCCGAGGTCCAGGCCTGACCGTCCACCGGCACCACGTCGGAATGCCCCGACAGGACCACCGCGCCTTCAACCCAGGGTCCCGCATGGGCGATCAGCGCCGCCTTCTGGCGGTCCTCATTCCAGTGCCGGAAGCACTTCACCCCCTGGCCCGTCAGGTAGCCCTCAAGCCAATCGACCAACTCCAGGTTGGACTCACGGCTGACCGTCGGGAACTTGACCAACTGATCCAGAATCTGACGCGGCGTCAGTTTGGTCATCGCGATTTCCCTTGCCAAACCTATATCTGGTGGCCAGCCTGTCCTTGAGCCGCCGCTTAGTCAATATCTGGCAGATTGCTGTGTAGATCGGTCATAATGCCGGGGGAACAGGGTGGAATCGCGCCTCAAATCGGGATTGATAGAAGACCAAGAATCGTAAAGAGTTGACGACAGGACAACGGCAGCAAGCCGTAGGGCTGAAAAATCAGCCAACAATAACAAGACTTAAGACCGTCGCGGGGAGAACTGAATGGCCGAACCGGCCGCGTCCGTCCTTGATGTCAGGGACCTCAAGACCGTTTTCCGGACCCGCGGTGGGGAAATCCACGCGGTCAATGACGTGAGCTTCCACCTGAAACCGGGTGAGCTTCTGGGCGTCGTAGGTGAAAGCGGATCCGGCAAGTCGGTGACCATGATGTCGCTGCTGCGGCTTTTGCCCGCGCCGCCTGCGGATATCCGGGGCGGCAAGGTCCTTCTGAACGGGCGCGACCTTCTGGCAATGTCGGACGAGGAATTGCGCGCAGTCCGCGGTGCGAAGATCGGCTTCGTCTTCCAGGACCCGATGACCAGTCTCAATCCGGTCTTCACGCTGGGTGACCAGATCATGGAGCCGCTGATCAAGCACCTGCGCATGTCGAAGGCCCAAGCCCAGGCCCGCGCCATCGAGCTGCTTGAGTTGGTCGGCATCCCCGGCGCGGCCCAGCGGCTGCACCAGTATCCGCACCAGTTCTCGGGCGGGATGCGCCAGCGGGTGATGATCGCCATCGCCCTGGCCTGCGATCCCGACGTGCTGATTGCCGACGAACCGACGACCGCGCTGGACGTGACCATCCAGGCCCAGATCCTGGAACTGGTGAAAGATCTGCGCCGCAAGCTTGGCATGGCGATCATCTGGATCACCCACGACCTTGGCGTCATCGCGGGCATCGCCGACCGCGTGATGGTGATGTATGGTGGCCAGGTCGTGGAACATGCCCCGGTGCGCGAGCTGTTCGCCAACCCGCAGCATCCCTATACCCGCGCACTTCTGCAGACGATCCCGCGCATCACAGGCCCGCGCACCGCCCGGCTGAAGGTGATCGAGGGACAGCCCCCGATTCTGACAGCGCCCCTTACCGCCTGCCCGTTCCGCGCCCGCTGCGAGCACCGCTTCGACACCTGCGACGCCGTGAACCCGCCCCGCCGCGCCATCGACGGCCAGCCCATCGGCCAGGGCCACGACGTCGCCTGCCATTGGGTCGCCCCTGCCATGCAGGAGCCCGCCGATGCTTGACGCGCAGCCGACCCCGCTGGTCCAGGTCCAGGACCTGAAGATGCACTTCCCGATCTACACCGGGCTGTTTCGCAAGCATACCGGCGACGTCAAGGCGGTGGACGGGGTGTCCTTCGATATTCTGGCCGGGCAGACCCTTGGCCTTGTCGGAGAATCCGGGTGCGGCAAGTCCACCGTCGGCCGCGCCATGCTGCGGCTTTACGAGCCGACCGCCGGTCGCGTGGTGATCGACGGTGATGACGTGGCCACACTTGCCCCCGAAGCGCTGCGCAAGAAGCGCCCGACGATGCAGATGGTCTTCCAGGACCCGCAGGCCAGCCTCAACCCCCGCATGACTTTGGCCGAGATCGTCAGCGAACCCCTGGACGAACACACCAACTGGACACGCGACCAGAAGCTGGAGCGGGTCTATGAGCTGATGGACCAGGTCGGCCTCAACCGCCGCTTCGTGAACCGCTTTCCGCACGAATTCTCCGGCGGCCAGCGCCAGCGCATCGGCATCGCCCGCGCCCTGGCCTTGAAGCCCCGCTTCATCGTCTGCGACGAACCCATCGCGGCGTTGGACGTGTCAATCCAGGCCCAGGTGGTCAACCTGCTGGAAGACTTGCAGGAAAAGCTGGGCCTCACCTACCTTTTCATCAGCCACGACCTGTCGATGGTCCGCCACCTCGCACAGCGCGTGGCCGTGATGTACTTGGGCCGGATCGCCGAGCTTTCCCCGTCCAAGGACCTCTACGCCCGCCCGCTGCACCCTTATGCCGAGGCGCTACTGTCAGCTGTCAACGAACCCGACCCGGTGCTGGCGGCGCAGCGCAAGCGCATCATCCTGAAGGGCGACGTGCCCTCCCCGGCCAATCCGCCCAAGGGCTGCAACTTCTGCACCCGCTGTCCCAGGGTCATGGACATCTGCCGGACCGTGAAGCCCGACCTCTTGGAGGTCGAACCCGGCCGCCTGGTCGCCTGCCATCTCTACACTGCCGCCGGATCAACCGGCGCGTCCGAGGCCAACGAGCGTAACCAACAAGGAGAGAACCAATGAGTATGAGAGCCGCCCTTCTGGGCGCAGTGGCTGCGCTGGGGATTGCCCCCGCCGCCTTTGCCGAACGCGGCACCGATGGTGAGGTTAAACTCACCTTCCCGCAGGCCGTGTCCATCATGAACCCCTACCTCTCGGGCGGGACCAAGGACATCTACGCCTCCTCGATGGTGCTGGAGCCGCTCGCAGGTCTTGATCCCGATGGCAACCTGATCACCAAGCTGGCTGCCGAAATCCCGACCCGTGAAAACGGCGGCATTTCCGAGGATCTGACCAGCATCACCTGGAAGCTGCAGCCCGACCTCAAGTGGTCCGACGGCACCCCGGTCACCGCCGACGACGCGGTCTTCACCTGGGAATACTGCACCCACCCCGAAGGCGGCTGCGCGCAGGCCACCAAGTATGAGGGCGTAGCCAAGGTCGAAGCGGTCGATCCGTCGACCATCAAGGTGACCTTCTCGGGTCCTAAGCCGAACCCCTACACCGCCTTCGTCGGCGCCCTGTCGCCCGTCCTGCAGAAGGCGCAGTTCGCCGCCTGCATCGGCGCTGCGGCTCCGACCTGCACGGACCAGAACAACATGCCGATCGGCACCGGTCCGTTCAAGGTGACCGGCTTCACCGTGAACGATACCGTCACGATGGCGATGAACGAGAACTACCGTGACCCGGCGAAGCCTGCCTTTGCCTCGGCGGTGATCAAGGGCGGCGGCGATGCCGAAGGCTCGGCCCGCGCGGTGATGGAAACCGGCGAATTCGACTATGCTTGGAACACCCAGATCCCTCCGGACAGCCAGGCCGCGATGACCGCCGCCGGCAAGGGCCAGTTCGTCGTGGCATTCGGCACGCTCGTCGAACGTCTCGAGATGAACCTGACCGACCCGTCGGCAGACCTGCCGGAAGGCGAACGCTCGACCGCCAAGCACCCCCATCCGATCCTGTCGGACATCAAGGTGCGCACCGCGCTGTCCAAGGCCATCGACCGCTCGATCCTGGTCGAAGTCGGCTATGGCGCTGGCGGCAAGCCGACCTGCAACGTGATCCCATCACCCGATGCCTGGGCTTCGGACAACTCCGGTTGCATCGCGCAGGATATGGAAGGCGCCAAGGCCCTGCTGGATGAAGCCGGCTGGACCGACAGCGACGGCGACGGCATCCGCGACAAGGACGGCAAGAAACTGTCGATCCTCTACCAGACGACCGTCAACCCGATCCGCCAGGACTTCCAGGCGCTGATCAAGGATTGGTGGACGGAACTGGGCGTGGAAGTGGAGCTGAAGGCCATCGATCCGGGCGTGTTCTTTGGCGGGGATGCGGGTTCGCCCGACACCTTCCAGAAGTTCTACGCCGACGTCGAGATGTACGCCAACAACTCCGACAACCCGGATCCGGAAACCTATCTGGGCCAGTACCAGTGCAAGAACGCTCCGTCGCCGGAAAACCAGTGGCAGGGTGAAAACATCAACCGCTTCTGCGACCCGGCCTATGACGAGCTGCACGCCAAGCTGACCCAGACCACCGATGTGGCCGAACGTCAGGCGATTGCCAAGCAGCTGAACGACATGGTGACCAAGGACAGCATGACGGTCATCCCGCTGGTGCACCGTGGCACGCTCTCGGCCCATTCCAACACCCTGGGCGGCGTTGCAATCAACTCTTGGGATACCGAAATGTGGAACGTCGCTGACTGGTTCCGCGTGAAGTAACCTTCGGTTTGGCGGGGCCGGTCCATCCGGCCCCGCCACGTTTTCCCCGTAACCCAAGGCGTCGCCGCGCATGCTCACTTTCACGCTTCGCAGGCTTTTGCTGGCAATCCCGACCCTGCTCGTGATCTCGCTGGTGATCTTCCTGCTGGTCGATCTCGCCCCCGGCTCGCCGATGTCCGAAATTCCTCTGACCGTGCCGCCAGACGTGCGGCAGAAGATGATCGAGGCGCTGGGCGCCGATCAGCCGGTCTTCGTCCGTTATTTCCTCTGGCTCCGCCAGTTCTTCTGGGTCGAGCCCGCTTATGCGTTCGACAGCTGGTTCGGCACGACGCTTGCCGAAGGCGAACAGCGTATCCTCTCCTGGCAGTCCCGCAGCCCGGTCTTCACCATCATCGGCCAGCGCCTGCCGCAGACTCTGATCGTGATCGGCACCGCCTACCTTGTCGGCATCCTGATCGCGCTGCCCATCGGCATCTACTCGGCCTACCGGCAGTACTCGCTTTTCGATCAGGGCGGCACGCTCTTCGCTATGATCGGCTTTTCCGTCCCGACCTTCTTCTCGGGAACGCTCTTCATCATCATCTTCGCCGTCTGGCTCGGCTGGTTCCCGACCAAATACGACACCCAGCTCGAGGTTGTCGACTGGGCCACCTTCTGGGAACAGATCCGCCAGATGGCCCTGCCCGTCATGACCCTTGGCCTTGCCAACGCCGCCGCGATCAGCCGCTACATGCGGTCTTCTATGCTGGACAACATGACGATGGACTATGTCCGCACCGCCCGCGCCAAGGGCATGTCGGAACGCACCGTCGTTCTGAAGCATGTGCTGCGCAATTCGCTGATCCCCGTCGTGACCGTCATCGCGCTTGGCATCCCGTCCATCTTCGGGGGCGCCATCATCACCGAGAACCTCTTCGGCGTGAACGGTATCGGTGCAGCCCTGATCGGCGCGATCCATGCGTCGGACCTGCCGATGGTGCAGACTCTCGCCTTCATCTTCGCCGTGCTGATCGTGCTCTTCAACCTGATCGCCGACATCCTCTACGGCCTTCTCGACCCGAGGATCCGCTATGACTGAAGCGAGCACCACCCCGCCGAAGCCCGCCAGCCAGGCGCGCGAGATCTGGCAGCAGTTCAGCACCCACAAGGGGGCCTTGTTTGGCCTGATCGTGCTGGGTTTCCTGATCCTGGCTGTGCTCATCGGTCCCTACCTCTGGGTGCCCGAGAAATTGTCGGTGGCCGAGGCGATCAAGCTGAAGAACCAGGGGCCAAGCTGGCGCTTCCCGCTTGGCACCGACCAGCTTGGCCGCGACATGCTGGCCCGGATGCTGCTCGCCGGTCGGGTCTCTTTGGCCGTGGGTCTCGTCGCGATGCTCATCGCCATCGTCTTCGGCACCTTCATCGGCATCCTCGCGGGCTACTTCCGTCGCCTGGACGGCCCGCTCATGCGACTGACCGACATGTTCCTGGCGCTACCGCTGATCCCGCTCCTCCTCGTCATGGTGATGCTTTTCCGCGACAAGATCGCCGGGCTGGTCGGACCCGAGCTGGGGGCCTTCCTCCTTATCGTCTTTGCCATCGGCATCACGTCCTGGATGGCAACCGCACGCATCGTGCGGGGCGAGGTCCTGACACTGAAGGAACGCGAATACGTGCTGGCGGCTCGCTCCATCGGTGCGCGGCCCAGCCGGATCATCCGTCGGCACATCCTGCCGAACGTGGTGTCCCCGGTCATGGTCGCCGCCACCCTCGGCGTGGCCGAGGCGATCATCACCGAATCCGTGCTGTCCTTCCTCGGCCTCGGCTTCCCACCCGACTTCCCGACCTGGGGGCGGCTTCTCTTCGACGGCCTCCAGTACATGCAGGTCTACCCCGAGCGCGTGGTCTGGCCGGGCCTTGCGATCTCGCTGACCGTGCTGTCGGTGAACTACATCGGCGACGGCCTGCGCGACGCGCTCGACCCCCGCATCCGCGGCCGGTAACGCGCGTCCCCGCCTTCGGCGCTCCTCGCTCTGCGACGAGAAGCCGAAGGCGCACGAGGAGCGACCTTCAGTGTAAAGTCTTCCGGATTCGCCGGACCATCAGCCAAACGCCAAGCACCACGACCGGAACAAGACCAGCCAAAAGCGCCCCGTGGCTGATGTGCAGCGCGTGCGCCGCAGGCTCTAGGAAGTAGGCCGCAAGGTTCACCGCGTAATAGCTGATCGCCACGGTGGACAAACCTTCGACCGTCCGCTGCAACCGCAACTGAAGGTCCGCCCGCTGGTCCATGCTTTCCAGAAGCTTCTGGTTCTGCGCCGACCGTTCGACGTCGACCCGGGTGCGCAACAGTTCCGCCGCCCGCTCGGCCCGTTCTGCCATCGCAGCCAACCGGCTTTCCGAGGATTTCACCGTCCGCATCGCGGGATCGTAGCGGCGCATCATGAACTCGCCAAAGGTCTGCCGCCCTTCGATTCGCGTCTCGCGCATCACCTCGATCCGCTGGTTGACGATGGCCTCATAGGCCGCCGTCGCCCCGAAGCGGAAGGAAAACTGCACCGCCAGGCTTTCGAGTTCCGCCGAAATCGTCAGCAGATTGTGCAGCGCCACTTCCGGCGCGGGCTCCGCGTTGTCGAGACCCGAGACGAGGGCGGACAGCTTCGGGTCCAGCGCATTCAGCCGCCCCGACAGGTCGCGCGACCGCATCAGCCCCAGCATCGACATCGCCCGGTATGTCTCGATCTCGCACAGCCGCTGCACGATCCGCCCCACCCGCCGCGGCCCGGTACCCGGCGCCACGAATACCGCAAACCGCATGTGCCCCGCCGGATCGATCCGGAAGTCGCCCGCCACCACCGCCGCCCCGTCCACCACGCGGCTGACCGCAAGGCTTTCCGGCACGAACCACTCGTCCACCTTGCGCAGAAGCTCGTCGTCCGACTTCGGCATCGGCTCCACGCGGATCAGCACCGAGGTCAGCCGCTTGCCCGGAGCCTGCGCCAGCCAGTCCTCGGGCAGCACCTCGGCCTCCGCCGGATCGAACGGCCGCGCAGAGACGCCCTTGGTGAAGGCGGTATAGGTGACGAATTCGGTATGGCTTTCCCATTTGACCTCGGCCCGCCCGATGGGCCCCTGGAAATGCGTCGCCCCTGGCTGGGGATGGGCCGACCCATGCCGGTCAAGAAGGTCCAGGAGATGGGCCAGGTCCCTGCCGCGGTCCCGGTTCTGCGCCTGCACGGGTTCCTTGATCGCGACGTAAACCGCCGTCGATGGCACCTCCAGCGACGGGAAGGGCCGCGCGTGCAGTTCGTTCACGGTGGCATAGCGCAGGGGGTGGTCAGGGATCGGCATCTTGGTCCTCGGTACGTCTTTCCCGACAGGTAGGACGACCTGCTGCGGCTTTCCAGAAGAATGCAGGAATACAGGGGTATGCCGCGCGCCTGTGGCAATTCCGCACTGCGGCAATCGTAGGGTGGGCGATATCGCCCACCCTACGATTCAGTTGTTCCGCAGGATGCGCCGCCAGGTCCGCCGCTCATGGCGGTCGATGGCATTGTACGTCTCGATCCCCCGGTCGTCGGCCTGGTCCTCCAGCGCATCCAGCCGGTCCTCGGCCAAATCCCGGGGACCCCGGTCGACCTTCTGGTCGATCCGATTCTCCGCACGGTCGATCTGGTCCTCGACCGCATCCACCCGGTCGCCCTTGGCCAGCACGGGCGAGCCTAGCATCACCACCGCAGCCACGGCCACGGCACATCCCATAAGTCCCTCACGCATCGCATACTCCTCTGGTTGGTCGCGATGCAGGTCTCACGGGCGACCGGTACCGTTCCGTCGCCCCCAAATCGAAAAGGCCGCCCACAAGGCGGCCTTTCCATACCCTGAAGGGGCGTCAGATCACTCGATCATCGGCAACAGGCTGTCGAGCGACTTCTTCGCGTCGCCGTAGAACATCCGCGTGTTCTCCTTGTAGAAGAGCGGGTTCTCGATCCCGGAATATCCGGTCCCTTGGCCCCGCTTCGACACGAAGACCTGCTTGGCTTTCCAGCACTCCAGCACCGGCATCCCCGCGATGGGGCTGTTCGGGTCTTCCTGCGCTGCCGGGTTCACGATGTCGTTCGAGCCGATAACGATGGCCACATCCGTTTCCGGGAAGTCCTCGTTGATCTCGTCCATCTCCAGGACGATGTCGTACGGCACCTTGGCCTCGGCCAGAAGCACGTTCATGTGCCCCGGCAGACGCCCCGCGACTGGGTGGATGGCGAAGCGGACGTTCTTGCCCTTGGCGCGCAGCTTCCGGGTCAGTTCCGACACCGACTGCTGCGCCTGCGCCACCGCCATACCGTAGCCCGGGATGATGATGATGCTGTCCGCATCGTTCAGCGCCGCCGCGACACCTTCGGCGTCAATGGCGATCTGCTCGCCCGTCACTTCCATCGCCGGACCGGTAGTGCCGCCGAAGCCGCCCAGGATCACGCTGATGAACGACCGGTTCATCGCCTTGCACATGATGTAGGACAGGATCGCACCCGACGAACCCACCAGCGCGCCCACGACGATCAGAAGGTCGTTCGACAAGGAGAAGCCGATCGCCGCCGCCGCCCAGCCGGAATAGCTGTTCAGCATCGACACAACGACCGGCATGTCCGCCCCGCCGATCCCCATGATCAGGTGATAGCCGATGAACAAGGCCGCCGCCGTCATCCCGATCAGCGCCAGCGTCGACCCCGATTGCAGGTAGACCACCAGCAGCACCACCGAGATGATCGCCGCCGCAGCGTTCAGCACATGGCCGCCTGGCAGTTTCTTCGCCTTGCCGTCCACCTTGCCGGCAAGCTTGCCAAAGGCGATGACCGAGCCGGTGAACGTCACTGCCCCGATGAAGACGCCAAGGAACGTCTCGACCCGCAGGATCGAGATCAGTGCCCCCGCCATCGGATCCTCAAGCTTGTGGACCAGCGTCTGGGCAAAGCCCGTGACCGCCGCCCGCGCCGCCTCGTCCATGCCTTGCACCGAGGCCAGCTCGACATGCGTGTTGTAGCCGATGAACACCGCGGCAAGACCGACCAGCGAGTGCATCGCGGCGACAAGCTGCGGCATCTCGGTCATCTGGACGCGCTGCGCGACGATCCAGCCCAGCACGCCACCCGCCGCGATCAGCACGACCGACAGCCACCAAAGGCCTTGACCCGGCCCGTACAACGTCGCGGCCACGGCCAGGGCCATGCCGACGATCCCGTACCACACCGCGCGCTTGGCGCTTTCCTGGCCCGACAATCCCCCCAGCGAGAGGATGAACAGCACCGCTGCAACGACGTAGGCCGCCGTGGTAAATCCGAATTCCATGACGGCCCCCTTACGACTTCTGGAACATGGCGAGCATCCGGCGCGTCACCATGAAGCCACCGAAGATGTTGATCCCGGCCATGAAGACCGACAGCGCGGCCAGGATGATCACCAGGAACGACCCTGACCCGATCTGCATCAAGGCACCCAGGATGATGATCGACGAGATCGCGTTCGTCACCGCCATCAGCGGCGTGTGCAAGCTGTGCGAGACGTTCCAGATCACCTGGAAGCCCACGAAGACCGCCAGCACGAAGACGATGAAGTGGCTCATGAAACTCGCCGGAGCATAGAGCCCCGCCAGGAGCATCAGCCCGCCCCCGATGGCCAGCAGGCCCACTTGGTTGCGCGTCTGCGCCTTGAACTCGGCCACTTCCTTGGCCCGGCGTTCCTCGGGCGTCAGCTCCTTGGCCTTCTCCTTCGGCTTTGCCGCCGCGATGGCCGCGATCTTCGGCGGTGGCGGCGGATAGGTCACCGCCCCCAGATGCGCCGCCGTGGCACCCCGGATCACGTCATCCTCCATGTTGTGCGCGATGACCCCATCCTTCTTCGGCGTAAGGTCGGTCAGCATGTGGCGGATGTTGGTGGAATAAAGCGTCGAGGCCTGCGTCGCCATCCGGCTGGGGAAGTCGGTATAGCCGACGATGGTCACGCCGTTGTCGGTCACAATCTTCTGGTCCGGCACCGTCAGGTCGCAGTTGCCGCCGCGTTCCGCCGCAAGGTCGATGATGACCGACCCCGGCTTCATCATCTTGACCATGTCCTCGGTCCACAGCTTCGGAGCCGGACGACCGGGGATCAGCGCGGTGGTGATGACGATGTCCATTTCGGGCGCAAGCTCGCGGAACTTGGCCAGCTGCTTTTCGCGGAACTCCGGCGAAGACGGGGCCGCATAGCCGCCCGTGGCCGCGCCGTCCTGGGTCTGCTCGAACTCCAGAAACACGAAATTCGCGCCCATCGATTCAATCTGCTCGGCCACTTCGGGCCGCACGTCGAAGGCGTGGACGATAGCCCCCAGCGACACGCTCGTCCCGATGGCCGCCAGACCCGCCACGCCCGCGCCGACGATCAGCACCTTGGCAGGCGGCACCTTGCCCGCCGCCGTTACCTGCCCGGTGAAGAAGCGGCCAAAGTTGTTCCCGGCCTCGATCACCGCGCGGTAGCCCGCGATGTTCGCCATCGACGACAGCGCGTCCATCTTCTGCGCACGGGAAATCCGCGGCACCATGTCCATCGCGACGATGGTCAGGTTCTTCTTCGCCGCCGCTTCCAGAAGCTCGGCATTCTGTGCAGGCCAGAAGAAGCTGATGAGCGTCTGCCCGTCCTGCAGCGTCGCAAGCTCCGCCGCATCCGGCCCGCGCACCTTGACGATCACATCCGCCGCCGCGATCACCGCCTTGGCATCCGCCAGCACCTCGACCCCCGCCGCCGCATAGGCCGCGTCCGAGAACCCGGCCTTCGCCCCGGCCCCGGCCTGGATCACCGATGAATGCCCCAGCTTCGCCAGCTGCGTCGCCGAATCCGGCGTCATCGCCACCCGGTTTTCACCCGGGAAAACCTCTGTCAAAGCGCCTATCTTCACCCTAGTCCCCCGATCTGCTTCGCTCGGTCATAAACTGACCCGACGCACATAGCATTGCGCAACATTATTTCAAACCCCAGTTTTTCCGCTCGACCCCAGGTCATTTCCGGCCCAGCCAGCGCCGCACCTTCGCGGCCCAGAGGTCGAATTCCGGACCAAATGCCTCGGTCAGGCGGGCTTCCTCATCGCGGATGAAACGGGTCTGGATCAGCCAGACGAAACTTGCCATCAGGGGCAACGCCAGCACCGCGTCCAGCCAAAGGATCGCTCCGCTCAGGATCACCGCATCGGTTAGGTAGATCGGGTTGCGCGACCAGCCGAACAGCCCGCCCGTCACCAGGGCCGACGGGTTCCGCCGTGGGATCACCGTCGTCCGTGACAGCACCATCTGCAGCGCCGCCACGGCCATGACCACCACTCCCGTTACGACCAGGACCTGCCCCACCACCCTGCCGCTGTCGCCGAAGACCGGCGGCGACACCAGCGACAGCACCCAGGCGGCGGCGATGTGCAGCGCAAGCCAGCTTGGCGGAATGTCGATGTCACGCAGGGTCAAAGGCACGGGCAAGCTCCTTCGCCATCCCTCTAGACGCTGGGTCCCGCTGCCGCAAGGGCAGCCGTCGCACCCGGTGGTTGAAACGTCGCATCCGGTCCAGCCAGGCCCGCCAACAATTTCAAACTTGAAATTTATCTCACTGCCGCCCATAACCGGGCAAACCCTGAAGGACGTTTCCATGCCCGTCGACTTTGCCGCCACCAAGGCCCGCTTTCACCTGCCCGAAGGCGTCGTCTACCTGGACGGCAACTCGCTGGGGCCGATGGTCAAGTCCGCCCCCGCCCGGATGGACCAGGCGATGCGCGACGAATGGTCCGAGATGCTGATCCGCGGCTGGAACAAGGCCGGCTGGATGGCGCAGCCCGCCGTGATCGGGGACCGGATCGGCAAGCTGATCGGTGCGCCGGCAGGGACCGTAGTCCTGGGCGACACCTTGTCGATCAAGGTCTACCAGGCCCTCGCCTCGGCGCTGGAAATGAACCCCAAGCGCCGGGTGATCCTTTCGGATACCGGCAACTTCCCCTCCGACCTCTACATGGCCGAGGGCCTCTGCCGCACCCTCGGTGGCCAGTACCGCCTGAAGACCGTAGCACCCGAAGAGGTGATGTCCGCCATCGACGACACCGTCGCCGTGACCCTGATCACCGAGGTCGACTACCGCACCGGCCGCCGCCACCACATGGCCGACATCACGCGCCGCGCGCATGAGATGGGGGCGCTGACGATCTGGGACCTCGCCCACAGCGCGGGCGCCATTCCGGTGGACCTGACCGAGGCCCGCGCCGATTTCGCGGTCGGCTGCACCTACAAGTACCTCAACTCCGGCCCCGGCGGTCCGGCGTTCATCTATGTCGCTCCCCGGCACGCCGACACCGCGCGTCCGGCGCTCTCCGGCTGGCTGGGCCATGAATCCCCCTTCGCCTTCGACCTTTCCTACCGCCCCGGCGCCGGGATCGAGCGGATGCGCGTCGGCACCCCGCCCGTTTTGCAGATCGCCGCCCTCGACGCCGCGATGGATGTCTGGGACGGCGTCGACCTGCGCGAGGTGCATGCCCAGTCGCTGCGCCTGCAGGACCAGTTCATCAAGGGGGTAGAGACCCGCGCGCCGATGCTGCAACTGGCGACCCCCCGCTCGCACCAGATGCGCGGCAGCCAGGTCTCGTTCCGCCACCCGGAAGGCTATGCGATCATGCAGGCCCTGATCGCCGAAGGTGTGATCGGCGACTTCCGCGCCCCCGACATCCTTCGCTTCGGCTTCACGCCCCTGTATATAGACGAGGATGACGTCGCCCGCGCAGTGAACGTGCTGGCCAGGATCATGGACTATGGCAGCTGGGACAAACCCGAGTTCAAGCAACGCGCCCGGGTCACCTGACGCATCGGAGGGATGATGCTGCGCGGCACGCTTCTTGTCTTGGCCCTTCTGGCAGTCACTGCCCAGGCCGAGCCGATTTCGCTGCAGCGCGGGGTCAATACCACCCTTTGGCTGACCTGGCCCAGCATGGGCGACCTGATGGCCGACCCCTCACTTCTTGACAGCTTCCCCGACGTCCGCCGCGACGTGACGCCTGCAATGTATGACAGCCTGCGCGCCCAGGGCTTCGATTTCGTGCGGATGCCGGTGGACCCCGGCCCCTTGGTCGCCTTCGGCCCCGGCGAACGACAGGACCAGCTGATCGAGGGGATCCGGATCGCAGCCAAGACGGCGGTGGACGCCGGTCTGAAGGTCGTCGTCGACCTCCACCCGATCCCGCGCGGCGGCGACATCGGCGGCATTGACCACATCCTGGAAAACTGGCCCGACTACGTCACCCTCGTCGGCCGCATCGCCGGGGTCATCGGCACCCTCCCCTCCGACCGGGCTGCGCTGGAGATCCTCAACGAACCACCCTTCGACTGCGACGCCGTCTACGGTGGCGCGCCCCCCCGCTGGCCTGACATGCAGGCAAAGGCCCATGCCGCCGCCCGCGCCGCAGCACCCGAGACGACCATCGTCCTCACTGGTGCCTGCTGGAGCCAGGCCAACGCGCTGGCCAGCCTCGACCCCACGCTGATCACCGACGACAACGTCCTCTGGACCTTCCACAGCTACGAGCCCTTCTTCTTCAGCCACCAGGGCGCAAGCTGGACCGATGCCCCGGCGAAATACATTTGGGACCTGCCCTACCCGCCCTCTGCCCTGACCGACGACGATGCCGCGCGCATCGCCGCCGATGCCATCGCCCGGATGGAGGCTGCCGAGGGTCAGGCGGATCCCCAGATGATCGAACAGGCCATCGCCGATTACCGAACGCTCTCGCCCTCGGACATCGCCTACAGCGTCACTCGCGCCGCCGAATGGGCCGACCAGCATGGCATACCCCGGTCACAGCTTTTCTTCGGCGAATTCGGCGCGCTCCACACCGATGGCGACCGCAAGCTACCCCGCGAATGGTTTCACGCCTTCCTCTCGGACAAGCGCCGCGCGGCCGAGGATGCGGGTATGCCCTGGGCCGTCCTGACCTATGTCGGCGGCATGGGCATCGCGCCCGCCGACGACCCTCTGCGCCGCCTTGCCCCCGACACCTGCGCCGCCTTGGGTCTGCCATGCGGCCAATGACCCTTCCACCACTTTGCCGTCCCGCCGGCTGGGTCGCCCAGTGGCGGCGCATGGGCAACCTGTCGATCCTGAACCGGAAGGCCCGTCTCTCCCGCTGAAACCCCTTTCACATCGGAGACACGCATGACCACCTGCCCTTTCAACCCCGCCGAGGATGGCGCCCAGATGGCCTTCGACGGCCGAATGTCCTATGGCGACTACCTGCACATCGACCGCATCCTCACCGCGCAGACCCCTCTCTCGGACGCGCATGACGAAATGCTGTTCATCATCCAGCACCAGACCTCCGAACTCTGGATGCGCCTCGCCCTGCACGAGCTCGACGCCGCCCGCCGGATGATCGCCACCGACCGCGCGCAAGAGGCGTTCAAGATGCTCGCCCGCGTGTCGCGCATCTTCGAACAGCTCAATTCCGCCTGGGACGTCCTGCGCACCATGACGCCATCGGACTACACCACGTTCCGCGAGACCCTGGGCCAGTCCTCGGGCTTCCAGTCCTGGCAGTACCGGCTGATCGAATATGCCGTCGGCAACCGCAACCTCGCCATGCTGAAGCCGCACGCCCACCGCCCCGACCTCATGACGAAACTCGAGGCCGAGCTTTCCCGCCCCACGCTCTATGACGAGGCGATGCGCCATCTCGCCCGCCAGGGCCTGCCCGTTCCGCAGGATGTCCTGAGTCGCGACCTCCGCCAGGGCTGGACCCTGCACCCTGGCGTGCAGGCAGTCTGGGAAGTGGTCTACCGCGACCCGACAGCGCATTGGCAGGCCTATGAGCTGGCCGAAAAACTGGTGGATTTCGAGGACTACTTCCGCCGTTGGCGCTTCAACCACCTGACGACGGTCGCCCGCGTCATCGGCATCAAGCGCGGCACGGGGGGCACTTCGGGCGTCTCCTACCTGCGCCGGATGCTGGACGTCGAACTCTTCCCCGAGCTTTGGGCACTGCGCACCACGCTCTGATCCAGACACCCGCGCGCCGGAATCTGCGGCGTGCGGGCAACTACACCTTGGAAATCAGCACTTTTCACGGTCCCGTGATCCCATTCAAATCCTTGCGTGGTTTGACCTGAAGGTGCCGCTCGGTTAGCGTGACCGCCAAGAGACCTGCGGTATTCTGCCGACGGGTCGATAGAATGTGGATGTTTATATGCTGAAAACGTCGCGCCGTTTTCTCCGCTTCAGCCCGGCCATTCTTGCCGTAGCCCTGCTTTCCGCCTGCGTCGATCCCGCCGCCGGTCCGACCGCCTCGACCCAGGCGCTGCCGAAATCGGGCGAGAACGTCTATGTCGCCACGATGGACGCAGGGATCGAGATCCCGGCCCTCCCGGTCGAAAAGATCCCCGAGACGCATCGCCGTCAGGTCGTCGCCTATGAAACCGACCAGCCTCCCGGCACGATCATCATCAATCCGAAGACCAAGCTGCTGTACTACGTCCTCGGAAAGAACAAGGCGATCCGGTACGGCATCGCCGTCGGAAAGGCCGGCTTCGAATGGTCGGGCGAGGCCATCGTCGCCGACAAGAAGGCCTGGCCGACCTGGATCCCGCCAAAGGAAATGATCGCCCGCCGCCCCGAACTTGCCAAGTTCGACGAGGTTGGCCAACCCGGCGGCCCGACGAACCCGCTGGGCGCACGCGCGATCTACCTGACCTCGGGCGGCCGCGACTATGGCTACCGCATTCACGGCACCCCGGAATGGCAGTCGATCGGCCGCAACGCCTCGTCGGGCTGCATCCGGATGATCAACCAGGACGTGCTCGACCTCTACAGCCGCGTGAAGGGTGGCGAGAAGGTCATCGTCCTGACCGCCTCGGGCGAGATGCCGAAGGGTCTCTACATTCCGAAGCCGGTCGCGCCGAAGTCCACGGCCAAGCCCGCGCCGGACGCCGCCGTGATCGAGGCCGCGCTTCCCGCCCTGCCTCCTCCGCCCGCGCTCGACCCCGAGTTGATGGGTGCCCCGGCTGCCGTCACTCCGGCTGCAACCACTACGACGACCACGGGCACCACCACCCCGGACGCGTCCGCAACGACAGCTGCTCCGGCTGCGACCGAGACCGCCCCGATCTGCAAGGTCCCGCTTGTGAACGGCGTCTGCCCGCCTGAAAACTGACGGCTTCTCCAAGGCAAAAGGGGGCGCCGACCGGCGCCCCCTTCTTCATTTCCTGCCGGTCACTTCAGCCAGCCGTCGTAGTCGCTGACCAGAAGGTGCCAGGGTGCCTCATCCTCTTCGATCTCGGAAAAGCGCCCGATAGGCTCGCGGAAGATGTTGTCGGTCAGGTCGTCGTTCACCGTGCTGACCTCGCCGATCAGCACATCTCCGCCCTCGCCCCAGAAGGCGTGCCAATCGCCCGGCATCAGCGTCACACTTTCGCCGGGGGCGAACTTCAGCTTCTCGCCTGGACCGTAGGGCCGCCGGATGCCGTCGCACCAGACCACCCCGCCCTTGTCCCAGGCGAAGTTGCCCTTGTCGTCCGACCCGTAAAGCTCGATCACCAGCGTCGCGCCGCCGCGGTTGATGATGTCCTCGGCCTTGATGACATGGGTGTGCATCGGGCTCAGCTGGTCTTGCCGGCTGATCAACAGCTTTTCTGCGTAGCACATTCCCCCGCCCCGCTGCAGGTCGGCGAGCCGCCCATTGCGCAGGGTGAACAGGAACAGCCCCATCTCGTCGAACTTGCCCTGGCCATAGTCGGTGATGTCCCACCCACAGCGCGCCTCGACGATGGCACTGGCGTCCGTGCGCGCCTTGAACTGGTCGGGCGACCAGTTGGCAAAGGGCGGCAGCACAAAGCCATAGTGCCGGATCATGTCATCTGCCGCGCGCATGATCTCGTTGATGCGTGACCGTTTCATCCCTGTCTCCTCCCGAGGTTTGCGGCGACTATAACGATTACGGACCGCGCCTCAACGGCCTTCGCTCAGCGCTTGCCGAAGATAGACCCCAGGATGCCACGCACCAGCGCCTGCCCAGATCTGGTCCCCAACTGCCGTGCGAAACTTTTCGCGAAGGCTGTCCCGATCGAGTCCGACCGGCTGGACCCCGTGCGCTTGGGCTGGTCCTCTCCATAGCCGTTGCCGTCATAGCGGCGCGCCCGCTCGAACTCGCGCTTTTCCTCGACCTGGCGCTCCTCCAGTTCGGCGGCATCGCGGGCCGCCGCTTCGGCCTTGGCCCGAAGCTTCTCGAACGCACTCTCGCGGTCCAGCACCTGATCATACTTGCCCCGGACCGGAGACCTCGCCATCACCGCGGCCCGGCCCGCCTCGTCCAGCGGACCAAGTTGGCTCATGGGCGGGCGCACCAGCGTGCGCTCGGCGATCCCCGGCACGCCCTTGGCCTCCAACAAAGAGGTCACGGCCTCGCCCGTCCCCACATCCCGGATCGCCTCGTCGATCTTGAAGCGCGGGTTCGGCCGGTAGGTCTCGGCTGCCTTGGCCAGATCCTTCTGGTCCTTTGCCGTGAAGGCCCGCAGCGCGTGCTGCACGCGGTTGCCCAACTGGCCCAGGATGTCATCGGGCACGTCTGCCGGGTTCTGGGTGATGAAATAGACCCCCACGCCCTTCGACCGGATCAGACGCGCGACCTGCTCGACCTTCGCCACCAAAGCTTTCGGGGCATCGTCGAACAACAGATGCGCCTCGTCAAAGAAGAAGACGAGCTTCGGCTTCTCCGGATCGCCCACCTCGGGCAGCATCTCGAAAAGCTCGGACAAGAGCCACAACAGGAAGGTCGCGTAAAGGCGCGGCGAGTTCATCAGCTTGTCCGCCGCCAGGATGCTGATCCGGCCCGCGCCAGTCGCGTCCACCGTCATCAGGTCTGCCAGATCCAGCGCAGGCTCGCCAAACAGGCTTCCTCCGCCCTGGTTTTCCAAGACCAGAAGCCGCCGCTGGATCGCACCCACGGATTCTTTCGACACCAGCCCGTAGCGGGCCGAGATCGCCTCGGAATTCTCCGCCACGAAGGTCAAAAGCGCCTGCAGGTCCTTCAGGTCCAGAAGCGGCAGCTCCTCTTCGTCCGACAGCCGGAAGGCCACGTTCAGCACACCCTCCTGCGGCTCGGACAGCTCCAGCAGCCGCGACAGCAGCAACGGGCCCATCTCCGCCACCGTCGCCCGCACCGGATGACCCTTCTCGCCGAAAAGGTCCCAGAAGATCACCGGGAAGGCGCGATACTGCAGGTCAAAGCCGATCTGCACCGACCGCTTGGTGAAGGCCTCGTGCAGCTTTCCGTTCACCGACCCTGCTGCCGCCATACCTGCCAGGTCGCCCTTCACGTCCGCCATGAACACCGGCACGCCCGAGGCCGAGAACCCTTCCGCCAGCACCTGCAGCGTTACCGTCTTGCCCGTCCCGGTGGCCCCGGCGATCAGCCCGTGCCGGTTGCCATATTTGAGCAAAAGCCGTTGCGGTGCCGCATAACCGTCGCCACCACCACCCAAGAAAATGCTGTCCGATGCAATCGCCTGCTCTGTCACGTCCGACCCCTAACAACCTATGGTTGAAAACCGCCAGCGCCACTGTCCAAGCGGCCGCCGGGTCCAACCATACATTGTTAACCCCATTGTGCCAGATTCATCTGGTCAGACCCGGTCCTTGGCCGGGGCTGGCGATGACTTCCTCCCTGTTGACTGGCCGCGCCCTTGAAAAGGCGCGGTTTTTTTCTGTCCCGTTCCGCAAAAGAACCCGTTGACGGCTTGCGCTTTCCGCAATAGCGTCCCTTCCCATGAAGTCGGCCAGTCCGACAGGGAGCAAAAAACAACATCCGAAAAGGGCCGGTCTTCCCGGCCCTTTTTCATTTGTTCCGCGCCCCCGGGCAGAACCGCGCCGGACATCTTTTTCGCACCTGACTTGCCCCCGACCCCGTGCTAGAGACCCAGCCAAAGATCGACCGACCAAAGGACATGTCGAAGATGGCAAAGACCACGAGCACAACCCTGGCCCTGATTCTCGCGCTGGCTGCAGCACCGCTGTTCGCCCAGACGACCGAGGCCCCCGCCACCGACGCAGCCCCCGCCGATGGTGCCACCGCCGAGGACCTCACGATGGGACAAGAGGTCGCCGCCGCCGACGGCCCGGGCAGCACCTACGTCGCCGCCACCTTCGAGGCCTGGGAGCAGAAATGCGTCCGCACCGAAACCGGTGTCGATCCGTGCCAGCTTTACCTCCTGCTGAAGGACCAGCAGGGCAACTCGGTCGCCGAGTTCACCATGTTCAACCTGCCCAAGGGCGCTGAAGGCCCGGCCGTCGCCGGTGCCACCTTCATCGCGCCCCTGGAAACCCTGCTCACCGCCGGCATGACGCTCCAGGTCGACGAGGCGAAGGGCAAGATCTACCCCTTCACCTTCTGCGCCCAGATCGGCTGCGTCGCCCGCATCGGCTTCACCGCCGAAGAGATCACGGCCTTCAAGGCCGGTGCCAACGCGAAGATCACCATCGTCCCGTTTGTTGCCCCGAAAGAGAAGGTCGAGCTGACGATCTCGCTCAAGGGCTTCACCGCAGCCTATGACGCAGTGACTGCAGCCAACGATGCCGCGGATGCCGCAGTAAAGGCCGCCCAACCGGCCGAGGCCGCTCCGGCCGAGGGTGCCGCAAACGACTGATCGGGCACAGCCCGTTACAGAATGGGGCCGGTCCGCAAGGGCCGGCCTTTTTCCTTTCAGCCTTGACGAAAGGCCAGAACGGCGTTCAGTCCACCGAAGGCGAAGGCATTCGACAGCGCCGCCCGCACCGTCGCGGCCCGCGCCTGGTTCGGCACCACGTCCAAAGCGCAGTCCGGATCCGGGGTCTGAAAGCCCACGGTGGGCGGCAGGATGCCCTCGGTCAGCGCCAACACGCAGGCAATGGCCTCCAGCGCGCCGGTGGCCCCGATCGCATGGCCATGCATCGCCTTCGTGGAACTGACCGGTGGCGGGTCCGCAAAGATCGCACGGATCGCGGCCGTCTCGGCCCGGTCATTGGCCAGTGTCCCCGTCCCATGCGCGTTGATGTAGCCGACCTCGTCCAAGCCCATCCCCGCGTCGGCCAACGCTGCCCGCATCGCCCGCGCCGCGCCCTCGGCACTGGGCGCCACGATGTCACCCGCATCTGCCGTCATCCCGATGCCCGCAACCTCGGCCAGGACGCGCGCGCCCCGTGCCCGCGCATGCTCCTCGGCCTCAAGGACCAGCACCCCGGCCCCGTCGCCGATCACCATGCCCTTGCGGCCCAGGCTGAACGGTCGGCATGCATCCGGCGCCAGCACCCGCAACCCCTCCCATGCTTTCACGCCACCAAAGCACAGCATCGCCTCAGCGCCCCCGGTCAGCATCACATCCGCCCCCCCTGTCCGGATCTGCTGCAATGCCAGCCCCATCGCATGGTTCGCACTTGCGCAGGCCGATGACACCGCCAGCACCGGCCCGGTCAGCCCGTGCCGGATCGACAGGTGCGAGGCAGGGGCATTGTGCATCAGGCGCGGCACCACCAGTGGAGAGACTCGGTTGCGACCCTCGGCAAAGACCGCACGATAGCTGTCCTCCCAGGTCTGGATGCCACCGGCCGCCGTTCCCAGGATCACCCCGCCACGCGGACCCAGATCCGCCGGGAGCCCGGACATCGCAACCGCCTCGGCCCCGGCGACCAGGGCATATTGCGTCACCCGGTCATAAAGCGGCAGGTTTCCGGCCGCAAAGCGCTGTTCAGGGGTCCAGTCCCGGACCTCGGCCCCGATCCGGATCGTCAGCCGGTCGGCATCGCGAAACGCCAGCGGCCCGATCCCGCAGTCGCCTTTGCGCATTGCCTCGAAGGTGCCCGGCACGTCCGCCGCCAGGGCATTCACCGTACCGATTCCGGTTATGACGACCCGCCTCATGCCACCCGCTGGGCGATCAAACGCTCGACCCCCGCGACGATCCGGGGAACGCTGGAGAAATCGAAATCCGGCTGATCCGGTTCGTTGGCGTTGAACGGCACCTGAATGTCAAAGCGCTCTTCCAGCGCGAAGATCGCCTCGACCTTTCCCAGGCTGTCCAGCCCAAGGTCGTCGATGCGCGCATCGGCGGCAATATCTTCGGGCGGAAGCAAAAGCTGCTGCGCCAGGATCGCGATCACCGCCTGCTCGATCTCGGCCCGTCCGGTCACTCTTCGGTCTCCGCGGCGGTCGGGGCATCCTTCTCCAGCGCGGCAACCCGTGCAGCCAGGCGCGGCAAGCGGCGAAGCGCCTTCTGCATCTCGACGTGACTTTCCATCTTCACCGCCGGGTAGCCCAGCAGCACGCGCCCCGCCGGGGCATTGGTGAAGATCTTCGTCGCGCCCCCGGCAATCACGTCGTCGCCCACAAAGATGTTGTCGTTGACGCCGCACTGGCCCGCCAGCACCACCCGGTCGCCGATCCGGGCCGATCCGGCAATCCCGACCTGCCCGCAAAGCAGGCAGTCCCGGCCGATCTGCACGTTGTGCCCGACATGGACAAGGTTATCGAGCTTGGTGCCCGACCCGATCTGCGTGTCGCGGATCGTACCCCGGTCGATGCAGACGTTTGCGCCGATTTCCACGTCATCCCCGATGGTTACGGCCCCCAACGAATGTATTCGTGTCCAGGTCTGAACCTTTATCTCGGCCCGGCTTCCCAGCGTCTCGCGGATTTCTTCGACGCCGGACTTCTCGGGCGTGACGAAGCTGAACCCGTCGGCCCCGATCACCGCGCCCGGCTGGCAGATGAAGCGGTCACCGATCGTCACCCGCGCGCCGATCCGCGCGCCCTGCAGGACCAGGGGATCCGCCCCGATGCGCGCGCCTTCGGCAATCGACACATGCGACGCGATCCGCGCGCCCGGACCGATGCGGACACCCGCCCCGATGACGACGAAGGGCCCGATGGAAGCCCCCGCGCCGATCTCGGCTGTCGGGTCCACAACGGCCGTCGGATGCACGCCCGGCGCAATGTCCGGCCCAGGGTCCATCAGCCGTGTCAGTCCCGCCATCGCCAGCCGCCCGCGCGGCGCGAAGATCGCGGCCTTCAGCCCCATGGCCCGCCAATCCGCTCCCGGCCAGACCACCGCCGCCCGAGCCTGTCCCCGGGAAATCCCGTCCGCATAGCGTGGGTCCATCGCCAGGGCCAACTGGTCAGGCCCAGCCGCCTGCGGCTCGGCCGCGCCGGTCACGACGAGGTCAAGGTCGCCCTCGGCCTCCGCCCCCAAAGCGCGTGCGATATCCCCGATCCTGTGGGCCATGTCGTCCTCGGCTGTTCGGCCCCAGACTTACCCCTGAACGCCCGCCAGTTCCACCCCGGCGTCGGACAGCGCCCCCCACAACGCCGCGTCCCGCCCATAGACGTCGCGGCGATAGGTCATCCGCCCCTTCGCGTCCGGATAGGCGGTGAAATAGACCAGATGCACCGGCAGATGCTGCTTCAGCTTCACCATGGTCTCACGTCCCGTCTCCAGCGCGGCGTCAAACTCTTCTTCGGCATTGTCCGTCTGCCAGGACAAAAGCTCATGCGCCAGCGCGAAGGGGTCGGCGACCCGGATGCAGCCGTGGCTGTAGGCGCGCACTTCCTTGTCGAACAGCGACTTGGACGGAGTGTCATGCAAATAGATGTTGTACTGGTTGGGGAACATGAATTTCACCTTCCCCAGCGCATTCCCGTCCGAAGGCGGCTGGCGCAGCGCGTAAGGGAAGTTCCGCGCATTGTAGGCGGCAAAGTTGACCGACCCGCGCGACACCACCCGGCCCCGCCCGTCGACGACCTGCAGATGCCCCACGGCATTGGGGTTCTGCTGCAGAAGCGGCAGGTATTCCTTGACGATGATCGACCGCGGCACCCCCCACGAGGGGTTGATCACCATATGCTCCATCTCGTCCGAGAATTCCGGGCTCCGCTGGTCAGGCACGTTCTTACCGATCACGACGCGAGTCTCGAAGACGGTCTTGCCATCCTCCATGATCTTCGCGCGGAAGTCGGGCAGGTTCACCCAGACATGCTTGACGGACCGGTCGAAATGCATCCAGCGCTCGCGCTCCATCGCGACGATCACCGATTTCAATCGCTCCTCGGGGCCGATGTTGATCTCGGCTACCGTGCCCTCACCCGCCGTGCCATCGGCTGTCAGCCCGTGGTTCAGCTGGAACGCCGTCACCGCCGCCTGCATCGCGCGGTCGTAGCTCGCCACTGCCGTCGGGGCCAGGTAGCCCATCCGCATCAGCCGGTCGCGCAACGCGATGACCGCCGAACCCGAGTCACCCGGTGCCAGCGACACGGCCTGCACCGTAGCACCCCAACCGCCAGTGGCGATCTGCGCCTCCAGCCCCAGCTTGGCCTTCATCAACTGCAGGTACTGCGGCGAGGTCGGCAAGAGCCAGTCCAGCACGGCCTGCGGCTCGCCATCGGCGATGCGGGTCAAGAGCACCTGCGGCTCGATCCGGTTGATCTCGCGCACGATGCCCGCGTCGATCTCCTGCGGCACCAGCGCGCCCGAGGTCAGGTCCCGCGCCCAGGCCAGATAGGCCCGCGTCATCTCCACCTCGACCCGGCCGCGGTCGCCTTCGGTTTCGGCCGCCTGCAACGCCGCCGTCAGCGCCTGCGCGTCATAGCGCGGCACCGGCAATCCGTGGTCCCTGGCCGTCGAAATCGCTGCCAGCAAGGCTGCCCGCCGCGCTGCATCCTTCGGTCCGGTCCACAGCGTTTCGTAGTTCGTCGTGCGGTACCACTCCGCAATCACCTCGTCCGAGGCCGCCGTGGCAGCCAGCGATTGGGTGAATGCGGTGGCATCGGCCTCTGCGGACGGGGCCATAACCACCAGGGAGAGCGCCACAAGCAACGAAAGCCGCGACAGCTTGTGCGGGACGGGAAACTGCATTCGGCCCTCTATTCCAACGACTTGAACTCTTCTTGGCATCTTTTCGCCGATCTGCAAACCCTGTCCAATCACAAAGCCGATGCCCCGCTTGACGCATCAAAATTGTATCGAGTTCGGCAACAGTTCTGTTCCATACCGATGCATCCACACAACAGTCGGCAAATTTTGGCGGCGTTCAGCAAAAATTTGCCGATCGCGGGTGAGGTGCAGGGCACGCAGTCAATCCGTGCTTGGGCTTCGATTCTACTTGTGCAATAACAACGTGGCACTTGGGGATAAGTTGCACGAAAGCTGCGAAACGGCAGTCGAAGACAGCACGGGGACAGACGTTAGAATGACGGATAATCAGCTTATCGGCGTCTCTCGGCGCAGCCTTCTTGGTGCGTTCGCGGCGACGGCAGTGATTGCGGCTCCCACGCTCAGCAACGCTTTCGGGATCCTCAAGGGCGCAGGCGACATCCGGCGCATCCGGATGTACTCGGGCCGCACCGGCGAAAGCATCGACACGATCTACTGGATCGAAGGCGAATACATCCCGGAAGTCACCAAGGAAATCAACTACTTCATGCGCGACTGGCGGTCCAATGACGTGGTCAAGATGGACATGCGCACCGTCGACATCATGGCCGCCGCGCATCGGCTGATGGATGTGTCCGAACCCTACATGCTCCTCTCGGGTTATCGCTGCCCAAAGACCAACGCGATGCTGAGGTCCAATTCGAAGGGTGTGGCCAAGAACTCGCTGCACATGAAGGGTCAGGCGGCCGACCTGCGGCTTGGGTCGCGCTCTGTCGGGCAGATGGCCAAGGCGGCCGCGGCCTGCGCGTCAGGCGGTGTCGGCAAGTACTCGCGGTCGAACTTCGTCCACATGGATTGCGGCCCTGTCCGCAGCTGGGGCGGCTGAACGTCCCACCCTCCTGGAACAGGGCGCCTCCGGGCGCCTTTTTCATTTGGATTTTATGGATTAAGGCCTCAGCCGAGTGGGCCCGCGTCGGGGTCGTCGGCAGCATCGCCCTGCCCTTCGCCGCCTTCGACCTGCCGGCCCCGGAAGCCCATCGCCACCACGAACTTCTCCGAACTGTCCGCACGGCTGGCTGGCGGCTTCACGTTCGCGACCTTCTTGAAGTTCTTCTTCAGCATGGTCTGCATCTGCTGTTCGGCCCCGCCCGCCAGCACCTTGGCGACAAAGGTCCCGTCGTCCTCCAGCACGTCGAAGGCAAAGGCCAGCGCCGCCTCGACCAGCGCCACGATCCGCAAGTGATCCGTGGCTTTGTGCCCCGACGCCGCAGCGGCCATGTCCGACATCACAACGTCGGCCCGCCCGCCCAGCCAGCCCTTGACCTTGGCGTCGGCATCATCGGCCAGGAAATCCAGCTGATGGATCTCGGCGCCCGAGATCGCCTCGACCTCTTGCAGGTCCACGCCAAGCACCGTGCCCACCGGCTTCTTCGGGTTCTGCCCCAGCGCGTTCACCCGCGCCACCGCCACCTGGCACCAGCCGCCCGGCGCACAGCCAAGGTCCACCACCCGCGCGCCCGGTTTCAGGAACCCGTACTTGTCGTCCAGCTCCAGGATCTTGTAGGCGGCCCGCCCCCGATAGCCTTCCTTCTTCGCCCGGATCACGTAGGGGTCGTTCAGCTGGCGCTCCAACCACAGTGTTGACGACAGCTTCCGCCCCTTGGCGGTCTTCACCCGCACCCGCAGCTCGCGCTGCCCGCGTCCCGAAGTCTGCTTCTCGCTCATGTGTAGGGCCCGTCCGAAAGCACGCCATCCGCGCTCATCTGCGCATAGAGAAGCCCCTCCCTAAGCCCCCTGTCGGCCACCGACAAGCGGTCCGTCGGCCAGATCCGCATCAGGGCCTGCAGGATTGCCGCGCCGGACATGATCAGCGCGTGCCGGTCCCGACCGATCCGAGGGTCGGTCCGCCGCCCCTCCGGTCCCAAGGCCAGATACTCCCGGATCACCAGGTCGATCTGGTCAGAGGTCATCTGCAACCCGTCCACCTTCGTTCGATCATAGCGTTTCAGGTTCAGGAACGACGCCGCCACCGTCGTCACCGTGCCGGAGGTCCCGATGATCTGGAACCCCTCGCGCGGGTTTTCGGCATTGTAGGGGCTGAAGCTGGCCAGGTTCTCCTCGAAGAACCAGCTCATCAGCGCGAACCGCGCCGCATCATCATCGACGTCGATGAACTGGTCCTTGAGCGTCGCCACGCCAAGGGGCACCGAAATCCAGTCCACCACCCTCGCCACCGCGCCCTCGCCCTGCGCATTGAACCCCATGTGCAGCCGCATGATCGCCCGTGGCCGGTCCGGCGGGGCCACGGCGGACAGGTCGATCCAGACCAGCTCGGTCGACCCCCCGCCGATATCCACGACCAGCAGCTGTTCGGTCGAGGGGTTGACCAGTGGCGCGCAGGAGATCACCGCCAGCCGCGCCTCTTCCTCGGGGGCGATGATCTCCAGCGCCAGCCCCGTCTCGCGCCGAACCTGCCGGATGAAGTCCCTGGCATTCCGCGCCCGGCGACAAGCTTCCGTCGCGACCAGCCGCATCCGCCGCACGCCGTGCTTCTCGATCTTCTTCTCGCAGATCCGCAGCGCCTGGATCGTCCGCCCCATCGAAGCGCGCGACAACCGTCCCGAGGCCTCCAGCCCCACGCCCAGCTGCACCGATTTCGAGAAGCTGTCGACAATGGAAAACTGACTGCCCAGCGGTTGGGCAATCAGCATCCGGCAACTGTTCGTTCCAAGGTCCAGCGCCGCATAGAGCGGAGCCGACCCGGTAGTCGGTAGGGCTGACGGCTCATCCACGCGGGAAACGGCCACCTTCGCATCCTGTGGCGTCTCGACCTGCGCGTCTGTCGCGTCCGCCCTACGGGGACGCTCGGGCGTCATGACCGCCCTCCATCTGTGGTTACCCACAGGGTAGACCCCTTCCCGCCCCCGTGCAAGCACCGGATGGCCGCGCGCCCACGGGCCTCGAAAAGCCTCATGATTTGCATGAGGATTTTTCACCCGTCGCCCCGTCGCCGGAACTCCCGTCCCGTGCTATGCCCGGCGCGCGACACGAACGGGTCGCATCCCGCATCCGCCATGTCGAAAACCGACACCGGCAGTCGCGAACCGACGTCTATCAACGGACCAACACACAGGCAGGGGAATCACCGCATCATGGCCGAAGTCACCATCGTCTACTGGCGCGACATTCCCGCCCAGGTGATCGTCGGCAAGGGCCGTCGCGGCTCCAAGGTCCAGCTGACCGAACGCTTCGAACAGGCCATCGACCGCTGTGCCATGAAGATCGGCGCCAAGGATGCCGACGCCTACCTCGCCGAATGGCGCAAGGTCGTCGTCGCGGATCTCGACGGCGAACCAGACACCATCGCCGCCGACTATGCCGCCAAGCTTGAAGCCGAATTCGACACCGCCCGCATCAAGACCCTGATCGACGCCGAAGGCTGGGCCACGGCCTGACGTCCATGACCCCGCCCAAGCCTTCCACCCTCAAGGAGACCGTCATGGCCCTGTTCAATTTCCGCCGCAAGGAAGAAGCCGCCCCCACCACCGGGTCGCTCGAGGCCTTCCTCAAGGGCTATTCCATCGAGGTCATGCCCCGCACCGCCGAAAAGGTGGAAAGCTTCCGCGACATCCTGCCCACCGGCACCCGGGTCTACATCGCCAATATCGAAAGCCCGATCGAGGAGATGACCGCCACCGCCAAGCGCATCGTGGACGAAGGCTTCGACGTGATGCCGCACTTTCCTGCGCGCATCATCAAGGACAAGGCCACGCTGATGGACTGGGTCGCCCGCTACAAGGACGTGGGCGTGCGCCAAGGCCTGATCCTCGCCGGCAACCCAGCCGCTCAGGTTGGCGACTTCTCCTCCTCGATGGAGCTTCTGGAAACCGGCGCCTTCACCGGCTTCGACCGACTCCACGTTGCGGGCCACCCGGAAGGCAACAAGGACATCGACCCCGATGGCTCTGACCGTATGGTGATGGAAGCCGCCCGCTGGAAATCCGCCTTCGCCGAACGCACTGACGCGCAGATGGCGATGGCCACCCAGTTCTGCTTCGAGGCCCAGCCCGTGATCGACTGGGTCAACCGCCTGCAGGCCGAAGGCATCAAGCTCCCCGTCCACATCGGCATCGCCGGGCCCGCCAAACTCCAGACCCTCATCAAGTTCGCCATCGCCTGCGGCGTCGGCCCCTCGCTCCGCGTCCTGCAGAAACGCGCGATGGACGTGACCAAGCTCCTCCTGCCGTACGAGCCCACCGAAGTCCTGGAAGCCCTCGCCGCCCACAAGGCCGCGAACTCCGGCTTCGGCATCGAGCAGGTCCACTTCTTCCCCCTCGGCGGCATCAAGACCAATGCCACCTGGGTCACCGAACACGGCGGCGCTTCGGGCGTCCCTGCCTCTGCCACCGCCTAAAGGAAAGCTTCAAGAATGACCCGTACCGTCGTTGAATCCAAAACGAAAACCGTCATCATCGGTTTCGATGAGCCCTTCGCCGTGATTGGTGAGCGGATCAACCCCACCGGCCGCAAGAAGCTGGCCGCGGAACTTGAGGCCGGCAACTTCGAGACAGTCATCAAGGACGCCCTCGAACAGGTCGCCTGCGGGGCCACGATCCTTGACGTGAACTCGGGTGCCGTCTTCACCAACATGATGGCGAAAGACCCGCGCTACGCCGACAACAACTTCGTCGAACCGCCGCTGATGAAGGCCCTGATCGAAATCATCCAGCAGACCGTCGACGTCCCTCTCTGCATCGACTCGTCCGTCCCCGGCGCGCTTGAGGCCGGTCTTCTCGCCTGCGAAGGCCGCCCGCTCCTCAACTCCGTCACCGGGGAAGAGGAACGGATGGAACTCGTCCTTCCCCTCGTCAAGAAGTACAACGTCCCCGTCGTCGCCATCTCGAACGACGACACCGGCATCTCGCCCGACCCCGATGTCCGCTTCGCCGTGGCCAAGAAGATCGTCGAACGCGCCGCCGATTTCGGCATCCCCGCGCATGACATCGTCGTCGACCCGCTGGTGATGCCCGTCGGCGCGATGGCTTCGGCCGGGCAGCAGGTCTTCACCCTCGTCCGCCGCCTGCGCGAAGAGCTTGGCGTCAACACCACCTGCGGGGCGTCGAACATCTCGTTCGGCCTGCCGCATCGCCACGGCATCAACGGCGCCTTCCTGCCCATGGCCATCGGCGCGGGCATGACCTCGGCCATCATGAACCCCGTCCGCCAGCAGGAGATGGAGGCGATCCGCGCCGCCAACTTCCTGATGAACCACGATGCGAACGGCGGCGAATGGATCCGCTTCGCCAAGGTGCTGGAAGCTGTCGAAGGCGGCATGACCTTCGCCGAAGCTTCCGCCGCCGCCTCCCAGGCGGCCGGTGGCCGTCGCGGCGGGCGTCGCGGTCGCGCTTAAGCCCAACGGGTTGCCCTCATCTCAGGGGCAGCCCTTCGCCTTTCACTTTTGCCCAAATATCCCCGCCCGAGGTGCGACAGGGTTTGCGCCACCGGTTCGAGCAAACCCTGTCGCGTCCGAGGTCCTGCATGTCCTTCACACGCAGGGCCGAGACAAAAGCCTCGCGCGGAACGCGCTCCATTTGAAAACCGCCCGATCCGGGGAAATCCCGACTGGCCTTTGCGCGCCCCGCCTCGCAGACTGACCCGCATCCAGACAAAAGGAGACCGGCGATGGCACGATTCGTGTGCAGCGTGAACTTATCGCTCGACGGCTACGTCGACCACGACCGGATGGCTCCCGATGAAAAGGGGTTCCGCTTTTGGATCGACGCCGTGAAGCGCACCCCAAACACCCTCTACGGTCGCAAGGTCTATGAGCTGATGACCTACTGGCAGCAAGACCAGGCCGATTGGGGCGATGCCGAACGCGAATTCGCCGTAGCTTGGCGGGCGCAGAAGAAATGGGTCGTCTCAACCACCCTCACCGAGGTCGGCCCCAACGCCACCCTCATCTCGACCGACGTCGAGGCTCAAATCCGCGCCTTGAAGTCCCGCCTCGACGGCGAAGTCGACGTCTCCGGCACCGTTCTTCTGCAAAGCCTGTCGGACTGGGGCCTGGTGGACGAATACCGCCTCGTCTACCATCCGGTCGCCCTCGGCCACGGCCGCCCCCTCTTCCTCGGACCCCGCCCCCCGATGCGCCTCACTGCCAGCGACCGTGTCGGCGAGAATGCCATCTGCCTGACCTACCGGGTCGGCTGACCCTTCTCCTTCGCCGCAGGCCGCGCTCATTTTTGCCAGACTCCCCGCACCGTCCTCACCTTTGCGTCACCCCGCCCCGGTCCCCGTTGCCCCGCGCTGCCAACCTTGGCACCCTGCCCGCATGCGCGCCCGCCTCCTCCTCGCCCTCTGCCTTGCGGCCCTGCCCGCGACGGCGCCGCAGGCCCAGGGGCTTTTCGACCCCTCTGCCGTGCTCGACACCGGCTACGAGGTCGCGGCCACCGCACTGGCCAATGCCCTCGTCGCCTCGCGCGATGCCGCCTGGGAACAAGGCACCCAGCCGCTGCCCCCGCACATCCGCGAAGCGCTCCTGCACTGGTATCCAGCCGATCTTCTCGACAGCATCGAATACCGCGTCGGCGCGCCCGAGGATGCCAGCGTCCAGTCCCTCGCCATGCGCTACAGCGACGCCACCGCCGTCACCGCAATAGACACGATCATCTTCCACGATACCTGGGACGCCCGGAACAACGTCGCCCTCTGGGGCCACGAAGTGAAGCACGTCGAACAGTTCCGCCGTTGGGGTCTGATGGACTTCGCCCGCCGCTACGTCCGCGACCACGTGGCGGTCGAGGCCGAAGCCTATACCATCGGCGCCGAAATCAAGGCGCAATACGATGGCGGGTGACCACCGGCTGAAGGTAAACGCAACCTTAACGTCCGCGAGTAACTCCTTGATTTAGCTTATCACTTGAAGCCGTCCGCGCGCGGCGCGCTACCCCGCCACCGCCCGCAGACTGGCTGCGCGGGCCGCAGGCACCCGATCCACCTCCACACAGGTGAAGACGTGGAGCGTGTCCAACTCCCGGTCCACCACCGCATGGTCGCTGACCCAGCCCCCCATCCCCAGATAGGTCCGCAGCAAAGGCGGCAGCCCGGCCAGCGCCGCCCGGCGGTCCTCAACCGGCCCGACCAGGGCCGGGTACTCCACCACCTCCGACGCCTTCCGCCCCGGCCGATGGTCCGCCGGTCCCAGGAACTCGGCCGCCAGAAGCGAAAGCCCCGCCCGGTGCGCCTCCCATCCGGCGCCCCGGAAACTCGAGCAGCCGACCAGCAACCCCGCCTGCCCCTCGTCCACCAGCCGCGTCATCGCCCCCCAGGCCAGCCGCAGCACATCCGGATGCACCCCGCCCGGCGCCACGCAGAACCGCCCGATCTCGGCAATCGGGCGGGCATAGCCGGACAGGGGCCCCAAATCATAGAATCGCGCCGCATAGCCCTGCGCCAGCCCGGCGCCCCAGCCGAACAGCATCACCCGGAAATAGGCCAGAAGCCCGCCATCCCCCTCGACCAGCACATGGGCCGAAAGCGCATCCTGCGCGTCCTCCTCGACGCCCCCGGTTCTCGGGAAGCAGGCAGCGCGCAAGGCCATCACCCGGCCCATGTCCGACCGCCCCGCGGCCAGCCTTGCAACCAGCCCGCCTTTCCGAAGTGGCTCCACGCCCTTTCCCCCCGCCCCCACAGGCCCTAGATTAGCAACAAAGGAGACCCCGATGGACAAGATCGTCAAGACTGACGCCGAATGGCAGGCCCAGCTTTCGGACCTCGCCTACAAGGTGACACGCAAGCACGCCACCGAACGCGCCTTCACGCACGATTCCTTCCCGAAGGATCCGGGCACTTACCGCTGCATCTGCTGCGGCGCGCCCCTCTTCGACCAGAAGACCAAGTTCGACAGTGGCACCGGATGGCCCAGCTTCTACGCCCCCCTCGACCCCGAGATGGTGGGCGAGCAGTCCGACAACAGCTGGTTCATGCGCCGGACCGAGGTCCACTGCAACCGCTGCGACGCGCATCTTGGACATGTCTTCCCCGACGGCCCCAAGCCCACCGGCCTGCGCTATTGCATCAACGGTGTCGCCCTGACCTTCGAGCCCGAGGAGTGATCAGTCGGCCAGCAGGTCGCCCGCCTGGATTCGGCCGAAGCTGCCCAGGATCTGCTGGATGAAGCTCAGACCCTTGACGTTGGTCTCGGTCACCCGGCGCGAGATCTGGACGACCTTGCCGTCTTCCAGGCCGTAGCGGGCCACATTCTCGACCGTCCCGGCTTCATTGAAGGTCACGGCCAGGACCTGACGCTCCACCTCTTTCGGCTCGCGCGGGCCGAAATGCTTGTAGCGGCTCTGGACATAGAACCAGCCCACGTCGTTCAGAAGGCCAGACGTCGTCGGGCGGCCGATCTTCTGACCCACCGTCTCGCGCGTGTCGGTGCCGACCTCGATCTGCGCCAGCTCTTCTTCGCTGGGCACATAGCCGTGGTTGCGGTAGATCGGCGAACACGCCGCGATGGTCGCGACCAGGGCCAGCATCAGGCACCCCTTGCGCGAGGTCTGGCAGGCCGCCAGGACCGACCGCGCCAACCGGAAATCTGCCATGCCTGCCCTCATGCCCCGCTGCTGTGTCATCTCTCGATGCGGGTTCTTCAAAACCCTTGGTGTTCGGGATAACAGACTATGCGCCCCTTGTTCAAGAATGGAACGCCGTACCGCTGTGCGGCCGGTATCCGGAAAGCCGATCATGACCGATCCCGATCAATCCCGCCCCACCCGCTTCCGCACTGGCGGGCTTAGCCCAAGGAAGCCGACCCGCTTCAGCTACCGCCCCGATGCGGCGGAACGGAAGGCATTGGCCGAGGATCTTGAGCTTCTGGGTCTGGCCCATCTTGATCTGACCGGCGAGATCCGGCCGAACGGCCGCGACGAACTGCTGCTTGAGGCCCGGCTTGTCGCCCGCGCCGACCAGCCCTGTTCCGTCACCCTGGTACCAGTACCCGCGACCGTGGATGAGGCCGTCCGCCGCCGCTACGTCGCCGGCTACCAGCTACCCGAGGGCGAAGAGGTCGAGATGCCCGAGGATGACACACTCGAGCCGATGCCCGAAGTCATTGATCTGGCCGAAGTCGCTGCCGAGGCGCTGGCGCTGGCCCTGCCCTTGTACCCTCGCGCCCCGGGCGTGGAGTTCACCCAGGCCCTGCATGCCGGCGACGGCGTGGCCCCGCTTTCCGATACCGATGTAAAGCCGTTCTCCGCATTGCAGGCCCTTGCCGACAAGCTGAAGGCCAAGAATGAATCCGGCCCGGATGGCCAGTCGTGACCCCGCGTCCAAGCCCCCGCTGCACCCGCGAAAAGGGGCTTGCGCCGACCGGAAATCCGAGTATGTTCCGCGCCTCATTCAAGCTGTGAAGCAGCATCGGTATCGTATTGCCGAATCTTGCTGGAGCCAGCTGAATCACAAAGGAAATCCGGGGCATGTCCCCACTGCCCGAAGGTTGAGACATGGCTGTCCCGCAGAACCGCACCACGAAATCCCGCCGCAACATGCGCCGCGCGCATGATGCCCTGGTGGCCGCCAACCCGAACGACTGCCCGAACTGTGGCGAGCTGAAGCGTCCGCACCACGTGTGCAGCGCCTGCGGCCACTACGATTCGCGCGAAGTCGTCTCGATGGCCCGCGAAGTGGACGTTGACGAGGACGCGGCGTAAGCCGCTTCCTAGCGCCCTTTTCCGATGGCACCCGACCTTAGGTCTGCGTCTGCCCCGGCCAATGAGCGCGTAGTCATTTCGGTTGACGCCATGGGTGGCGACCGGGGGCCGGCAGCAGTCGTTGCCGGCCTTGTCGAGTCTTTGGCCCAGCATACCCGGCTGGCCGCGATCCTGCATGGCGACGAGGCCGTTTTGCGGCCCCTGGTGGCCCGTCATCCCGAAGTCGCGTCGCGCATCACGCTCCGACATGCCGAGCGCGTGGTGAAGATGGAGGACAAGCCCGCCCAGGTCATGCGTCACGGGCAGGGAACCTCGATGTTCTCGGCCATCGACGCGGTCAAGGACGGTGAAGCGGCGGCGGCGGTCTCCTGCGGGAATACCGGTGCGTTGATGGCCGTTTCGATGCTGCGGCTTCGCAAGCTTCCTGGCCTGAACCGCCCGGCCATCGCCAGCCTCTTTCCCACGCCGACACCCGGCAAGATGAATGTCATGCTTGACATGGGTGCGGACGTGAAGGCCGATCCGGGCGATCTGCTGCAATACGCCTTCATGGGTGCGTCCTACGCCCGCAACGGGCTGGCGATTGCCCGCCCGCGGGTCGGCCTGCTCAACGTAGGCACCGAGGAACACAAGGGCCGCGCCGAACTGCACGAAGCGCACGCCCTACTTGGCCGCAGCGCCGATGCAGGCAGCTTCGACTATGTGGGCTTTGTCGAGGGGACCGACATCCTGTCGGACCGGGTCGACGTGATCGTCACCGACGGCTTCACCGGCAACGTGGCGCTGAAGGCGATCGAGGGCACGGCACGGCTGGTCGGCGACCTGCTGAAGCAGACGCTGACCTCGACCTTGCTGGCCAAGCTTGGCGCGCTTCTGGCGCGCGGGGCACTGAAGCGGCTTCAGATGCGCATCGACCCTCGCCGGGTGAACGGCGGCGTGTTCCTTGGCCTGAACGGCACCGTCGTCAAGTCGCACGGCTCGGCCGACGCGACCGGGGTCGCCGCTGCCATCGGACTGGCCTACCAACTGTCGCAGGCGGGGTTCCTCGAACGCCTCGCGGCGCGGGTTGCATCCGCCGAAGCTGCGGGGCAGGATGCCGCGCAAGTGGGGGCCGCACAGGCCGGGACCGGAGGCAATCCTTCCGAATGATACGCGCCGTAGTCAGGGGCGTCGGGCACTATCTGCCCGACCGCGTCGTCCCCAACTCCGAATTCGAAGCCATCGTCGAGACGTCGGACGAATGGATCCGGTCGCGCTCGGGCATCGAACGGCGGCATTTCGCGGCCGTCGGCCAAATGACCAGCGATCTTGCCACCCGCGCCGCCCAGGCCGCCCTCGCCGATGCCCGCATCGACGCTGCGCAGATCGACGCGATCATCGTCGCCACCTCGACGCCCGACCTGACCTTCCCCTCGGTCGCCACGATGGTGCAGAACGCGCTTGGCATGACCAAGGGCTTCGCCTTCGACGTCCAGGCCGTCTGCGCGGGATTCGTTTATGCCCTCGCCAACGCCAATGCGCTCATCCTGTCTGGCCAGGCCACCCGCGTCCTCGTCATCGGGGCCGAGACTTTCAGCCGCCTGATGAACTGGAAGGACCGCGGCACCTGCGTTCTCTTCGGCGACGGGGCGGGCGCGGTGGTGCTGGCGGCGACCGAAGGCACCGGAACCACTGCCGACCGCGGCATCCTTGCGACCGACCTGAACTCGGACGGGCGCTACAAGGACATCCTCTACGTCGACGGCGGCACCTCGACGGGGACCACGGGCCACCTGGTAATGGAAGGCAAGGAAGTCTTCCGCCATGCCATTGAAAAGCTTTCCGAAACTGCGCACGCCGCGCTGGACAAGGCGGGCCTCACGTCCGAGGATGTGGACTGGATCGTGCCCCATCAGGCCAACATCCGCATCATCGAGGGCACCGCAAAACGCATGCAGGTCCCGATGGACCGCGTCGTCGTCACCGTGCAGGACCACGGCAACACCTCGGCCGCCTCGATCCCTCTCGCGCTGTCCGTCGGCAAGGCCCGCGGCCAGATCAAGCAAGGCGATCTGGTAGTCACCGAGGCCATCGGCGGGGGCCTGGCCTGGGGCTCGGTCGTCCTGCGCTGGTAAGCGCCTTTAAGCACGCTTCCCAAGTGCTTGATATTGACTCGGAAATCCATCCGGCCCAATCTCCCCCGATAACAACTCGTGGGGGACGAGATGAGCGAGAAGACCTTGACCCGGATGGACCTCTCCGAAGCGGTGTTTCGCGAAGTGGGCCTCAGCCGCAACGAATCTGCCAATCTCGTCGAAGCGGTCCTGCAACACATGTCTGACGCCCTGGCGCAGGGCGAGACGGTGAAGATCTCGTCCTTCGGCACCTTCTCGGTCCGTGCCAAGACAGCGCGGGTCGGGCGCAACCCGAAAACCGGCGAAGAGGTGCCGATTTCGCCGCGCCGGGTCCTGACCTTCCGCCCCTCGCACCTGATGAAGGACCGCGTGGCGGCCGGGAAAAAGCGCTAAGGGCCGATGGACAAGTCGCCAGACGCCTTCCGCACCATCAGCGAGGTCGCCGAAAGCCTGGACACCCCGGCGCATGTGCTGCGGTTCTGGGAAAGCCGGTTTCCGCAGATCAAGCCGGTCAAGCGGGCGGGCGGCCGGCGGTATTACCGACCTGCAGATGTGGCGCTTCTGACCGGGATCAAGCGGCTTTTGCATGACGAAGGTCTGACGATCCGCGGCCTGCAGAAGATCCTGCGCGACCACGGGGTGCGGCATGTGGCCGGGCTGTCGGACGATTCGGTGGACCTCGACGACCTTGTGTCGGCGGAACGATTGCCCGACGCAGCGCGATCCCCGGCCGACGACCTGCACGAGGCCGGGTTCATCGCCATCGACGACGACACCGAGGCAGAGCCTGTTCCGGTCACGCGTCCGGATCCTGCGCCCACCACCCCAAGCCAGCTGGCATTGTTCGACACGCCCCCGGCTCTGGCCCGGGCCGAGGCGACAGCGAAACCTGCCCCCCTGACCCCCCGCAAGCCCTCGCTGCGCGACGATGCCACTTTTGCCAGCCTCATCAGGGCATTGCCGCGCGGAAGTCTGCGGTCCCGCAGGGACGAGCTTGCCGCCTTGGCGTCCCGTCTGGCCGCCCTGCGCGCCCGGACAGCCGGCCGGGCAGAAGGCGGCATCGGCTGACGCCCGGATGTGCTTTCCCGCTTGCACCGGCCCGGAATACCGGTATGTATCCCCCCGTGTCGGGCCGTAGCGCAGCCTGGTTAGCGCGTCCGTCTGGGGGGCGGGAGGTCGAGAGTTCGAATCTCTCCGGCCCGACCATCGAAAACCCGCCCGCCTGCCACCCGGCAGTGCGGGCGGTTTCATATCCAACGCCCGGAGGGCCACGATGACATCCGGAGTTCTGCCCGCCCAGGCCCTGCGCCGGTTGATCGCCAAAGGCGCGCTGTCCGCCAAGCCCGCCATTCGGGACGACCAGATCCAGCCTGCAAGCCTTGATCTCCGCCTTGGTCCCGTGGCCTACCGCGTCCGCGCCTCGTTCCTGGCCGGTCAGGGCCGCCGGGTGCAGGACCGCCTTGCCGAATTCACCATGCACGAAGTCCGCCTCGATGGCGGTGCCGTGCTGGAAAAGAACTGCGTCTACGTGATTCCTCTGGCCGAAAGCCTGGCCCTGCCGCAAGGCGTCACGGCGGTTGCCAACGCAAAAAGCTCTTCGGGACGTCTGGACCTCCTGACCCGGACCATCACCGATGGCGGCACCGAATTCGACCGCATTCCGGAAGGCTACACCGGCCCCCTCTACGCCGAGGTTTGCCCGCGCAGCTTTTCCGTCCTTGTCCACGAAGGCCAGCGTCTGAACCAAATCCGCTTCCGCCAGGGCCAGGCGGTCCTGTCGGACGCCGACCTTGCCACGCTGCACGCAAAAGAGCCGCTGGTATCGGGCGAGGCCGTCATTTCCGAAGGCCTGGGTTTCTCGGTCGACCTCAAGCCCGCGACGGGCACGCTGGTCGGCTACCGCGCGAAGCCACACACCGGCGTCGTCGACCTTGACCGCATCGGCCACTATCCCGCTGCCGATTTCTGGGAAGAACTGCACACGACCGACGGCCGCATCATCCTGGACCCCGGCGCCTTCTACATCCTGGTCAGCCGCGAGGCCGTGACCATTCCCCCCGACTATGCCGCCGAGATGGCACCCTACCTTGCGATGGTCGGCGAATTCCGCGTCCATTACGCAGGTTTCTTCGACCCCGGCTTCGGCCATGCCGCCGCTGGCGGCGCAGGCTCTCGCGGGGTGCTGGAAGTGCGCTGCCACGAAGCCCCCTTCGTGCTGGAACACGGCCAGGTCGTCGGCCGTCTGGTCTACGAACGAATGTCGGAACGGCCCGAGACACTGTATGGCGCGGGCATCGCCTCGAATTACCAAGGCCAGGGCCTGAAGCTCGCCAAGCAATTCCGGACAACCTGACGCGCGTTTGATGCTACGCTTTGCCCGGAACCGGGAGGGCGGCCAATGATAGGCGCGCACTGGCAGGGACTGGTGGCAGGGATCGCGGCCGCTCTGACCGCCCTGCCCGTCTATGCCAACCGCCTGACGCTGGAGGTCTGGCCCGATGGCTCGCCCGATCACTCCGTGTCCTGCAGCTTCGCCTTGTCGGACGGCTGGATCAGCCTGATCCAGGTAAGGGGTGCGGGCCTGCCCGGCCCACATCCGATGCGCTGGCGTGCTTCCCGCGCCGAGGTCGAGGCGATGTCAGACAGCCTGCAGGCTTTTGTGGTGGGCTCTCTCGGCTCAGTAGACGCCTACGGATCGCGTCAGCCTCCAGCGCCCTTCTTGTCGGTCACCTGGATGACGCGGCTTGACGACCGACTGGCCACCGGACTTTACATCCAGCCGGGCCTCACACTGCCCGGCCCGCTGTCAGACACCCTTTCCCTGATGGGCCTCGCCCGGCCGTGCGGCCTTAGCGCCAAAGCCGACGAGTGACCTTCGAGATCTCTTTCGCCCGCTGCGCCATCTCGCGCCCGCTTTTTGCCTGCTCGCGTTCCTCGGGGGTCATCTCGGCCTCCGGTTTGCCCCGGCGCGCGGCAAAATTGATCCCGGCGTTGACCGCCTTGTTCAGGAACATCCGTGTCAGCATCCTGAAAAGACCGTTCAGATCCATCCGCGTCTCCCCTTCGCCGCCCACCGATATGGGGTGGACCGCTGCAAAAACCAGAGCCTTCAGTCCTCGAACAACTCGCTTTGCCCGACCAATGCCTCGTCCTCCTCGTCGGACGCCGCGCCCTGGCCCGGCAACGGTCGGCTGTCCAGCAGCCCGGCCGCACGCAGTTCCTTCAACCCCGGCAGGTCGCGTGCCGATTCCAGGCCGAAGTGGTCCAGGAACTGTTCGGTCACCACGAAGGTGACGGGCCGGCCCGGCGTCATCCGCCGCCGCCCCAGCCGGATCCATTCGAGCTCCATCAGCTGGTCGATGGTTCCCCGACTGACCGCCACGCCTCGGATCTCCTCGATCTCGGCCCGCGTCACCGGCTGGTGGTAGGCCACGATCGCCAGCGTCTCGATTGCCGCGCGCGACAGCTTGCGCACCTCGACCGTCTCGCGCCGCATCAGGAACCCAAGGTCGGCCGCCGTGCGGAAGGCATAGGCGTCGCCCACCTTCACCAGGTTGACCCCTCGCCCCTCGTAGCGCTTCTTCAGATAGACCAGCGCCTCGGCCGGGTCCGCGCCATGCGGCATCCGCGCCTGCAGCTCGGCCAGCTTAACCGGCTCGGCAGAGGCGAACAGGATCGCTTCCACCATCCGCTCCTGCTCGCCCATCGGGGGCGCGTCGAACAGGCTTTCCTCGCTGTCCTCGACCATCTACCCGTCCTTCCGCCGCAGTTCGATGGGCGCAAAGGTCTCGCCCTGCCGCAGCACCACCTGCCCGCGCTTGGCCATCTCCAGCACCGCCGCGAAGTGGGCGGCAAGCGAGGACCGTCGCGCCATCGGCGTCACGTCCCAGCCGTCGGGAAGGAAGCTGACCAGCGTCGCCCAGTCGCCGACAAATCCGATCAGCCCCCGCATCCGGTCCAGCGCCTGCTCCATCGTGTAGACATGTTCCCGGTCCAGCACGAAGGGCCGGAACTCGTCCTTCGTCCTGATCTGCGCATAGGCGCGCATCAGGTCCAGCAGCGTCGCAGTATAGGTGACGTTCCGGTGATGCGTCAGGTCCTCGGGCACGCCGCGCGCGAAGAAATCCCGCCCCAGCTGATCCCGCCCCATCAGCCGCGCCGCCGCGTCGCGCATCGCCTGCAGCCGTTCCAGCTGGAACGCCAGATGCGCCGCCAGGTCCTCGGCTGAAGGCCCCTCGTCGCCAGGTTCAGGAGGCAGCAAGAGCCGCGACTTCAGGAACGCAAGCCACGCCGCCATCACCAGGTAATCCGCCGCCAGCTCGATCCGCAGACTGCGCGCCTTCTCGACGAAGCCCAGGTATTGCTCGGCCAGTTGCAGCACCGAGATTTTCCGCAGGTCCACCTTCTGCGTCCGGCTCAGCGTCAACAGAAGGTCCAGCGGCCCCTCGAACCCGTCCACATCGACGATGAGGGCCTCGGCCGCCAGCCGCTCTTCGGGTGGGATGCGTTCGGGCTGATCCCAGGCCTCGTCAGCCATGCGCCAACTCGGCCAGCGCCGCCTTCAGGTCCACAAGGGCAGGACGGCGCGCCGCCACCGCCGCCTCGGCCCGTGTCAGGGCGTCCGGTCCCATGACCCCCGCTGCACCGGCGACCGCGACCATTTCCGCCATGTCGCCCTTGCAGTGCAGCGCGATGTCCACCCCCGCCGCAATGGTCCGCGCCGTGCGCTCGGCCAGTGTCCCCGACAGGGCCT